>DASUVY010000127.1:0-45489 GCA_036378695.1 Candidatus Dormiibacterota bacterium
CGGGGCCGGGACACCAGGCGGTGAGGGGGGCTCCGGTCAGGCTGGGCCGGAGCGCCGCCATGGCCACCGTGGAGGCGGCGCCGGCCCCGCCGCCGGCGACCGCCCCCGCCCGGGCGCCGCTCACCGCGGCGGACCGGGCGGCGAAGGCCTCGGCCGACCAGATGCCCAGCTCGACCGCGCCCAGCACCGCCAGCAGCAGCACCGGCCAGCCCAACGCGAACTCGGCCAGAGCCTGGCCGCGCTGCGACCTCATCGAAAGGTCTCTGCCAAAGTGCTGACCGCCGGGAACAGCAGGATGGCCATGAAGGGCAGCATCACGCCCACGCCCGCGGGCAAAAGCACGCGGGTGAGGGCCCGCCGGCTGCTGGCGATGACCTCCCGGCGCTGGGCCCGGCGCAGATCTACGGCCAGGGCGCGCACGCCCTGGCCGACCCCGGACCCGTAGTCACGGCTGGTCGCCATCACGGCGGCCAGACCGCCCAGCGGGCCGAGGTCGAGCCGCTCGGCCAGCGTCGCCAGCCGGGTTTCGAAGCTGGCGGCGCTGCTGACCGAGGAGGCCGCCAGCAGCCGCCGCAGCTCGCGGCTGAGCTCGCCGTCGGTACGGGCCGTGACCGCAGCGATGGCCCCATGAGGGCTGTTGCCGCCGCTCAGCTCCAGCGACATGAGCTCCAGCGTCGGCGCCAGCTCGGCCAGCAGCCGGCGGCGGCGGGCCCGGCCGGCCCGCAGCAGCCGCATCCACATGGCCCCGGCACCACCCGCCAGGCCAAGCGCCCCCAGCAACCCGGTGGTGAGCGGGTCGCTCAAGGCGCCCGCGCCGGCCAGCGCCACCGCCGGCGCCAGAGCGCCGGCGGCCCAGAGCACCAGGAAGCGCTGCGAGGTCTCCGACCGCCCCGCGCGCTCCAGTGCCAGCTCCAGGCGCTGGCGCGCGCCCACCGTCACCGGGTGCGCTTGCCAGGCCCTCAGCACCGTGAGCTGGGGCGTGGCCGTGACCAGCCGGCGCCGGCGCAGCCAGGACACAGCCTCGGGCACTGGCGCCGCCCCCGCCAGTTCGGCGACCGCCAGCGCCAGGCAGCAGCCCGCGGCCAGTGCCGCGGCGGTGCTCAGCATCTACTCGGCCACCGCCAGCCTCGGTTCCCCGGGCAGCCGGAGCCAGCGCTGCATCCAGAGGTAGCTGAGGCCGATCACGGTCAGGGCCCCGGCCAAAAACAAAGCGCCGCCCAGCCGGTGATAGGCGTCGAGGTAGGGCGACCGCAAGGCCGAGAGGACCAGCAGGAAGACAACGGGCAGCAGCACGATCACCGCCGCCGCCGACCGGGCCTGGACCTGGAGCGCTTCGGCTTCGCGGGTGACCTCATGGATCGCCGCCACCGACTCCTCGAGGTCGGCGAAGAGCGGCCCCAAGGCGCCGCCGCCCGGCCGCTGGACCAGCACCGCCGCCGACAGCAGGTCGAAGAGGGGATCGTCCACGCGCGTCCGGGCGCGCGCCCAGGCGGCCGGCTGGCGCCCCGCGGCGCCGGCCGCGACCAGGGCCCGAAACTCCTCGCGCAGCGGCCGCGGACCCCGCTCCGCGAGCACGGTCAGACCCTGCTGCACGCCGACGCCGCCGGCCTCCAGCAGTCCGCGCAGCGTCCGCACCGATTCCAGCACCGCGTCCTGGCGGGCGCGCACCCGGCCGCGCAAGGCGACGCCCAGAGCCATCCGGGTCGAGGCCAGGCCGAGCACCCCGCCCGCGGCGGCCAGCACCGGAAGGGCGGTAAGTCCGCCCGCCGTGAGGCCGGCCGCTACCCCTGCGGCCAGCTGCAGCACGAGCGGCAGGCGCCAATCGACGCCTGGCCCCCACAACGCTGCCGCCCGCGCCACCTCCCCATCGAGCAGGCCGGCCAGCCAGGGCACCGGCGGTCGCGTGTCGGTCATCGCCAGGATCGCGACCGTCGTGCAGGCGCCCGCCAGAGCGGCCAGGACCTCAGCCATCGAGCCCATCCAGCAGGTCGAGGCCATAGCCGGCCGCGGCCAGCTTGTCGAGCACCCGCCCCGGCATCGACGCGGGACTGCCGACCCGCCGCCAGCGGCCGGACTCCACCCGCAGGAGCTCGTCGACTACCGGCTGCCCGGCTTCCACACCCGCCACGTACCCGATCGACTCCAGCCGGCGCCGGCGCGCGCCCTCCACCGAGTGCACCGCCAGCTGGATGACCAGGTCGACGGTGCGCGCGACCTCGCCCACCACCGACTCGGGCCGCGGCGCATACGGGCTGCGCAGGGCCAGGCGGGCCAGCCGAGGCAGCGTCTCTCGGGGACTGTCCGAGTGCAGGGTGCAGACGCTGCCGGGGTGCCCGGTGTTCATTGCATCCAGCAGGTCGAGCGCCTCCCCGCCCCGGACCTCGCCGATCACGATCCGGTCGGGGGACATGCGCAGCGCCTCGTGCACCAGCATCTGGATCCCGATCGCGCCGCGGCCCTCGGCGTTGGCGGGGCGAGCTTCGAGCGACACGCAGTCGGCGAGCTCGCGCCAGAGGTGCAGCTCGGCCTGGTCCTCGATCGTGACCACGCGCTCCGGCTCGGGGATAAGCCGGCACAGCACGCGCATGAAGGTCGTCTTCCCGGACCCCGTCCCGCCCGCGACCAGGATGTTGAGCCGCGCCCGCACCGCCGCTTCGAGGAATGGGGCCAGGCCCGCGGGCAGGAAGCCGCTGGCCGCCAGCTGCGCGAGATCGCGGAAGCGGCCGACCGGATGCCGGCGGATGGTCACGCTCAGCGGCCGGGCCGGCGGCGAGAGCGCGGCATGCAGGCGGCTCCCGTCCGGCAGGGTGAGGGTGACCGTCGGGCTGGCCCGGTCGAGGCGGGCCGCCCCCGCGCCGTCGGTGTACCAGTGGACGAGGTCGACCAAAGCCGACTCCTGGGTGAAGGGTGGCGGCACCGCCTGCCGGCGGCCTTCGCGGAGCACGAAGCAGGCCGCGGTGCCGTTGATGCGCACCTCCTCGACGGTCGGATCGGCGAGGTGCTCGGCGAGCGGCCCCAGAGGCGTGACCGAACCGAAGACGCGCCGCCACAGCTCCTGGCCTTGAGCGGCTTCCAGGGCCTGGCCGCGCTCGTGCTCCTCGGCCACCGCACGTCCCACCAGCTGGTAGACCCACTCCTGGTCGTCCAGGCCCAGGCGCGGCGTCTCGCGGCGGCTCAGCCGCTCGGCCAGCTCGGCTTCGACCCGCCGGCGCACGCGCTCCTCCACCAGTTCGAGGCTCACGGCCAGGCCGCCACCGCCGGAGCTGCCGCCGGCGCCACGGTGCGTGCCAGCTCGGCCAGCGGCTTGCGCGCCGCGCGGGCGCCTTCGGGGAGCCGAGCCAGGATGGGCAGCCGGTGCCGCTCGGCGAGCACCGGCTCCGCGCCCTTGAGGGTGCCGCGGCCGATGCGGTTGAAGACCAGGCCGGCGCTGGCCGCGCGCAGCGGAGGCGCCGCCAGCAGACGATCCGCGCGGTCAAGACCCAGGCGATCCGGAAGGACCACCCAGGCCAGCCAAGTCGAGGCTGCCGCGAGCCCGCGCTGCAGCAGCCCGGGCAGATGGCCGAGATCCACCACCACGGCTCCAAAGCCCGCCGCGTCGGCCGCCGCC
The DNA here is from genome assembly GCA_036378695.1 of Candidatus Dormiibacterota bacterium. Taxonomy (GTDB): domain Bacteria; phylum Chloroflexota; class Dormibacteria; order Dormibacterales; family Dormibacteraceae; genus CF-28. The sequence continues at coordinate 3,608 of DASUVY010000127.1, forward strand.
AGCAGCGCGGCCGCGTCCAGGTCGGGCGCCGGCTGGCATTCCAGCAGCCACAGCCGTCTACCGGCGGGCACCGCCGCCCGGCGCAGCACCTCGGGCGTGATCACGCCCAGCGCGGCCGACCGTGCCAGCGCGGCACCACCCTCGCCCTCGGCCAGCCCCAGGGCGAGGGCCAGGGCGCCGTCCTCGGCGTCGGCGTCGAGGGCCAGCACGTCGACCGCGCCTTCGGCCAGCCGCCGCGCCAAGCCGGCCGCCACGAAGCTCACGCCGGGACTGCCCTTGGCGCCGCTCACAGAGACCACGCCGCTCATGGCCCGATCGCCGCCTGGGCCTGGTCGAGCGAGCCGACGGCCGTTTCCTCGCCGTGCCGGGCGCCCGGGTCGGCGACCACGGCCACCAGGTGGCCGCCCTCGGCGGCCCAGACCAGCGCGCTGGCCGCCCGCGAAGGTGCACTGACGACCAGCCCGCCCGACTGGGCGCCCACCACCTCGAGGTTGAAGACGAAGGGCGTCACCGCGCCCCCCGACAGCAGCAGGAGGTCGACCCGGTCGCCCGCGCTGACCGGGGGCGGGTCCTTGACCGGTATCAGCACGCGGCGGCGGTCGGGGCCGGCGTCGGATCCCGCCAGGTCGCCGCGCTGGAGCAGTTGGCCGGCGACGAGGTCGTGGGCCGCGCGCGAGGCGAACACCAGGTGCGCCGCGGTCGGACCCAGCACCGCGCCGCGATCGGCGTCCAGGCGCACCAGGTCGACGCGCAAGACGTCCGGCGTAAGCGGCGATCCGGCGGACAGATCGCGCAGCGCGACATAGACCTGGTCCTGGGCGCGCGCCTGCGCGCTGGTGTAGGCGATCAGGGTCACCGTCACCAGCCCGCCGGCGCCCAGCGCGGCCGCCGCCACCAGCCATTTCCGGAGCACGCCGCGACCTTAGGAGCGGCCCCGAACGCGCGTCAACCCTACCTGTTAAGACGGGCCGCCAAAGCCTGCTTGTAAAGATGGCATTTACAACGGCCGGCCACCCGCCTATGGTCCGGCCGTGCTCGCCGCCCGCGACCTCGACCCCCGCTCCGCCGAGCACCATCGGCGCCAATTGCTCCGCGAGTCAGACGACCTCCTGGGTGAGATCGAGCTGCTGCGGCTGCACGGCCGGCGCGAGCTGCCCGACCCGCTGCGCCGTGGACTTTGGGCGTTCCAGCTGCGGGCCGGCCGCGCCGACCCCAACCTCCCGACGTCCGTGCGCACCGCCCACAACCTGGTCTTCGCGCTTCAGCAGCGGCTGATGGCGGCCAATCCGCGGAGGCCCGATTCGGGCGCGCACCCGGGCCGGCCGGCGGGGATGCCAGCGGTCACGCCCATCCGGCCCGGAATCGAGTGGAAGCTGCTGGTGCTGCCGCCCCACCCGGGCGCCGACCGCCAGGCGTCCTGGCTGGAGCTCATCGAGGCCGCCGTAGAGCGCTCCTTCGACCGCTGGGCCTACGCCAACTTCCATGCCTGCCGGGCGGTCAAGGCCCACCGTAACGTCCCGGCGGCGCTGGCCGTGATGCGGGTGGCCTGGAACAACTATTGGGAGCTGAGCCGGGAGGCGGCGCACATCGCGGAGTCGGTGAAGGGCCGTCCCTAGAATCGAACGCGATGCAGCCGGTCGTGATCGGCGACGTGATCTGGGAGCCGACTCCCGAGGTCGTCGAGCGCAGCCGGTTGCACCAGTTCATGCGGCGCCACCAGATCGGCTCTTTCGCAGACCTGGTCGAGCGCTCGCGCCGCGACTACGCGTGGTTCTGGGACGCCATGGTCCACGACCTCGGCATCCACTTCTACCGGGGCTACGAGCAGGTGGTCGACGTCTCCCAGGGCGTGCCCTGGGCCAGGTGGTGGATCGGCGGCAAGCTCAACATCGTGGCCTCCTGCCTCGACCGCCAACTGGAGAGAGGCCTCGGCGCCAAGCTGGCGCTGATCTGGGAGGGCGAGGACGGTGAGGTCCGCCGCCTCACTTACGCGCAGCTCAACGCCGAGGTCTGCCGCTTCGCGAGCGCGCTCAAGCGCCTGGGTGTCGAAAAAGGCGACCGCGTCGGCCTCTTCATGCCGCTCACGCCCGAGGTCGCGATCGCGCTCCTGGCCTGCGCCAAGCTGGGCGCCGTCTACATCCCGCTCTTCAGCGGCTACGGACCCGGCGCCATCAGCAGCCGCCTGAACGACGGCGGAGCCAAGGTCCTGGTCTGCGCCGACGGCTTCTACCGGCGGGGGCAGGTGGTGCCCATGAAGGAGGTCGCCGACCGCGCCCTGGTCGACGCCGAGACCGTCCAGCACTGCATCGTGCACCGCCGGATCGGGCGCGAGATCCCCTGGACCCACGGCCGGGACCGCACCTGGGACGTCCTCGTCGAAGACGAGCCGGAGGAGATGCACACGGCCCGCCTCGATCCCGAGGACCCGCTGATGATCATCTACACCTCGGGCACCACCGGCCGGCCCAAGGGCGCCGTCCACGCGCACGGCGGCTTTCCCATCAAAGCCGCCCAGGACCTGGCGCACGGCTTCGACATGGGCGCCGGCGACGTCCTCTTCTGGTACACGGATATCGGCTGGATGATGGGGCCCTGGCTGATCCTGGGCAGCCTCCTGCACGGGGGCACCATGGTCCTCTACGAGGGCACGCCCGACACCCCCGGCCCCGACCGCTTGTGGCGAATGGTGGCCGACCACGGCGTCACCATCCTGGGCGTCTCCCCCACCCTGGTCCGCGGCCTGATGGCCCATGGCGACGAGCCTCCGGGCCAGCATGACCTGAGCAGCCTTCGGGTCCTCGGAGGCACCGGCGAGCCCTGGAACCCCGAGCCCTTCAAGTGGTACTTCGAGAAGATCGGCGGGGGCCGGCTGCCGGTCGTCAACTACACCGGCGGCACCGAGATCTCGGGCGGCATCCTCTGCGGCAACGTGATCAGCAAGCTGCGCCCCTGCTCCTTCGCGGGCCCGCTCCCCGGGATGGCCGCCGACGTCCTCGACGAGCAGGGCCAGAGCCTGCGCGGCGAGGTCGGCGAACTGGCGATCAAGGCGCCCTGGCCGGGCATGACGCGCGGCTTCTGGCACGACGACGAGCGCTACCTGGCGGCCTACTGGTCGCGCTTCCCCGGAGTCTGGGTGCACGGCGACTGGGCGTACGTCGCGGACGACGGCCTCTGGTACGTGCTCGGTCGTTCCGATGACACCATCAAGGTCGCCGGTAAGCGACTGGGGCCCGCCGAGGTGGAGTCGGTCCTGGTCGGCCACCGGGCGGTGGCCGAGTCGGCGGCGGTCGGGGTTCCCGACGAGCTCAAGGGCGAGGCGCTGGTCTGCTTCGTGGTGCTCCGCGCCGGTCAAACACCGAGCACGGAGCTTGCCGAGCAGCTGAAGGACATGGTCGCGGCCGCACTCGGCAAGCCGCTGCGGCCGAAGTCGGTCGAGTTCGTGGCCGACCTCCCCAAGACCCGCAACGCCAAGATCCTGCGCCGGGTCGTCAAGGCGGTTTACCTGGGCCTGGAGCCGGGCGACCTCTCCTCGCTCGAGAACCCGGCCGCGCTGGAGGCCATCAGCGGCGCCCGACAGCCGTAGCCGGCTCGTCCTCCTCTGGGTGGCCGGGGCCGACCTGCGCATGACCGTGCTCTGCGTGCCCCCGCTGATCCCGCTCATCCACCGCGACCTGGCCATGAATGAGAAGGCGATCGGGGTGCTGACCGGGATGACGCCCTTCATGCTGGCCCTCTTCGCCATCCCGGGCAGCCTGCTGATCGCGCGCATCGGCGCCCGCCGCGCGCTGATCGCAGGCCTCCTCCTGATGGCCGGGGCGGGGGCGCTGCGCGGCGTGGGTCCCAGCGTCGCGCTCCTGCTCGCGATGACCTTCCTGATGGCCCTGGGCATCGCGGTCATCCAGCCCGCCTTTCCCTCTCTGGCCCGGCAGTGGCTCCCGCGCAACATCGGGCTGGCCACCGCGACCTATGCCAACGGGCTCCTGATGGGCGAGATCATCGCGGCGGCGCTGACGGTCCCGCTGGTGCTGCGCCTGACCGCCGGCCGCTGGGAGCCGGCGCTGGCCGCCTGGTCGCTCCCGGTCCTGGCCACGGCGGCGGTGGTGGCGCTGGGGACGCCGCACCTGGCCCGTGACGCCGCCGCGCCGGCCGCCCGCTGGTGGCCCGACTGGCGCGATCGCCAGGTCTGGCTGCTGGGCCTGATCTTCGGGTCGGCCTCGGCCATCTACTGGGGCTCCAACGCCTTCATCCCGGACTACCTCCACGCCACCGGGCGGCCGGAGCTGGTGCCGGCGGCCATCACGGCGCTCAACGCGGGCCAGATCCCGGCCTCGATCCTGATCGGCGCCGGAGCCTCGCGGGTGATCGGCCGGCGCTGGCCCTTCCTGGTCTCGGGGGTGCTGGGCGTGCTGGCGCTGGCCGGCTTCCTGGCCCTCCCCGGCGCCGCCGCCGTCGTCGTCTGCGCCGCCGTGTTCGGGTTCATGGCCGCCGCCGTCCTGGTGCTGACGCTGGCCATCCCGCCCCTGCTGGCGGCCCAGCACGACGAGCACCGGCTCTCGGCCGGCATCTTCACGATCACCTACGCCTGCTCCTTCCTGGGACCGCTGCTGGGAGGCACCGTCTGGGACGCCACCGGGCTGTCGGCCACCGCCTTCGCCCCGGTGGGCGTGGGCTCGGCCCTGATCGTGCTGCTGGCCTTCTGGCTGCGCCTGCCTAGGCCGGGTGGCGACCGCTCAGGACCTGCTCCAGAGCCTGCGCCAGCCAGGCTTCATAAGCAGCCGGCGTCCACCCGTGGTGGCTGACCAGGGTTTCGTAAACCTGAGGCAGCGTCAGGGCGTCGACGAGCGCCACCGCGCGCTGATCGCGGGTCAGCCGCGCGAAGGCCCGCCGCCGGCGCTCCAGCAGCTGGTCGGTCTCCTGCCTGATGCTCGGGTCGCTGCGGCCGGCGTCCTCGTGAATCGCAACGATGTCGTGCCCGTCCTCCCAGCGACGGCGCAAGGATTCGGCCATCAGCGCCGCCTTGCGACCGGGATCGGCCTCCGCCACCGCACGCTCGTATAGGGCGTCGGCCTCGGCATGGCTGGCCAGCCCCTCGCGTAGGGCGCGCAGGATCCCGGCCTTGGAGCCGTAGACCGCATACACGGTCTGCACGGCGACGCCGGCGGCCTCGGCTACCTGAGCCAGCGTCGTGGCGGTGTAGCCCTGGCTGGCGAACAGACCCCGTGCCGCCGCGGCGATTCGGCGCCTGGTGGCGGCCGCCCGCTCGACCTGCCGTGAAGGCTTGACGCTCACGCGCCAATTAGAGTACAACTCTATTATTAGAGTCCAACTCTATTTTCTTGGGAGGAGTGCGTGATGAGCAACGAGGCAGCGTTTCGGCGGCTGATCGACGAGGGCTTCAGCCAGCGCCGGCTGGAAGTGGTCGACGAGCTGGTGGCAGAAGACGCGCGCGAACATCAGCGCGGGCTGAAGCCCGGTCGTGAGGGCGTCAAGGAGACGATCAACACCCTGCACACCTGGTTTTCCGACTTCCGCGTCGAGGTCGCGGACGTCGCCGAGGCCGGTGGCCTGGTCTGGGCGCGCAACGTCGCCACCGGCGTCAACACCGGGTCGATCATGGGCCGGCCCCCCACCGGCCGCAGCATGCGCATCGACGTCTTTGACACCGTGCGCTTCCGGGACGGCAAGCTGGTCGAGCACTGGGGCGTCCCCGATCAGCTGGGCATGCTGCTGCAGCTGGGCTTGATGCCAGGCCGTCCGGCCTAGGCCGGCGGCTGTCCCGGAGTCAGCTGGCGGGGCGGCTTCGTCTCGCTGATGCCCGCCAGCTCCTCCGGGCGCACCGGGATCCGGCACAGCTCGCGGCCGGACGCGGCACGCATGGCGGCGCAGATCGCCGCCGGCGATGAGATCAGCGGCGGCTCCCCCACGCCCTTGGCCCCGTAGGGCGCGTCCGGCTCGGCCTCCTCGACCAGCTCCGACACGACCTCGGGCATATCCAGCGCCGTCGGCAGCAGGTAGTCCGTGAAGGAGGCGTTGCGGATCACGCCGTCGCGGGTCTGGATCTCCTCCATGGTGGCCAGGCCGACGCCCTGCGCCACGGCGCCTTCGATCTGGCCGTGCACCTGCAGCGGGTTGAGGGCCAGGCCGACGTCCTGGACGGTGGCCACCTGGGCGACCCGGGCCAGGCCCGCCTCGGGGTCGACGTCGACCACCGCACGCTGTGCCACGAACATGAAGGAGACGTGCGCGTCGCCCTGTCCGTGCTCGTCCAGCTTGCCCGTGCGCCGGTGGTGGTGCTCGAACTCGCGCTCGATGGGCTCGTCCAGCAGCAGCGCGATCGGCGCCAGCGGCGCGCCCTCGTCGTCCACGACGTGGCCCCCGGCCAGCCCGCGCCCGGGGGGCCCCGCCCGCCGCAGCAGCTCGCCAGCCACCAGCCGCGCCGCCTCGCGCACCGCGCCGCCGGTCATCCAGGTCTGGCGCGACGCGGAGGAGGAGCCGGCGTCGCCGATCAGGGTGTCCGCCGGCAGCAGCTCCACCTCCTCGACGCCCAGCTCCGTGCGCGCGATCTGCTGGCAGATGGTGACCAGCCCCTGCCCCACCTCGGCGGCTGCGGTCTTGACCAGGGCCACGGCGTGCCCGTTGCGGCGCTCCAGGCGCACCCGCGCGGTCGCGTAGTCGTCCGAGCCCTCCGAGTAAGCGATGTTCTTATAGCCGATAGCCCAGCCCTCGGCACGCTTGACGTCGGCGGCCTCGGCCAGGTTGCCGGCGCCGCCGGGCAGCGCCATGCGGTCAGCCGGCGGCGGCGGCAGGGGCAGCTCGGCGCAGCGCCGGATCAGATCGGCCACCGGCGCCGCGCCGCTCACCACCTGCCCGGTGATCAGGCGGTCGCCGGAGCGCATCGCGTTGCGCAGCCGGATCTCCAGCGGTGAGATCCCGACCGCCGTCGCCAGGCGGTCCATCTGCGACTCGTGGGCGAAGCAGGACTGCACCGCACCGAACCCGCGCATGGCGCCGTTGGGCACGTGGTTGGTGCGCGCGGCGCCGCACCACATGAGCACGTTGGGAACCCGGTAGGGACCGCAGCCGAAGATGGCCGCGTTGGCGACGACCGCGTGCGAAGAAGAGGCGTACGCGCCCCCGTCGAGCACGATGGTCGCCCGTACAAAGACCAGGTTGCCCTCCCGGTCGGCCCCGTGCTCGTACCACATCCAGGCGGGGTGCCGGTGCACGTGGCCGACGAAGGACTCGTCGCGGCCGTACCACATCTTCACGGGGCGGCCGGTGCGCAGGGCGAGCAGGCAGCCGTGGATCTGCATCGACAGGTCCTCGCGGGCGCCGAAGGCGCCGCCCACGCCGGCCAGCCGGATCCGACATTTCTCGGGTGGCAGCGCCAGAGCGTCCGCAACCTGGCGGAGGTCGACGTGGAGGGCCTGGGTGGCGACCCAGAGGTCCACGCCGCCCTCCCCGTCCGGGATCGCCAGGCCGGCCTCCGGGCCCAGCGGCGCCTGGTCCTGCTGACCGACCTCGTAGAACCCCTTGACCACGACGTCCGCGCCGGCATCCGGGTTGCCGCGCCGGATCACCAGGTTGCGCAGCGTCTGGCCTTCGATCAGCGCTTGCACCGGGTCGGTGAGCGGTTCCAGGACCTCGTACTCGACCTGCACCGCCGCCGCCGCCGCTCGTGCCTGCTCGGGATGGTCGGCCGCCACCAGAGCAATCGCCTCGCCGGCGTAGCGCACGGTCTCCCCCACGCCGACCAGGACCGGCTGGTCCCGAACCTTGTCCAGGCCGTAGTACGGCTTTCCCGGAAGGTCGGCGGCGGTCAGCACGCAGCGCACGCCCGGCATGGCGGCGGCCGCCGAGGTCTCGATCCGACGCACCACGGCGTGGGGGTGCGGGGAGCGCACGGTGCGCCCGTAGAGCATGTCCTCGGCGTGCAGGTCGGAGGCGAAGTCAAAGGCGCCGCGCACCTTGGCGGGCGCGTCCGGCCGCGGCACCGATTCGCCGATCACGCCCCGGGTGCGCGGCAGCCCCAGCATCAGGCCGCCGTCCGCAGCCGGTCCGAGGCCTGGCGCAGATCGGCGGCCAGCTCCTCCTCGTCGGCGGTGAGCAGCCTTCCCTCCACCACCACCACGCGCCCCTCGACGACCACGGCCTGGGCGCGCGCCGGGGGCGCCAGGGCCAGCGCCGTCAGGGGATCTTCGATGCCGGCGTGGTTGAGGTCGTCGACCCTGAACAGAGCCAGGTCCGCGCGCCGGCCGGGCTCGATGGCGCCCACCTCGGGCCAGCCCAGGCATTCCGCCCCGCCTGCCGAGGCCAGCCGCCACGCCGCCTCCGCATCGAGCGCGCCGGCACCGCCGCGGAGGCGGGCCAGGAGCAGCGCCTGCCGCACCTCGCCAGCCAGGTGGTAGTCCTCGTTGCTGGCCGCCCCGTCGACGCCCAGGCCCACCCGCACGCCCGCGGCCAACAGGTCGGTCAGCGGGCAGGCGCCCGCGCCCAGGCGCAGATTGGAGGACGGGCAGTGCGCCACGCCGGTGCGCGAGCCTCCCAGGCGTTCGATCTCGGCCCGTGAGAAGTGCACGCCGTGCGCCAGCCAGACGTCGGCGCCCACCCACTCCAGCTCCTCCAGCAGCTCGACCGGGCGCTTGCCGAACTTCTCCAGGCAGAACTCCTCCTCGTCGACGGTCTCCGCGAGGTGCGTGTGCAGGCGGAGGCCGTGCCGGCGCGCCAGCAGCGCCGAATCCCGCATCAGCTCGGGCGTGACCGAGAAGGGCGAGCAGGGCGCCACCGAGACCCTGCACATGGAGCCCGGGCCGGGGTCGTGGAAGGCGGCGATGACCCGCTCGCTGTCGGCCAGGATGGCGTCGTGGTCCTCGACCACCTCGTCCGGCGGCAGGCCGCCCGCCGAGTGTCCCAGCGACATCGATCCACGGCAGGGCTGGAAGCGGATCCCCAGCTCGGCCGCGGCCTCGACCAGCGCCTCGAAGATCCCGGCCTGGCCGCGCGGAAACACGTAGTGGTGGTCCGTGGTGAGCGTGCAGCCGCTGAGGAGGAGGCGGGCGATGGCGGCCCGAGCCGCCGCCCGCACGGTGCCGGCGTCGAGCCGCGCCCAGACCGGGTAGAGCTCGGCCAGCCAGCCGAACAGTCCCTGTCCGGCCGCGTATCCACGCGTCGCCTGCTGGTACATGTGGTCGTGGCAGTTGACGAGGCCCGGCAGCACGAGGCAGCCGGTGGCGTCGAGCGTGCTCTCGGCGGCCGGCGCCGCGCCGGTGCCGGTCTCCGCGATGGCGCCGTCCTCGGCCAGCACCCAGCGGCCGTCGACGGCGCCGCTGACCAGCAGTTTCACAAGCTTGCAGCGGCCTTCTGCACTGCTTCGAAGATGCGCACATAGCCGGTGCAGCGGCAGATGTTGCCGGCCAGCGCCTCCCGCACCGCCAGCTCGTCGGGGTGCGGATCGCGGCTAAGCAGGTCGGCGATCGAGACCACGAAGCCCGGGGTGCAGAACCCGCACTGGACGCCCCCGGCCTCGACCATCGCCTGCTGCACGGCGCGGCCGATGCGGTCGTCGGCCATCCCCTCCACGGTGCGGATTTGCGCACCGTCCGCGGCGGCGGCCAGCACCAGGCAGGCGCAGACCAGGTCGCCGTCGAGGAGCACGCTGCAGGACCCGCACTCGCCCTGCTCGCACGCGTTCTTGCTGCCCCAGAGCCCCAGCCGCTCGCGCAGCATGTAGAGCAGCGACTCCCCCTCCCAGACGTCCGCCGCCAGGGGGCGGCCGTTCACCTCCAGGGATACCCGCATCAGATCGTGGAGGCGGTCCTGGCCAGGGCCCGGCGCGCCATCACCGCGACCATGTGGCGGCGGTAGGCGGCGGTGCCGCGGACGTCGTCGATGGGCGCCGCCGCCTCGGCGCAGAGCTGCCCGAAGCGCTCGGCGGCGGCGGGCGAAGGCTGGTGCGGACGGTCCCAGCCGGCCTCTGTGAAGAGCTCCCGCGCGAACTCCTCCGCCGCCGAAGCCCGCACGATGGTCGGCCCCACCGAGCCCGTGGCCACGCCGACCCGGCGCCGGATCCGATCGACCACCAGCGCCAGGTTGGCGACCGCGATCACCATCGCGTTGCGCGTGCCCGCCTTGAGGAAGGCCTGGGCGGGCCCGGCGGCGTCCCACTCGGCGGCCACCACCAGCTCCTCAGGGTGCCGGGCCGACTTCTTAGGGCGGCGCATCCACTCGCCCAGCTTGAGGCGGCGCTCGCCGCCGGCGGCCGAACGCAGGACCACGTCCGCGTCGAGGGCGGCCAGCACCGGCAGCGTGTCGCCGGCCGGGGAGCAGGTCCCCAGGTTGCCGCCCAGGGTGCCCGCGTTGCGAATCTGTGGCGAGCCCACCGTGCGTGCCGCCTGCACCATCGCCGGATCCCGGACGGCTTCCAGCAGCCGCGTGTAGGTGACTCCGGCGCCGCACCTCACGCGGCCGTTCAAGCTCAACTCGCGCAGCTCCTCGACCCGCCGCAGCGCCAGCACCCGCGCCGGCCGCTCGCGCCCGAAGTTGACCGCCACCATGAGGTCGGTCCCCCCCGCCAGGGGCACCGCGCCGGGCTCCGCCGCCAGCTCCTCCAGGGCGTCCGCCAGCGAGCGCGGAGAGGTGACTTCCATCAGGGGATGGTAAGAGGGACGAGCTTGAAGCTGCCCACGTCGACCAGGCCGCGGTCGGTGATCTTGAGCTCAGGGATGACCGACAGCGCCAGGAAGCTGAGGCACATGAAAGGCGCAGCCATGGTCACGCCCATCTCCCGGAGGCGCGCCTCCAGGGCGGCCAGGCGGCGGTCGACCTCGGCCAGCGGCCGGTCGCTCATGAGCCCCGCCACCGGCAGCGGCAGCTCGTCGACCACCCGGCCCCCGTCCGCCACCACCACGCCGCCGCCGATCTCGGCCAGGCGGCGCACGCAGGCCGCGATCGACTCTTCGTCGACGCCCAGTACCACGATGTTGTGGGCGTCATGGGCGACCGTGCTGGCGTAGGCCCCGCGCTGCAGCCCGACCGCGGTGGCGAACCCGACTCCGACGCGGCCGGTGGCGTGGTGGCGCTCGACCACGGCGATCTTGACCAGGTCGCGGGCGGGATCGCTGACCAGCAGCCCGTCGCGGCGTGCGGGCTCCACGACCTCGCAGCCGGTCAGGAGCTGGCCCGGAACGACGCGGATGACGCGGACGTGGCCTTCGCCGCGCACCTCGAACGCCGTCGCGTCAACCTCCGCCACGTGCACGGTCTGACGAACCCATTCCGGGACCTCGATCACCGGGAACTCCGGCTCGGCGCCGCGCTTCAAGACCAACCGCGGCCGGAAGGAGGTCAGGTCGTCCAGCAGCAGAAGGTCGGCCTGGTAGCCGGGCGCCACCGCGCCGTGCCGCCACAGCCGATGGTACTGCGCGGGGTGCAGAGTCGCCATAACCAGCGCGACCTCGGGGGCGATGCCCTCCTCCACCGCCACGCGCACCATCTGGTTGATGTGACCCTCCTCGACGATGAAGTTGGGCTCGCGGTCGTCGGTGCAGAACATGCAGCGCTCGGGGCCGTGGTCGCGGACCAGTGGCAGCAGGTCGCGCAGGTTGCGGGCGATGGAGGCTTCGCGCAGCATCACCCACATCCCCAGGCGCCGCTTCTCCAGCGCCTCCTCGACCGTGGTGGCCTCGTGGTCGGAGTGGATGCCGGCCGCCAGATAGGCGTTCAGGGCCTTGCCACGCAGGCCCGGCGCGTGGCCGTCGACGTGGTCGGTAAGGCCCGTGCTCAGCTTCTCGACCTCGGCGGGCGCCCCCGCCACCACGCCGGGGAAGTTCATCATCTCGGCGATCCCGATCGTGCGGTGGCGGCGGAGCAGGCTCTCGATGTCGCCGGTGCCCAGCGGCCGCCGCGGCGACTCGAACTGCGAGGCCGGCACGCAGGAGGAGGCCATCACGAAGACGTCGAGCGGCAGCGCGGCGCAGACGTCGAGCATCCAGTGGATGCCGTCGGTCCCCAGCACATTGGCGATCTCGTGGGGGTCGGCCACCACCGCGGTCGTGCCTTGGGGCAGGACCGCCCGGGCGAACTGGTCGAACATCAGCTTCGACGACTCGATGTGCATGTGGGCGTCGATGAAGCCGGGCACCACGTAAGCGCCGTCCGCGTCGATCGTCTGGCGGCCCTCGTAAGAGCCCAGCCCCACCACGTGCCCACCGGCCACGGCCACGTCGACGTCGAGCCACTCCCGGGTGAAGACGGAGAGCACGCGGCCGCCTTTCAGAACGAGGTCGGCCGGTTCGTCGCCGCGGGCGACGGCCATCCACTTCGCGTCGATGCTGGCAAAGGATAGCGCCGGGTACGGGAGGAGGCGGCCGGGGCCATGCGCCCGACCGCCCCCACTAAGGAGTGTGGTTTCTAGATCACGCCATAAGTGAGCGCGCGATCGCCTGGGTCAGCGCGTTCGAGGTCGAAGTGGCGGTGCAGGCGGCCCCGCCGGTGCCGTTCTGGCTGGCCAGCACGGCGGCGTTGATGTCGCAGACGTTGGCGGCCACGCCGATGGGCACAGCGACGCTGACCGGCGCCTGCAGGGTCAGGCCCTGGACGTTGACGTTGACCAGCCCTGACTGGTTGTTGCTCTGGCTGCCGCCGCCGGTGGTCATCGACTGCGCGACGGCCGTGCTCAGCGCCTGAGAGTTGCTGGTCGCGGTGCAGCTGGCCGGGCCCGTGGCGGCCTGTTGCGCGAGGACCGCGGCGTTGACGTCGCAGACGTTGGCGGCGACACCGACCGGCACGGCGACCGAGATCGGCGCCTGCACGGTCACACCCTGGACGTTGACGTTCACCAGCCCCGACTGGTTGTTGTTGGCGGCCAGCGCGGGGCTGGGCGCGAGGGCCGGAACCCCCAGGCAGATAACCGGCACGAGTAGAGCGAGCGCTTGGCGGATCGAAACCCGAATCTTGTTCATTGCCTCGACCCTAGGAACCGATCACCAACCCCCACAACGCGTGAAAAACGACGTGGTTGTTTTCGGCTACGTCAGTTCCAAGGCCACGAAGGCGACGCCGGTCGGCCCGGTGGCCCAGTAGGCGCCGACGTACCGGTAAGGGCCGAGCAGCCGGGCGCGGACGACCGGGTCAGCGATCCAGACCGCGTTGATCTGCGAATCGCTGGCGCCCGGCCAGTAACCCAGCTCCTCGGCCGGCGGGACCGCACCCAGCCGGCAGGACGCGTCGGCCGTGGGGCCGTCGGCGCTGGACACGTAGCCCTGCTGGGCCATGCGCCGAGCCTCACTCGACGCGACCCCCGCCAGGCAGCCGTTCCAGGCCAGCGCTGGCAAGCCCGCGGCCGCCCGCTCCTGGTTGATCAGGCTGAGCTGGCCGGACGCGGCGATCAACTGGATGGGCGCCGTCGGCGCCGGCGCCGGCACTGGTGGAGGCGCGGGCGCGGCCGCCGCGGAGGGGCTGGCGCCGGGGGCCGGTCGGGCGCCCGCGGCCGATGCTTGCCCGGGCGGCGTCGGTGAGGCGGCGGCCACCGGCGGAGCCGTCCCATTCCGCGCGGCGGCGGGCGTGGCCTGGAAGCTGGTCAGCCGGGCCGGCGCCATCGACCAGGCTGCCGCCCCCGCCAGCGCCAGGGTGACGCCCGCCACCAGACCGGCGACCAGGGCCCGGCGCTGCGGTTTGGAGCCCGGCTGAGGGTCGGGCGCCGGCTCGACCGCGGTGGCTTCGGCCTGCTCGATAAGGAAGGCCGCCACCGCCTCGGATCGATTCGCGTAGCCCAGAGTCTCATAGAGCCGCTGCAGGTGGGAGCGCACCGTGTGCACGGAGAGACCGAGGTCCCCCGCGATTTGCTTGTCGGACCGTCCCCGGGCAGCCAGCTCCAGGATTTGGGCTTGTCTGGGGGTGAATCCCATGCCCGCTGACATTATAGCCTTCTAGTCCTGAAATCTGATAGCCCAACTATCAGTGCAGCCCTGCAACCTCATGGGCCGGCGAGGGGTTTCGTGCGCATGAGAATCTCGCGCACAGACCTCGTGGCCCTGGCCGTGGTGACCGTGTGGGGGGTCAATTTCGCCTTTTTGAAGATCGGCTTGGAGCAGTTCCAGCCGCTCGCCTTCAACTGGCTGCGCTTCCTGGGCATGCTGGGGCTGGCGTGGGCTGTGGTGGTGGTCCGCCACGCGCCGCCGGCGCCGCCGCGCCGGGATTGGGGCCGCGTGCTGGCGGCCGGCCTGGTGGGCTACACGGGCTACATCACGATTTCCATCGTCGGCCTGGGGTTCACGACCGCCTTCTCGAACGCCGTGCTGATCGCCGCCGCGCCCGTCTTCAGCGCGCTGCTGCTGTGGGGCTGGCGTTTGGAGCCCATCGGTCCGGCGCGGGCACTCGGCCTGGCGGTGGCCTTCGGTGGCGTGGTCGTGTTCGTGGGCGACCGCCTGGGTGCCGGCGCCCGGCTGGGCGACCTGCTGAGCCTGGCCGCCGCCGCCCTTTACGCGGTCTACACCGTGATCCTGAAGCCGCTGCTGGCGCGCCACCCGGCGACCTCGGTCACGGCCTGGACGCTGACGGTGGGCGCCCTCCCGATCTTCGTGATCTGCCTGCCCGCGTTGCTCTCGCAGGACTGGACGCGAGTCCACTGGACCGGTTGGGCCGTGCTCGCCTGGTCCATGGTGGGACCCGTGTACGTGGCCTGGACTCTGTGGAGCTGGGTCACCGCGCGCGCCGGCGTGGCCCGCACCAATGCCTTCATGTTTCTGGTCCCGATCGCCGGCGGGGCGGCCTCGGTGGTCCTAACCGGCGAGACCATGGGCCTGGCCAAGCTGGCGGGCGCCGCGCTGGTCCTGGCGGGCCTGGTCCTGGTACGGCGGACGCCGCGGGCGGCGGCTCGCAGTGCGCCGGCGGAGGCGGAAGCCGCCGCCTGATATAACCGCCGCCGGTGACACCCATCGCCTGGCGATGGCTGCTGGCGGCCGTGGCACTCAAATTGGGTGCGCACGTGGCGACCGATTGGCAGTACGGGTTCCAGCGCGACGAGCTGTACTACCTGGACTGCGCCCGGCGCCTGGCCTGGGGCTTTGTCGACTTCCCGCCCGTGACGCCGGCCATCGCCTTCGTCGACCAGCGGCTGTTTCCGGGTTCGCTCGAGGGCTTGCGGTTGGCGCCGGCCGTGGCCGGGGCGGTCATCGTGCTCCTGGCCGGCCTCATCGCCCGCGAGCTTGGCGGCGGCGCGCGGACGCAGGGTCTGGCGGCCCTGGCCGCGCTCCTGTCACCGATGTTCCTGGGGGCCAATCTGCTCTTCCAGACCGTGACCTTCGATGAGCTGAGCTGGGCTGCCGTGCTCTTTCTGCTGGCCCGGCTGCTGCGCACCGGCGATCACCGGATCTGGCCGGTACTCGGCGTCGCTTTCGGTCTGGGCCTGGAGACCAAGTACCAGATCTCGATGCTGGGGGCGGGCGTCGCGGTCGGACTGCTGCTCACCCGCGAGCGGCGGCAGCTGCTGACCCCCTGGCCCTGGCTGGGGCTGGGCATCGCCGTGGCGCTCTTTGCGCCCAACCTCATCTGGCAGGGTCAGCACTGCTGGCCGAGCCTGGTCTACACGCGCAACCACCAGGCGGACATCGCCCAGGACCCGCGCTCGGCCTACGGCCTGGAGCAGCTCCTGCTCTTCGGGCCCCTTCTGCTTCCGCTAGCTGTGCTGGGCGTGTGGCGACTGTGGCGCGATGACCGCTTTCGCGTGCTGTTCTGGGCGGTCGTCGTGGTCGAGATCGGCTTTCTCGTCGTAGGCGGCAAGTCGTACTACGCCGGCCCCATCTACACCCTGCTCTACGCCGCCGGTGCCGTGGCGGCAGCCGACCTGCTGGATCGGGCCTGGGCCCGGCGCCTGGCCGTCGCCGCCGCGGTCGCCGGCACCCTGGTGTTGCTGCCGCTGGGCCTGCCCGTGCTGCCGCCCCAGGCCATGGCCTCCGCCGGTCTCTGGAAGGCGCGCAAGGACTACGCGGACATGTTCGGCTGGCAGGCCCTGGCCGCGCAGGTCTCCGCGGTCTATTCAGCATTGCCGGCCGATCAGCGGGCGGGAGCGGTGATCCTGGCCGACAACTTTGGAGAGTCGGGCGCCATCGACGAGTACGGTCCCCGCCTCGGGCTGCCGGCAGCCTACAGCGGCCACCTCAGCTACTGGTTGTGGGGACCGCCTCCAGGCGATGCCCAGATCGTGATCACGATCGGTGTGCCACGGGCCGAACTGGAATCGGAGTTTGAGTCAGTCGAGCAGGCGGGGACCATCGACATGCCCTACGGCATCCACAACGAGGAGTACGGCAGGCCGATCTTCATCTGCAGCCGGCCGCGCCTCAGCCTGGCGGAGTGGTGGCCGAGCCAGCAGCACTACAGCTGAGGCTCACGGCAACTCCTCCGCGCAGGGTCTGGAAGACGACGCAGTAGCGCTCGGTCAGACGGACGAGCGCGGCGACCTGGTCAGGTGGGGCGTCGGTCTCCAGGTCGAAGAAGAGCCGGATGGCCTGAAAGCCGACCGGCGCCTCCTTGTCGACGCCCAGCGTTCCGCGAAAGTCGAGGTCGCCTTCTGCGCGAACAGTTCCGGCGACCTTGAGCTCAAGCGCGGTCGCGACCGAGCGCAGCGTCACGCCGGCACAGGCGACCAACGCCTGCAGCAGCATGTCCCCGGAGCAGGCGTGCAGGCCATCGCCGCCGGTTGCCGGGTGCAGCCCGGCCTCCACGAGGGCCCGGCCGGTTTCGACCGAGCAGACGACGTCCTCCGCGTCCAGACGGCCGGCGGCGCGGAGGGTGATCCGCGCCGCCGCCGCATCCTCCCGGTAACGCTCCTTGATCGGCGCCTGCAGCGCCACCAGCCGGCTGCGGTCCACGGTCAGACGGGTACTGGGACGTCCGCCGTAGAGGGGTCGATCACCTGCGCGATCTGGGTCACCTTGTTGGCGGGGAAGCCGCCGCAGCGCGCGTGCTCGTAGATGACGTCGGTGTCGGGCGCGATGTAGACGCAGTAGATCTTGTCGTCGGTCACGTAGCTCTGCAGCCACCGGATCTCGGGCCCCAGCTCGGCCAGGACCTGGTTCGACTTCTGCGAGATCCCACGCAGCTCCTCGGCGGAAAGCTTGCCGGCCCCCGGCAGGTCGCGCTCGATCAGGTACTTCGGCATGACACTCCTCCCGTGCTAACATACCGCCGGTATGGTGGAATCCGTACCGTCGGTTGGGAACTCTACATACCGAGAGTATGGAAGTCAAGGACCAAGCTAAGGATCTCCGGCTGGCGCAGGGCGAAGAGACCCGCACCGCGCTTCTGGCGGCCGCCCGGGACCTGTTCGGGGCCGAGGGCTACGCCGCCACCTCACTCGATGAGATCGCAGCCCGCGCCGGCGTTACCAAGGGTGCGCTCTACCACCACTTCCGGGGGAAGGCCGACGTCTTCCAGGCCGTTTACGAGCAGGTCCAGCGCGAGGTCTCCGACCAGGTCGTCACGGTCTTCATGGACCCCGATCACTGGTATTCGCTGACCCAGGGCTGCCAGCTGATGATCGACGCCCAGCTGGACCCCGCCGTGCGCCGGATCGCGCTGCACGATGCCCGCTCGGTGCTCGGTTGGGAGACGGTGCGCGGCATCGAGATGCGCTACGGCGCGGTCGGCATCCGCGGCGCGCTGCGCAAGGCCATCCGCGGTGGCGTGATCGAGCCTCAGCCCCTGCGGCCACTGGCCCTGCTCCTGGCCGGCGCCATCGCCGAGGCCTGCTTCTACGTGGCCGACGCCGACGATCCGGTGGCGGCCCGGCAGGAGGTCGGTGATCTCATCGTGCGGCTCCTGGAGGGCCTGCGCACGCACGATCCGGCGTAGGTAGACTCGGTGGCCGGACTGGCCTGACGAGCGGGAGTAGCTCACCTGGCAGAGCGCGACCTTCCCAAGGTTGAGGTAGCGGGTTCGAGTCCCGTCTCCCGCTCCAGTTCGCGGCGTCGGCTGTAACCCCTCGCGGTACGTCGAACCGGGTGTGGTCCTTTCCGGCGTCCCAGTACGCCTCGGCCGGGGCATCGCGGCTGGCATGACGGCTTGGTGAGCGACGCCGAAAGAGACCTGCTGCGGTGGGGCGGTGTCGCGGGGGTGCTGACCGCGGTCTTCCTGGTGCTCACCGCGGTGACGCTCTTCGGGTTCGTGCGGCTTCCTGCCGACCCGCGGGCTTTAGTCGAGAAGTACCCGGACTTCCGAACGGCCTACGCCGTCGGGGAGACCTTCACCCTCATAAGCGCCGTGTTCGCGGTCGCGTTCTACCTCGCTCTTTACCGGGCTCTCCGGTCAAGCCTCGCGCCGGCGCTCTGGGGCACCGGCCTGAGCCTCCTGGGCCTCGCTGTGCTGGCCGTGGAAGGGACCCCGCGGATTGCGTATGGGCATATCTCCGACCTCTACCACGGCGCCGCGGCGAGCCCCCAGGACCAGGCGACCCTCGCCCTCATATGGCAGACGACACAGGCCATGTTCACCGAGTTCGACACCGCCGCGACGATCCTCCTGACGACCGGCTACATCCTGCTGGGGGTGGCCATGCTCCGAAACCCGGCCTTCGGCAGGACGTTCGGCGTCGTCACCGCGGTGCTCGGCCTCGCCGGGGTCGTGGGCGTATACCTCCTCGGGGTCAGCTCGCTCCTCTTCGCCCCCTTGGGCCTCTTCGTGCTGATCGTGCTCCCATTACTGCTCGGGCTGAAGATCTACCGCCTGGCAGGAGCCACGTCCGAGCTCAGGAGTCCATGAAGGTCCGCCGGCTCCGTGAGGTCATGGACGGCGCCGCCTGAGCTTCACTAGCTGCGGCTGATCACCATCAGCGTCGCCGGCCTCCCGCCGGAGTTCACGAGCCGCTTGAAACGCCGGCCTCGCAGGGTCAGCAGGGCCGGCCGTTCGAACCGGCGCCGAACTCCGTGCTCGGTTTCGAGCTCGATGGCGCCGCTCCCGATCACCACCAGGGTGTCGCGCCACTCGTCGGGGTTGCAGATTCGCTCGCACCCCGGTGGCACAACCATGACCCGGAGCGACAGCCTCATGAGAGCCGGGTCGGCAGTTGGAAGCCTCGGCAGAGGTCGGGGCGGAAACTGGTCACCTCGGCGATCCTGCCGTCCTCGACGCGAATCACGTTGAGCCCCGCGAGCCGGTACTCAGGCTTACCCCGGGCCCGCAGGTAGGCGACGGCCGCCGGCTGGCGGTTGGCGGCCATGGGCACCATCCGGAAGTCACCGAAGCGGTCGGGCCCGAGCAGCTGGCGGTAGAGCCCCAGCATGGCCTCGCGTCCGTCGCACCACATCAGGGCCGGCGGCATCGTGAGACGGGCGTCCTCGCGCAGCAGCGCGCTCACGGCGTCGGCGTCGGCGCGCTCGAACGCATCCATGAACTTATGGAGCAGGACCGTCTCCTCAGCGCTGGGTGCCGTGCGCTTCGCGGCCTGCTCGGGCTCGCGCGGCAGGGCGGCGCGCATTGTCGTCCGGGCCCGGTGCAGGGCGCTGTTGACCGCCGGCACCGTGATGTCGAGCAACTCCGCGCATTCGGCCGCCGACCAGTCGAGCGCGTCGCAGAGGATGAGCACTGCCCGCTGCTTCAGTGGCAGATGCTGGATCGCGGCCAGGTAGACCAGCTCGATCGTCTCCTTGGCGATGGCCACAGACTCGGGCTCCGCCTCGGCGGGGGCCGCGGCGTCGAGGAGCTGGTCCGGGTAGGGCTGGATCCAGGGCAGCTCGGTTGCCCACCGAGGCTGAGTGGTCGGATCCACAGTCGGAGGTGCGACGTCGGGAGCGGTGACCCGCTGTGGCGAGCGCTCGAGGAAGTTCAAGCACGCGTTGGTGGCGATCCGGTAGAGCCAGTTCTTGAAGCTGGCCCGGCCCTCGAATCCCGCGCGCCCGCGCCAGGCCCGAAGCAGCGTCTCCTGGACCAGGTCCTCGGCATCGTCGAACGAGCCCACCATCCGGTAGCAATGAACGTGCAGCTGCCGGCGATACGCATCGGCGACGGGCCCGAAGGAAGCCTCATCTCCGTCCCTGATCGCCGCCAGCAGGGCCGCCCCATCGCCGCTCACGCTCGCGCCGCCGTCTTTCGCGCACCGCCGGCCAGCTGATAGGCGCGGCGAAGCTCGGCCACCAGCTCGGCGTCAATCTGGCCTGGCTCGCTGATCCGGAGACGGTGCGTGACCATGCTGTTCCAGGTCCCGGCCGGCTCGTAGCGGTTGCTTGCTGGAGCGCCGTCGAGCTTGATCCCGACGTCGAGCCGCTCGCCGGTGACCTGGACGATGGCGAACTTCTTGCCCTTGCGGAGCAGGCTCATGTAGCTCTGGCCGGCGCCGACCGAGACGTCCGGGCCGAAGCCCTGGACGTCCGCCAGGAGGCTCTTGTACGGCTCCTTCCAGCGACCCCTTGGGCCGCGGAAGTGCTCGTCCGTGGCGGCCCCCGCCTTGCGGGGCGCCCTGGTCGCCGACTGCAGCACGAGCACGATCGCCATGCCGTGGCCGCGGCCGAGCCCGTAGGCCTCTTTGAGCCAGTCGAGGATCTTGGCCGCCTTGACGTCCTGGCCGAGGAGTCCCTTCTCCCCCGCCAGGCGGACGAAGTCGTCAGGGCTGAGGCCGGTCTTGGCCTTGATGTTCTCGATATATGCCTGGAACGACACGGGAAAGTCTCCTTTGTTCCTAGAGGGCGGCGCGAAGCCGGCCCGCGATAACGGAAACCCACAGGAAGGGCACCCCGGCGGCGCAGGCGAACAGGATGCCCGCCAGCGGCATGATGGCCAGGCTCAACGCCACCAGGACGACGGTGCCGATCACCGAAGCGATGCAGTAGACGACCAGCACGCCCTCGCCGCGGGAGGCGAAGAGACGGCTCAAGACCACGCAGTCCACGATGATGGCCAGCAGGGCGATCATCGCGCCCGCCATGTGCAGCGCGGCGTGGGCGCTCATGGTCGGCGGTACGGTGTTCGGAGCACCGGCGGGGAAGCCGAGCCCGGGGTCGGGTCGGAAGGCGGCGCCGATCAGCAGCCCGACGCCGAAGATGGCCACGAGGATCGGGCCCCAGGTGCCCCCGCGGCCTCCCCGAAGCGCCCGCCGGAGGCCGGCCGCGCAGGCCAACGCGAGCAGACCGGTCACCAGGAAGTTGGCGATCTGCACCCAGCCGGCATCTCCGAGGCTGAGCATGCTGATCGCGTGGCGGCGGATGTCGAAGCCCGGCCGAGCCGGCATCTGGGCGATCGCCACCAGGTAGAACAACGGCGCCGTGGCGACGCCACCGGCGAGCAGCAGGCGCGTCAGGGCGCGGGCGGACGGGCCCTCGAACGAGCGGTCGCGAACGGTGCGAACAGACGCCATCGGATCTGACCTCCTTGCATCGTGGTTCGCGGGCATCCGGTGGGTGCCGCTTTCACGAGTTCAGACCCAGGTGAGCGGAAAACTGTTCGGTTCGCGGCCTCGGTAGGGCCCCTAGCTCGACTCCCGCTCCACCACGTGCTCGCCCTCGGGCCGGACCTCTGCCACCGCCGACCGCACCGCGGCGCTGTACTCCTCGACCAGCCGCGCCGCGTGCACCGGGTCCTCGGTTGAAGCGATGACCTGGTACTCCGGCCGGTCCGGGTCGGGCACCACCAGCACCCACCCGTCGTCCACGAACACCTTCACGCCGTCGGTGAGATCCACCCGGTCCTCCAGGTGCTTTTCCATCACCATCCGCATCACGCGGCCCTTGGCCTCCCAGGGGCAGAAGACGACCGCCCGCTCGTAACCCACCCGCGGCACGTGCGCGCGCAGCTCGCGCAAGCCGACGCCCGAGGTGGCCAGCAGCTCCAGCAGCTTGGCGGTCGTGTACACGCCGTCGAACGCCAGCTGGAACTCCGGCCAGCAGTACCCGCCCACGCCGTCGGACGCCAGCACCGTCTCCGTGTGCTGGGCCGAGCGCAGCACCGCCCCCGGCGTCGTCTTCGTGGGCACGAACCGCGACTCCAGCTGCTCGGCGATCTTGGAGAAGGCCAGCGACGCCGACGCCGGCCCCAGCAGCAGCCCCGGGCGCCCCAGCAGCGCCAGCTGGGCCAGGACCGCGAAGGCCACGTCGTGGGCCAGCACCCGCCCCTCCTGGTCAATGAGGAACACGCGCTCTCCCGGGGAGTCGATGAAGAGCCCGAGGTTGGCGCCCACGGCCTGGGTGATCACGCCGATCTCTTCCAGCCGGGCCTGGAACGCCTTGTCGTCCTGCTCGGCCACGATCTCCTCGGGCGACGCGTTCAGCGGGATCACGGTGCAGTTCATCTCCTGCAGCACCCGCGGCAGCACCTGGGTCGCGGCGCCGCTGCTGTAGTCGACGACGACCTTCAGCCGCGACGGCCGCACCGTCTCGACGTCGAGCTTGGAAAGCAGCTCGCTCACGTAGCTGTCGTAGTCGTCGACCCGCTGCTGGAGGTGCCCCATCTCGAAATGCGAGACGCGCCGGATGTCCTCCCTGAAATAGAGGTTCTCGAGCTTGCGCTCGCTGCGCTTGTCGAGGTCCAGCCCGGAGCTCTCGAAGATGCGGATGTCCAGCGAGCGCGGATCCACCGGCGACGACTGGATGTGCATCACCGGCAGGCGATGCCGGCGCGCCCAGTGGCGCACGACCGGGATGGCCAGCGTCGAGAGGTCGATGACGTTGGAGCCCGAAGAGATGAGTCCGGAGGCGACGGCCCGGTGGATCATGCGCGCCGAGCGCGTGTAGTCGCGCGAGATGGCAACCGTGGCCCCCTTCGGGTAGAGGGCGCCCACGGCGGCGCCCAGGCGGGCCGCGAACTCGGGCGTGAACTCCACGTTGGCCAGCCCCGTCAGGCCGTATGCCGTGAACAGACCACGCTTCCACGACCCGGCCCAGATCACGGACTCGCGCACGACCGCGCCGGGCTCGATCTCCTTGTTGGGCCAGATGCGCACGTTGGCGTTGATCGAGGCGTTGCTCCCGATCACGACGTCGCTGCCGATCACCGAGCCTTCCTCCAGCAGCGCCCCGTTCTTGACGGTCACACCCCGGCAGAGCACGGTCCCCCGTAGACGCGAGCCCTCGCCGACGTAGGCGTGGTCCCAGAGGATCGAGTTCGAGAGCTTGGCGTTGTTGTCGACGGTCGAATAGGCGCCGATCACGCAGGGACCGTTGATCCAGGCGCCGCGGCGCACCTTGGCGCCAGAGCCGATCAGCGCCGGCCCGTCCACGCGCGCGTCCGGGGCCACGTCAGCGTCTTCGGCGATCCAGACATTGGCCTCGCGGCGCTCGGCCGGGATGTCGACCGCCACCCGGCCCTCCAGGCAGTCGAAGTTCGCCTTCAGGTAGGCCTGGTGGCTGCCGACGTCCTCCCAGTACCCGTCGGCGACCCAGCCGAACACGGGCTCACCCTCCTTCAGCAGCTTGGGAAAGACGTCGCCCGACCAGTCGGTGACCTCGCCGGCCTTGAAGTAATCGAAGACCGCCGGCTCGAGGACGTAGATGCCCGTGTTGGCGAGGTCGCTGAAGACCTCGCCCCAGGAGGGCTTCTCCAGGAAGCGCTGGACGCGCCCCTCCTCGTCCGCGACCACCACCCCGTACTCCAGCGGGTTGGGGACAGGCTTGAGGACGATCGTGGCCATCGAGCCCCGCTGGCGGTGGAAGCGGACGGCGGCCGCCAGGTCGATGTCGGTGAGGGCGTCGCCGCTGATCACGACGAAGGTCTCGCGCAGCTGGTCCTCGGCCAGCTTCACCGACCCCGCCGTGCCCAGCGGGGTGTCCTCCACGGAGTAGGTGAGGTTGACGGCCTGCTCCGAACCGTCGCCGAAGTAGTTGCGGATGTGAGCGCCCAGGTACTGCACGGTGGCCACCACCTCGCGCACCTGGTGGCGGCGCAGGAGCAGGAGGATGTGCTCCATGATCGGCCGCCCGGCCACGGGCACCAGGGGCTTGGGTCGCTGGCTGGTCAGCGGCCGCAGTCGGGAGCCCTCCCCGCCCGCCATGACCACCGCCCGCATGCCCCTAACATGCTAGTTCGGTGTCGGCGGATCTCAAGGACCTCGCGCTCGATCTCACGTGGTCCTGGGAGCCGCGCATCAGCCGCCTCTTCGAGGTGCTCGACCCCGAGCTCTGGAAGGAGACCGCCCAGAACCCGATCGCGCTGCTGAACCGCCTCGGTGAGGAGGGCGTCGCAGCCGCGGTCGAGAAGCCCGAGGTGGCGGCCGCGCTGGAAGCGGCCCGCGCCGCCATCCGCGAGCACCGCGACCGCATGCCGCCTTTCCTGGACGCCCGGGCGCCGCTGGTGGTCGGCTACTTCTCGCTCGAGTTCGGGCTCGTCGAGTGCCTGCCCATCTATGCCGGCGGCCTGGGGATCCTGGCCGGTGACCACCTGAAGGCCTCCAGCGACCTGGGCATTCCCCTGGTCGGGGTGGGCCTGCTCTACCGCAACGGGTTCGGCCGCCAGCGCATCGACGAGGAGGGCCGCCAGTACGAGGTGTGGAGCGAGGCGCGCTGGGAGGACCTGCCCGTGCAGCGCGTCGCCGAAGCCGGTGGCGACCCCCTGTTCGTGGAGGTCCCGATCGGCGAGCGCACGGCGCGGGTCGCGGTCTGGCGCGTGACCGTGGGGCGCGTCCCGCTCTTCCTCCTCGACACCGACCTGGAGGAGAACCCCGCCGACCTGCGCACCATCACCGACCGCCTGTACACGCCCGAGCCGGACCGCCGGCTGCGCCAGGAGATCGTGCTCGGCATCGGTGGCGTGCGCGCACTGCGCGCCATGGGTATCGAGGCCACGGTCTTCCACATGAACGAAGGACACGGCTTCCTGGTCGCCGCCGAGCGCATCCGGGAGCTGCGCCACCGCCGCCAGCTCACGCTCCAGGAGGCGCGGTTGATGGCGCGGGCGGGGATCCTCTTCACCACCCACACCCCGGTCGCCGCGGGCAGCGACTACTTCGAGCCGGGGCTGGTCTACGAGATGCTGGGCCGCTACCTGGCCGAGGTCGGCATCCCCTTCGAACGCTTCATGGACCTGGGCCGGCGCGCGCCCGGCGACCCCCGCGAACCGCTCTGCACGACATACGTCGGCCTGCGCATGGCGGACAACTCGGTCGGGGTCTCGCGACTGCACGGGGCGGTTTCGCGCCGCCTCTGGAAAGACGCCTGGCCGGGGCTGCCCGAGGAGCAGGTCCCCATCGGTTCGGTAACGAACGGCGCCCACATGCCCTCCTGGGTGGCGCCGGAGCTGGCCGAGGTGCTGCGGCGTCAGGTGGCCTCGGACTGGTGGGACGTCGACGCCGCCGACCCCCGCTGGGACGGCATCGACGGCATCTCCGACGAGGAACTGTGGGAGATCCACTGCGGCCTCAAGGCGCGCCTGGTGGCCTTCGCCCGTGAGCTGACGGGCGACAACCTCGACGTCAACGCGCTCACGATCGGCTTCAGTCGCCGCTTCGCGCCCTACAAGCGCGCCAACCTGATCATGTCCGACCTGAAGCGGTTGACGCGGTTGCTCAACGACACCAAGCGGCCCCTCCAGCTGGTCTTCTCCGGCAAGGCCCACCCCGCGGACGGGCCGGGCAAGGAGATCCTCCGCCAGGTGGTCGGACTGGCGCGCTCCGAGCGCCACGTCTGCTTCCTGCCGGACTACGACATCACGATCGCTCAGGCCCTCGTGCACGGGGCCGACGTCTGGCTCAACAACCCGCGCCGCTTCCTGGAGGCGTCCGGAACCTCGGGCATGAAGGCCGGCGCCAACGGCGTGCTCAACTGCTCGGTGCCGGACGGCTGGTGGGACGAGGGCTACAGCCCCGAGATCGGCTGGGCCATCCCCTCCGGCGCCACCCTGGATCGGCCCAACGCCGACGATCCCGGGGAGGCCGAGGTTCTCTACCGGGTCCTGGAGCGCGAGGTGCTGCCGCTCTACTACGAGCGAGACGCGCGCGGGCTGCCGGTGGGCTGGCTGGCGATGGTCCGAGCCTCCATCCGCCAGGTGGCCACCGAGTTCTCGGCCCGGCGCATGGTGCTGGACTATTTCTGGCAGGCCTACGCGCCCGCCGCGCGGCGCGTCGAACAGCTCCGGCTGCTGCCGGATTGGGGGGGTTAGCGATGATGGAAGCCGACCACGTCCTCTCGACCACCCGCTCGGTGCGCAAGCGGCTGGACATGCAGCGGCCGGTGCCGCGCGAGCTGATCGCGGAGTGCCTGCAGATCGCCGTCCAGGCGCCGACCGGCGGCAACCGCCAGAGCTGGCACTTCGTGGTCGTCACCGACGCGGCCAAGAAGCAGCGCATCGGCGAGTGGTACCGGGACTCCTGGTACCGCTATGCGGCCGAGGGCCGACCGGAGTACGACGCCTCGGACCCGCGTCAGAGCCAGCTGCCGCGGGTCGTCAACAGTGCCCGCTACCTTGCCGACCACATGGGCGAGGTGCCCGCCATGCTGATCCCCTGCCACGAGGGTCGGGTGGATGGGCCGGGGACGTCGAACATGGCGATCGCGGGCCTGTACGGCTCGATCCTGCCCGCGGCCTGGTCGTTCATGCTGGCCATGCGGGCGCGCGGCCTGGGGGGCGCCTACACCACGCTGCACCTGCGCTACGAGAAGGAGACCGCGGAGCTGCTGGGGATCCCTTACGAGCAGGTCACGCAGGCCGCCCTGATCACCATCGGCTACTTCACGGGCGAAGACTTCCGCCCCGCCGAACGCATCCCGCTGGACACCATCGTCCACTGGGACAGCTGGTAGAAGGCCGTTTGTATACAAACGGCCTTCCTGTGCCAGCCCCCTAACGGGGCTTTGTATACAAACGTCCTCTCAGCAGGCCCAGTCTGAATCCACGGGCACGTCGGGCCAGGTCGCCAGCTCCTGGACCAGCCAGACCGGCCCGCCGCTGAAGCCGGCCCGTGCGCACGCTTCGTAGGGCACGGCGAGGCTCACCCAGTCGGCCGCCACCGACGGCGTGCGCCAGTCGCCCGTGATCGCCCGCCACTCCTTGAACTGCGCGTAGACGCCGACCCGGCACCCGTGCCCGACGAGCTGGTCGAACATGCCCTGCAGGGCGTCCCGGTTGAGGTTCAGGTCCAGCTCGTCCCAGCTGTTCGCGGCTTCCACGTCCACCCAGCACATCTGCGGCCCGGACACCTTGTCCTGGGCCATCACCACATATGAGTAGCTGACCTCGGCGCAGCCGATGGCGTATGCCTGGCGCGCAGCCGGTGTCGACCCGCCCAGCCGCTCGGCCAGGTCCCGGCAGGGCTGCTCGACGAACTGGTAGTTGTCGGGGTTATAGCCGGAGTTGAGGTAGACGGAGCGCGGCTCCTTGGTCCGCGACCACTCGTCGAAGAGGCAGGAGTTGCGCGTGAACGCCCGGCCCCCATTGACCCCCACGATGGCGAAGGCCGCGCCGGCCGGCCCGGCGGCGTCGGCGCACTGCGGATAGGAGATGTCGTAGCCGTGGGCCTGTGCGGGATAGCGAGAGCCGGCAGGGTGCCCTCCCGGCCGCGGCGTGGAGGCGGGGTGCGGCGGCGCCGGCGAGGGATCCGGCGACCGGGCCGAGGAGGCCGCCACCGGCGGAGTGGGGTCTGGCGCAGAGGGGGTGACGCTGACGGTGGCCGCCGGCCTGCCCCCCAATGAGCAGCCGGCGACGAGCACCGTCGCCAAAAGCAGAAACCTAGCTCCCGCTGCCGGCCCCCATCGGCACCGCCCCGGTCTGCGCGCGGTGGCCGGCCGCCGCCGTCCGGTAGAGCTGCACGTACCGTCGCGCCGAACGCGTCCAGGACACGTCCTCCGACATCGCGTTCTGCACCAGCTTCTGCCAGTCGTCACGGTGCCGGTAAGCCTCCACCGCGCGGGCGATGGCGCCAAACAGGTCCCAGGCGTCGTAGTTCTGAAACACGAAGCCCAGCCCCTGGCCGGTGGCGGGGTCGTAGTCCCGGATGGTCTCGGCCAGGCCGCCGGTGGCGCGCACGATCGGGATGGTCCCGTAGCGCAGTGCGATGAGCTGGCCCAGCCCGCCCGGCTCGAACCGTGAGGGCATGAGCAGCATGTCCGCGCCGGCATAGATGCGTTGGGCCAGCGCGGGATCGAAGCCGATGGCGGCGGCCACCCGGCCCGGGTGCTGCGCCGCGAAGTGGCGGAAGAAGTCCTCGTAGCCGCGGTCGCCGGTGCCCAGCACCACCAGCTGCAGGTCGGGCCCCGAGCTGAGCAGCCGCGGCAGCACCTGCTGCAGGAGGTCGAGTCCCTTCTGCTCATAGAAGCGCGAGATGAACGCGATCAGGGGCGCGGCCGAGGCCGCCAGGCCCAGCTCGCGGCGCAGCAGGGCCTTGTCCTGGGACTTGCCGGACAGGTCCGCCGCGCTGTAGGTGTGGCGCAGCGCGGGGTCGCGCAAAGGATCGAAGAGCTCGGTGTCGATGCCGTTGACGATCCCGTACAGCTTGTGGGCGTGAATCCGGAGCAGCTCGTCCATGCCCTCGCCAAACTCGGGCGTCTGGATCTCCTGGGCATAGCGCTCGCTGACGGTGTTGACCACGTCCGCGTAGTGCACCCCCCGCCCCAGCAGGTTGACCACGTCGTCCAGGTGCGGGACGCCGACCTTCATCAGCCCCCATGGCTCCAGCCCCGCAAGGTGCAGCGTCCCGTACCCGAACTGGCCCTGGAAGGCGAGGTTGTGGATGGTCAGCACCGACGCCATGCCGGCCAGGTCCTTCTCGGCCGAGAACACCCGGCTGATCAGGTTCGGGATCAGCGCCACATGCCAGTCGTGCAGGTGGATGACGTCGGGGATGAAGCCCAGCGGCCTCAGCATCTCCACCACCGCCAGGTCGAAGAAGATGAAGCGGGCGTCATCGTCGCCGAACCCGTACAGGCCGTCGCGGTCGAACAGCGGTGGGCAGTCGATGAAGTAGATGGGCACGTCGCCCGCCCGGCCTTCCAGCACCGACGCCTCCACCCCATGGCTGCCGAGGCCCACCCGCAGCCCGCGCACCACCGGCTGCAGCTGGTTGCGCTCGATGCCGATCTGCCGGTAGCGAGGCATCACCAGACGCACGTCGTGGCCCAGCCGACGCAGCTCCTTGGCCAGGGCGGCGGTGACGTCGGCCAGCCCGCCCGACTTGGCATAGGGCGCCACCTCGGCGGCGGCGATCAGGATCTTGAGCGGCGGCCCTTCCCCCGCTTCGGCCAGGTCGGCCCGGCGTGGCACCCGCAGGCCCAGGGAGCCGATGGGCGGGATCTGCTCCACCACCCGGCCGCGCACCTCGACGACGAGAGCCAGCTGCATCGGCTCCCCGCCCGTCTTCTCGAGGACGTCGAAGGGGATCGCGACCCGCGCCTGCGGGCCCTGCTCGAGCATCGCGGTGGGCACCGCCTCCCCGCGGTCGGCACTGAGCCGGCACACCGTCACCGTCCCGCCGCCGATGCGGATGGCCGTGCCGGGGTCGAAGCCGAGCTCCACCGGCGCCCCCACCGGCAGCGGCGCCGGCAGGGCCTCACCGATGGGCGGTCCCTCGGGTGAGCCGGAGGCGTACAGCCAGAAATACACGCCCTGCGCCGCCAGGGCCTCGGGCCCCAGCCGGCTGTCGATGCGGAGGTGGAGATGAGTCTCGTCGCTCCCATACAGCAGCCGGCTGACGTAGCCGACCGGCTTGTGCAGGGCGCCGAAGCCACTGCCCACCTCGTAGCGGCCGGCGTTCTCCCAAGCGGGGTCGCCGTCGCTGGTGGGCGTGAGGTTGCGCACCGGCATCCGCCGCTCGTCGGCGCCGGCCCGCTCCAGGATCGGCTTGAAGAGGGAGGCGGGCTGGCGCGCGCCCAGCAGCTTGTAGACGTTGCGCAGGTGCAGCCGGTACTGGTTCTCCCAGATCTGGTCCATGCCCGAGTCGTGCTTGCGGGAGAACCACCAGAACCAGTCCGAGCCCTCGGTGATCATGATCTCGCGCCAGGCGGCGGTCACCTGCTCGGCCTCGTGGGGGTGGTGCTCGGCGTAGTCCTCCAGCCAGTCGCGGGTCTCCGCCAGCAGGTCCCATGCGGTGTTGTGCTCCGGATCGCCGATCCAGGTGTCGAGCGTGGCGCCGATCCAGCTCCCGGTGTGCAGCCGGTGCAGCGGCCTCCGCTCCGGGTGCGAGCGCAGGAAGTCGGAGACGGTGGTGCAGACCACGTCCTCGGCCGCGTCCAGCTCGCTGTAGAGGGCGTCCAGGAAGTCGTTGCCTTCGCGGGTGTAGAAGTCCCAGGCGTTCTCGCCGTCGAGGGCGACCGTGACCAGGAAGTCGCGGTCCTCGCCCTGCTGTTCGCGGATGCGGCGCAACCGGCGCATGAAGTCGGCCACCGCGTCCAGCGGCGGCATCCGGTGGTAGTCGAAGCCGATCAGGTTTGAGAGCAGGGCGTCCCGGAAGATCGCGGTCACACGGCCGCCCTCGCGCTCCATCTCGTAAGGCGTGTAGAGGAGCTCCGGCTGGTGCAGCCGGCCTTCCCCGTCCCGCGTCAGCCCGATCTCCAGGGAGCGGGCCAGGACGTCGTCGTCGCTGATGATCCACTCCACCCCGGCCTGCGCCGCCAGCGCGGCCACGGAGTCGCCTACCGCCATCTCGCTCGGCCACATGCCGCGGGGCTGCACGCCCATGAGGCGCTCGAAGGAGCTCATGCCCATCTCGATCTGGCGCTCGGCGTCCTCGCGGTGGCCGAAGCGGCGGGCGGGCAGGCGGATCTGGGGGATGGCTGAGCGGGCGGCCTCGAGGTCGACCAGGAGCGGCAGGATCGGGTGGTAGTACGGCGAGAAGGTGAGCTCGGCCTGGCCGCGCGCGGCCAGCTCTGCGTACTTGGGGATCACTCGCGCGACGAGCTCCAGCTGGGCCTTGAAAAGGATCTCCTTGTCCTGCTCAGTGAAGTCCTCGTCCTTGGCCTTGAGCTCGGACAGCCGGGGGTCGCGGTCGACCCAGCCGGGGTCGATCCAGGATAGGTTCGACCAGACCTGGAGATCGCGGATGTCCTGCTCCAGGAAGGTGTCGCCCTCGGCGCGGGTGGCCAGCTCCAGGTAGCGCGGGCTGGCCTGCACACGCAGGAAGCGCGGCGATTCGCGGGTCCAGTGGATCAGGAAGCCGCGCTCTTCGTGGCTGAGGTCGGCCGCCGGGCGCCGCGCCAGGTTGAGGAAGAGATCCTCGTAATCCCCCCGGCTGTAGTCCTCGATCTGCGCGAGTAGCGACGGGACGAGATTGAACGTCTGGCGCACCCGCGGGTACTCGTCAAGGAGGGCGGCCATCTTGTGGTAGTCCTTGGCGGCGCGCAGCCGGACCCACGGCAGCAGGTAGGTCCTGGTGAGGTCGTCCTTGTAGTAGGGCTGGTGCATGTGCCAGACCAGGGCGAGGTGCAGCGGGCGCATGAGGCGGCCTAGAGGTTAGCTAGTCGCTATCCCCAGATATCCCGGGATATGAGGGATAGCAGCACCTGCCGATCGCTGATGTCCCGGGATATCTGGGATCCGCGGCGTCAAACCGAAGCCGAGGACCTGAAGAACACCGCTCCCAGAGGTGGCAGCCCGATGGTCAGCGACCAGGGACGGCCGTGCCAGGGCTCCTCCTTAGCTTCCACCCCGCCCAGGTTCCCCCAGCCACTACCGCCATAGTCGGCGGCGTCGCTGTTCAGCAGCTCGGTCCAGAAGCCACCGCGCGGCACGCCAAGGCGGTAGTCGCTGCGCGGGACCGGGGTGAAGTTGAAGGCGCAGGCGATGAGGTCCCCGTTGGGGGCCTTGCGCAGGAAGGAGAGCGTCGAGTTGACGCTGTCGTTGGCGTCGATCCATTCCCAGCCGGCGGGGTCGAAGTCGAGCGCATGCAGCGCGGGCTCGGTGCGGTGCGCATGGTTGAGGTCGGCGAGCCAGCGTTTCAGACCGGCGTGCGAGCCGTACTGCAGCAGGTACCAGTCGATCTGCGAGTCGTGGTTCCATTCGCGACCCTGCCCGAACTCGCAACCCATGAAGAGCAGCTTCTTGCCGGGCGTGGCGTGCATGTACGCGAAGAGCAGGCGGAGGTTGGCGAACTTCTGCCATTCGTCGCCCGGCATCTTGCCCAGCAGCGAACCCTTGCCGTGCACCACCTCGTCGTGCGAGAGCGGTAGCACGTAATTTTCGCTGAAGGCGTACACGCCGCGGAACGTCAGCTCGTTCTGGTGCCACTTGCGGTGCACGGGCTCGCGCGCGAAGTACTGCAGCGTGTCGTGCATCCAGCCCATGTCCCACTTCATGCCGAAGCCCAGGCCGCCCACGTAAGTCGGGCGCGACACCAACGGCCAGGCCGTGGACTCCTCGGCCATGGTCTGCACATCGGGAAACGCGGCGTAGACCTCTTTGTTGAAGCGGCGCAGGAAGTCGATCGCCTCCAGGTTCTCGCGCCCGCCGTAGTCGTTGGGGATCCATTCGCCGGCTTTGCGCGAGTAGTCGAGATACAGCATCGACGCCACCGCGTCGACCCGGATGCCGTCGATGTGGTAGCGATCGAGCCAGAAGAGCGCGGAGGAGATGAGGAAAGAGCGGACCTCATGCCGGCCGTAGTTGAAGATGTAGCTGTTCCAGTCCGGGTGGAAGCCGCGCCGCGGATCTGCGTGCTCGTACAAATGCGTGCCGTCGAAGAAGGCGAGCCCGTACTCGTCCGTTGGAAAGTGCGACGGCACCCAGTCCAGCACGACGCCGATGCCGCGCTGGTGCAGATGGTCGACCAGGTGCATGAAGTCCTGCGGCGTTCCGTAGCGCGAGGTGGGCGCGAAGTAGCCGGTGGTCTGGTAGCCCCAGGAGCCGAAGAAGGGATGCTCGGTGACGGGCAGAAACTCGACATGCGTGAAGTTCATCTGCTCGCAGTAGTCCGCCAGGCGCGGCGCCAAGTCCCGGTAGGACAGCGAGCTGTTGCCCGCGTGCTCGTCCCGCATCCAGGAGCCGATGTGCACCTCGTAGATCGACCAGGGCGACTGCGCGCCGTTGCGCTGGCGGCGCGTGCTCATCCACTCCGAGTCGCCCCAGGCGTGGTCGAGGTCCCAGACGATGGCCGCGGTTTTCGGCGCCACCTCGAAGAAGATCCCCATGGGATCGGTCTTGTCGGCGCGCCAGCCGCCACCGCGGGCGACCACGTGGAACTTGTAGAGCGTGCCCTTGCCCACGCCCGGCACCAGGCCTTCCCAAATCCCGGAATTGCCACGCGGCGAGAGCGGATGGCTGCGCGGGTCCCAGCTGTTGAAGTCGCCGATCACGGACACGCTCTCGGCGTTGGGCGCCCAGACACCGAACCAGGTGCCGCCCTCCACCACCCGCGCGCCCAGCTTCTCCCACAGGCGCAGCTGACTGCCCTCGTTGAAGAGGTAAAGATCGTCGTCCGACAGCATCGACATCCGCGGCTGTGTTTGGCTCATCCGAACAAGGACCTCGCCGTAAGGCCCGGCTTGCCGGGCCGTGTGGGTCCGTGATCCAGGCGTTGGGGACGTTGCGCTGAGGCAGAGGGAAGTAGGTCCGCGGGAGGAACCGCAGGTTCTTCCCGCGAAGCGGAGCGCAGCGGAGCGCAAAGATCGTCGTCGCTGAGCATGGACATCCGCGGTTGGGTCTGGCTCATACGGCCCGCCGGATTGGTCCACCAATCGGGCTTGCGGCGCGTTCGAGACGCCCGATTCGTCCACCATTCGGGCTGGTCATGCCAGGCTCCGTCCCAGATCCAGCAGGCCGCGCAGGGGTATGCGCACCCAGTCAGGGCGGCTGTTGAGCTCGTAGCGCAGCTCGTACAGCCCTTTCTCGATCAGCATCACGTCGAGCAGCAGGCGTGTCTCCTCGGCGGAGCGGGGCATGAACGAGGCGCCCCCCACTCCGGGGGTCTCCACATAGCCCTGAAGGTACGCGTCCGAGACGTCGCCCGCCCAACCGCCGTCCACCTGGGCGGCCTGCGCCGCGTAGTGGAAGGAGCGCAGCATGCCGGCCACGTCCTTCAGCGCCCAGCGCTTGAGACGCCGCTCGTGCAGGCCGCGCGAGGGCTCGCCCTCGAAGTCGATGACCACGAAATCGGACCCAGTCCAGAGCACCTGGCCGAGGTGGTAGTCGCCGTGCACGCGGATCCGCTGCGCGGTCAGGGGCCGCTCGATGATGCCGCGCACGCGCCGCATCAGCACCGGCTCCAGCTTGAGCAGCTGCGCGGCCTCCGGCTCGCCCTGCAAGGCGTGGCGGACCAGGTCCATGACCTGCGTGTTGAGCGTGCGCACCGACTGGTAGACCGAGCGCGCGTCGAGCATGGTGGTGGGCTCGGGCGCGAAGGCGGGATCGTCGGGGTCGGAGGCCAGCGCCAGGTGCATCTCGGCGGTGCGCGTGCCCAACAGCCGCGCTTCCTCGTGGAAGCTGCGGTGGCCTTCGCTCTCCAGCAGCCGCTGCACGTGCTCCCAGGCGTCGCCGCGGTGCGGGATGTACTGCTGCAGCATGCCCACGACCGACGTCGACCCGGGGCCGCGCCGGTACAGGATGGAGCCCGCGACCGGCGCGATGTTGCGAAAGTCGGTGCGCTCGGTGAGGAAGCGCGTGACCTCGAGGTCGGGATGGATGCCCTCCTCGAGGCGCCGGAAGAGCTTGAGGATCAGGCGCTCGCCGAAGACGATCGAGTTGTTGCTCTGCTCGGCCCCGGAGAGCGATGGGGCCAGGTCGACGTGGTCGTCACGCAGCCGCTTCAGGAGCCTGGCGGGGAGCGCCACCAGGTCGCCGTGAGTGCCGCGGAAGCGGGCACGATGCGAGATCGCCTCCAGGAGCGCCTGGCTGAATCCGGGGTCGGCCAGGGCGTCGATGACGATGGTGTCCGGCGGCTCCTGGATGCGCGCCACCACCGCCCAGGGCGCGCGCTCCCAGACCTGTCCGGCCAGCGGGCCCGCGGCGACATCCAAGGGCAGCAGATAGCAATCGGGCTCGCCCTCCGAGTACTGGATCTCGGTGACCGCGACGTGGGTGGTGCCCAGACCATGCGGCACCGGGACGTCGTCCACGATGCGCACCGAGCGCAGCCGCCGGGACTTGGCGCCGAACCAGCGCCGGGACGAGATGTAGGAGGGCAGGATCTCCTCCAGGCGGTGCTCGCCGCCGCCCCGCACGAGGCTCTCCAGGCCGCCCGCCAGCACCAGCTCGGGCACATCCTCGCGGCGCCCTTCGGCCGCCGCCGGACCCACGCGCTTGGGCTCCACCGAGAACCAGTAGAAGGCGTGCGGCCCCAGCATCACCTGGTAGGGCGACTTGCCCAGCGTCGGAAACTCGACGCGGCCGAACATCTCGACCGGGACCATGCCGTCGAAGGCTGAGAGGTCCAGCTGCGCGTATTGCGGAAAGCGCGACAGGTTGGCCAGGACCAGGATCCGCTCCTCGCCGAGCGTGCGCACGAAGGCCAGCACCTTGCGGTTGTCCGGGTGCAGGAACTCCAGGCTGCCGCGCGCGAACGCCGGATGGCCCTTGCGCAGGGCGATCAGGCGTCGCATCCAGCTCAGCAGCGACTGCGGGTTGGCCGCCTGCGCCTCGACGTTGACGGCCTCGAAGTGGTACTCGGGGTCGACGATCACAGGCAGGTAGAGCCGCTGCCGGTTGGCCTCCGAGAAGCCCGCGTTGCGGTCGCCTGACCACTGCATCGGCGTGCGCACGCCGTTGCGGTCGCCGAGGTAGATGTTGTCGCCCATGCCGATCTCGTCGCCGTAGTACACGACGGGCGTGCCCGGCATCGAGAAGAGCAGCGCGTTCATCAGCTCCACGCGGCGGCGGTTGTTGTTGAGCAGCGGCGCCAGCCGCCGGCGGATGCCGAGGTTGATGCGCGCCACCGTGTCCGACGAGTAAACGCGCCACATGTAGTCGCGCTCCTCGTCGGTCACCATCTCCAGCGTCAACTCGTCGTGGTTGCGTAGGAACATCGCCCACTGCGCGTTGTCGGGGATGGGCGGGGTCTGCGCCAGGATGTCGATGATCGGGAAGCGGTCCTCCAGGTGCACGGCCATGAACAGGCGCGGCATCAGCGGGAAGTGGAAGGCCATGTGACACTCGTCGCCGTCGCCGAAGTAGGTGACGGCCTCCTCGGGCCATTGATTGGCCTCCGCCAGCAGCATGCGGTCGGGGAACTTGCGATCGACGTGCGCGCGCAGCCGCTTCAGGAACTGGTGCGACTCGGGGAGGTTCTCGCAGTTGGTGCCCTCCCGCTCGTAGAGGTAGGGGATGGCGTCCAGGCGCAGCCCGTCGATGCCCATGCCCAGCCAGTGGTCGACCACCTTCAGGATCTCCTGCTCGACGCGCGGGTTCTCGTAGTTGAGGTCGGGCTGGTGCGAGTAGAAGCGGTGCCAGTAGTAAGCCTGCGCCACCTCGTCCCAGGTCCAGTTGGAGCGCTCGAAGTCCTTGAAGATGATGCGCGCGTCGCGGGAGCGGTCGGTGGTGTCGCTCCAGACATAGAAGTCGCGCGTCACCGTGCCCTTGCGTGCGCGCCGCGCGCGCTGGAACCAGGGATGCTGGTCGGATGTGTGGTTGCAGACCAGCTCGGTGATCACGCGCAGCCCGCGCTTGTGCGACTCGCGCACCAGGCGGCGCACGTCGCCGATGGTGCCGTAGGCGGGATTCACCGTGTCGTAGTCGGCGATGTCGTAGCCGTCGTCGCGGCCGGGCGAGGGATAGAAGGGCAGCAGCCAGATCGCGGTGACGCCGAGGTCGGCGATGTAGTCGAGCTTGCTGATCAGCCCGTCGAAATCGCCCACGCCGTCGCCGTTGGCGTCCATGAAGGCGCGCACATGCACCTCGTAGAGGACGGCGTCCTTGTACCAGGTCGGGTTGCTGCTCACTCGGGCGGCAGCAGCGGGGCGCCGACGCGGAAGATGTGCGCGGGCGTCTGCGCGGGGTCCAGCATCACGAAGTTCCAGGCGCCATCACTGCGCCAGCGGTATACGGGGCCGTTGAGCAGGTCGACCACCTCGTAATCGCCAGTGGCGGCCACGGGCAGCTGCAGCCAGCCCGACTGCCGCTGCTGGTGATCGAGATTGACGACCACGCAGACGGGTGCGGATCCGTCGGGCGCCGTCTTGGTGTAGGCGAGCAGGCGCTCATTGTCGGTGCGCAGGAAGCGCAGCGTGCGGTCATGGCGTAGGGCGGGCTGGTCGCGGCGGATGGCGTTGACGCGCGTGATCA
Source organism: Candidatus Dormiibacterota bacterium (assembly GCA_036378695.1). Lineage (GTDB taxonomy): Bacteria > Chloroflexota > Dormibacteria > Dormibacterales > Dormibacteraceae > CF-28. Next base: position 40,718 of record DASUVY010000127.1, read on the forward strand.
GGTCGCGCAGGCCGCCCGCCCGCTCGAAGTCCCAGTGCCGCACCTGGTACTTCTCGGAGTCCATGTACTCCTCCTTGCCCGGGATCAGCGGCCGCACCTCCGCCTGCTCGAAGGAGGGTCCGAAGATCCCGTAGGAGGCGCCCAGGGTGGCGGCCAGGACGAAGCGCAGCGCCGACATGGTGCGCCCCCCCACCTGCAGCTGCTCGGTGAGGATGTCGGGCGTGTTCGGCCAGTAGCTGGGGCGGAAGAAGTCGACCACCGGCGGCGTGGTCAGCTCGGTGGCGTACTCCTGAAGCTCCCAGGGCGCCTGGCGCCAGGCGAAGTAGGTATAGGACTGGCTGAACCCCAGCTTGGCCAGCTCGTACATGACCTTCGGGCGCGTGAACGCCTCGCTCAGGAAGATGGCGTCGGGGTGGCGCTCGCGCACGCGCGCCAGGGCCCACTCCCAGAAGCGGAACGGCTTGGTGTGCGGGTTGTCGACGCGGAACGTGAGCACGCCCTGCTCGGCCCAGTACAGGAAGACGCTCAGCAGCTCGTCCCAGAGCGCGCGCCAGTCCGGCGTCTCGAAGTTGAACGGATAGATGTCCTGGTACTTCTTGGGCGGGTTCTCCGCGTAACGGATGCTGCCGTCCGGCCGCTGCCGGAACCACTCCGGGTGCTCCGCGACGTACGGGTGGTCCGGCGAGCACTGGAAAGCGATGTCGAGGGCGATCTCCATGCCCTGCCGGCTGGTCGCCTTGACCAGGCGCCGGAAATCGTCGAGCGTTCCCAGCTCGGGATTGATCGACTTGTGGCCGCCCTCGGGGCCGCCGATCGCCCAGGGGCTGCCGACATCGGCGCTGGTGCCGCTGACCGTGTTGTTGCGGCCCTTGCGGAAGGCGCGGCCGATGGGATGGATGGGCGGCAGATAGAGGATGTGGAAGCCCATGCCGGCGATGTAGGGCAGCCGCGCCTCGAGGTCCCGGAAGGTACCGGGGCGGCCCGGGTCGGGCGAGGTCGAGCGCGGGAAGATCTCGTACCAGGCGCTGAAGCGCGCGCGCTCCCGCTCCACCAGCACCCGAGGCGTGCGCGGCGAGCAGCCCGCCAGGCTGCGGTCGCCGTGCTTCTCCATGAGCTTGAGCAGGGCCGTGGAGCGCGCGCTGCGCAGGCCGGCGCGCCCGCGCATTGCGTCGGCGAAGCGGCGCAGCCGGGCGGCGTCGGCGGTGGGCGCGCGATGCGCCGCCTCCTCGACCAGGCGCGCCCCCTCCTCCACCTCGGCCGCGGCGTCGGCGCGGTCGCGCCGCTCCAGGTCGTGCTCCCAGGACTTGAAGTGGTCCACCCAGGCCTGCACCGCGAACTCGTAGGTGCCGGTCCGGCGAGGCTCGAAGGAGCCATGCCAGCGGTCGTTCACGACCAGCGTCATGGGCGCTTCCCGCCAGGCCGCCTCCTCGCGGCGCCCGACCGGCCGCCACAGGAGCACCGCCGTGAGCTGGTCGTGGCCGTCGGCGAAGATGTCCGCCTCCACCGCCACCGGCTCGCCCAGCGAGCCCTTGGCCGGAAAGCGGCCGCCGTCGACCTCCGGCCTGACGTTCTCGACCACGACCCGCCGGCGGCCGTCTTCCACGAGTTTCAATCGTAGGGGCCCGAAGTGCCGGCACTTCAATCGAGTGCCCAGGCGCGCAGCGGGCATGTGCCGGCACCTGGGCTAGTGCGGCGGGCTGCTCCCGGCCGGCAGCACCTGCAGGCTCAGGCTGTCGTGCATGGTGGGGCCGGCACCCCAGGAGATGGCGAAGGCCCAACATCCAGGCCTCGGCAGGTCCACGATGCTGGGCAGCTGGTTGCCATTGGTCATCTGTCCGCTGACGGTGATCCGCGGTTTGGGCGAGGCGTCTGGATGGGCGACGACCTGCAGACTTGCGGCGAGGTCATGAACGGCCCAGAGCACCTTGTTGGACGAGCGGTCCGGGCGATCCCCTCCCGCCACCAGCTGCCGGGCGAAGAGATGCGCGACGACATGCCCTGAATCCGAGAGCGCCCAGGGGAGCGTCCAATCGCCGGCACCGGGGCTGAACCCCGTGCGAGCCCACTGTGGCGGCGCGGCATGAATCAGGACGCGGGTGCCGCCGCAGCCGCCTGGCGCCACCACCCCCTGAGGAGTCGGAGCCGCGGTTCCCGTCCGGCCATTCGAGCAGGCGACGAGAAGAACAGCAACCAAAGCCAGGACCACAGTGCGTCCGCGCCGCACAGCTTCATTACACCCTCGCCCCGCCAACAGTTCCGGCGATCGCCCTACGAGATCCGCTGCACCCCCTGGCGCAGGGCGGCCAGCTCCAGCCAGTAGCGCAGCTGGTCGAGCACGTGGTCCCACGTGAACTCGCGCGCGGTCGCACGCCCGTTCACGCGCAGCCGCGCCGCCCATTCGGGCTGGCTGCGCACCTGCCGCAGCGCCCCCACGAGCTCGAGCGGGTCCTCGGTCTCCAGCACCACCGCGTTGCGGAAGGGCTCGGCGTAGTCCTCCCCGGTCGACCCCGTGACCGCCAGCCCGCCGGCCGCCATCACCTCCAGCCCGACCAGCCCAAAGGGCTCGTGCCCGGAGTTGGCCAGCACGGCATCCGAGGCCGCGTACAGCGTGCCCAGCAGGGATTCGGGCAAGAAGGAGACCAGGTTCACCACGTCGGCGGCGGGGTGGGCTTTGAAGAGCTTGGCCAGGGCGGCCTGGTCCTGCGGCGCGCGCGCGTCCTCGACCACCAGGCCATGGGTGGCGGCGTGCGCCAGCACGTCCGCGCCGTGCGGCTCGCGGCCGCCGCGGATCAGCATGCGCACCCGCAGGCCCTGCCGCTTCAGCAGCCCGGCCGCGGTCATCGCCATCAGCCATCGTTTGTCCGGGTCGAAGCGCCCGATCTTGAAGAGCAGGAGATCAGCCCCGGCCGCCGCGCGCACCGCCGCCACCTCCCGCTCGGGCGCGTCCACCAGCGCCGCGGCCGGGATCCCGTTGGGAATCACGATCGGGTTCACCCCCACGTCCCACATCCGGTGCTTCATGTAGCGGCTGACCGTGGTCAGGGTCGCCGAGGCCTCCAGCTCGCGCCAGCTGATGCGGTGGAAACCGAACGTGTTGTTGGCGTTCCAGAGGATCACCGCACGCTCCCGCAGCCCCCGGTAGAAGAGCGCCTCCGCGATCAGTCGCATGGAGTCGGCGGTGTGCCACTCCTCCCCCAGCACAGCCACCTGCTTGCCCGCGCGGGCCGCCGGCTCCACGACGTGATCGACCAGGAAGGAGGGCAGGCTGCGGTTCCAATCCACGACCTTGGCGTCCTCGCCGTCGTAGACGCCGCCCCGGTGCGAGCGCGACAGCCACTGGCCCCAGCGGTGCAGGTGCAGCCGGCCCTCGACGCCTTCCTCCTCGGCCGGCAGGTCGGGGTCGCCGACGAAGAAGAGGTGGGTCTCGTAGCCGGCGGCGGCCAGCGCGCGGCTCAGCTCTTTGGCCCGCACGCCCAGGCCCCCGGCCTGGCTGTAGACGTCGGGCCCCTCGAACGAGAGGACCGCGAAGATCGTCGAGTCGACGGCGAAGCTCACGGCGCCACCGCTCCCCGCAGCAGGTCCAGCGACTGCCGGTGATAGTCGGCGTCCGAGGCGCAGAGCAGCGAGGTGCGTCCCTCCAGCCCGGCGGCCACCGCGTAAACGTCGGCGCCGTCGCAGTCGGTCGCCACGCCCCCCGCCTCGCGCAGGATGAGAAGGCTGGCGGCCATGTCGAAGGCGCGCGCTTTGAACGGCGCGCAGAAGACGTCCACGCCGCCCGTCGCCGTGTGCACGATCGACAAAGCCATGCAGCCCAGGATGCGGACCTTGGCCGCCCGCTCCAGCAGTGGCCGGGCCCGGATCACCGAGCGTGGCGAGCTCTCGAGAGCGACCATCTCGAAGTCGCGGTGCCCTCGGCGCATGGGCAGCGTGCCCAGGTCCTGGAGGTTGCGGTAGGCGCCCGCGCCGCGTATCGCGTGCCAGGTGTCGCCGGTGGCCAGGTTGAGCACGTAGCCGACGCGCGCGTCGCCCAGCCGCGGGCCGTCGAGCAGGGCAAGCATCACGGCGTAGACCGGGATGCCCTGCTTGGCGTTGAGGCTGCCGTCGATGGGGTCGACCAGGACCAGCGGCCACTCCGCGCCCAGGTCGCGGTGTCCGACCTCCTCCGAGAGCACCGAGAAGGACGTGCCCTCCGCCGCTGCGCGCTGCAGCCGTTCCAGGACCACGGATTCGGCCAGTCGGTCGATCTCCACGGTGGTGTCGCCGCCGGCGCCCTGGCTGAGCTCGGCGCGCCCCTCCTCCGTCCCCACCAGATGCCCGGTGGCGGCGCGCACGGATTCCCCGATCTCGGTGAACAGGGAGATCCACTCCAGGTCGGTCAGCGCGAGCGCCTCCAGAGCAGCAGCAGCCCGAGCACGATCAGCACGGCCGGGCCCAGCACGCGCTGGTCGACCAGCTGCAGCGTGAAGACCAGGCAGATCAGGCCGAGCACGACGAGCGCCCAGCTGAAGATCCGCCGCTGGCGGTCGGCGAAGCGGCCGAACTCCGGACCCAGCTGGAAGTCCAGCTCGCTCACCCAGCCCGGTCGCCGCAGCAGCCCGAACAGGCCCACCACGACCAGGATCAGCGGCCATAGGCGGGCCACGATCGGCGGCACCACCGAGTAGGTGAGGGCCAGCGCCAGCAGCCCGAGCAGCACCAGCACGATGCCGAGGCCGCTGAGCCCGCGGCGGCGGTCGCCCTTGATCCGGCGCGCGCCCACCGCGAAAACCGCG
>DASUVY010000128.1:0-16991 GCA_036378695.1 Candidatus Dormiibacterota bacterium
CGTGTGGCAGTGGATCCACCGCCTCTCCTACGCGGCCTTCGGGCTCCTCTTCCTGCACGCGGTGCTGGGCGGCACCGACTTCAGCGACCCCGTGGTTTCGGCCCTGACCTGGTCGGTCGCCTTCGGCCTGGCCACCATCACCGCCGCGCGCGTGCTCTGGGGTAGGCTGCCCGCCTGACCGGCCCGGGGACCCGGAATACGGTGCGTTTTCATGAAAACGTGGGCCTCGTCACGAAGGGTGCGGTGCCTTTTCGTGAAAGAGTCCATCAAGGGGCTGGCTAAGATCCGGGCATGCGCGAAAAACCCGCCGACCTGCTGGCCGAAGCCCGCCAGACCGTTCCCGAGCTGAGCGCCGAAGAAACCAAGGCCAAGCTGGATCTCGGAGAAGTCGACCTGATCGTCGACGTGCGTGAGCCGGCGGAGTGGGAGACCGGCCACATCCCGGGCGCCCTGCACGCGCCGCGGGGCATGATCGAGTGGCTGGCCGACCCCGATTACGCCAACCACAACTCCACGCTGGCCGCCGCGCGCGGCAAGAACGTCGTCATCCACTGCGCCGCCGGAGGCCGGTCGCTGCTCGCCGCGCAGTCATTGCAGCGGCTCGGCTTCGAGCACGTGAGTTCGATGTCCGGCGGATTCAACGATTGGAAGTCCAAAGGCCTCCCGGTCGAATAGGCTGCCCCGCCTGACCGACGACTTCCGGGAGGCCAACCGCGCGCTCTGGGACGAGTGGGCGGAGCTGCACTGGGGCGGCGCCTACGACGTCGATGGCTTTCGAGCCGGCGGGGATCGGCTGCAACCTTTCGAAGCGGCCGAGCTGGGCGATGTCAACGGCAAGCGGCTCCTTCACCTGCAGTGCCACCTCGGCATGGACACCCTGGCCTGGGCACGCCGCGGCGCCCTGGTGACCGGCGCCGATTACTCGGAGCGCGCGGTGGCGCGCGCCCGCCAGCTGGCTTCGGAGCTGGGCATCGAAGCCACCTTCGTGCAGTCCGACGTCGACGAGCTGCCGGACCGCCTGCAGGGCGCCTTCGACATCGTGTACACCGGACGCGGCGCGCTCTGCTGGCTGCCCAGCGTGCGCAGCTGGGCGGGCGTGATCGACCACTTCCTCAGGCCGGGCGGCGTCTTCTACATGGTCGAGTTCCACCCCTTGAGCTGGACGCTGGAGGACGTGGACGTGACCGAGCCGGTGGTGCGCTATCCCTATTTCGAGCGAGCGCAGCCCATCCGCTTCGAGGTCCAGGGCAGCTACGCCGACCGCACCGCGCAGGTGAAGAGCAAGGTCGAGTACAACTGGCCGCACGGGCTGGGCGAGATCGTCACCGCGCTCTGCGAGCGCGGCCTGCGCCTGGAGTTCCTGCACGAGCTGCCTTGCACGGTCAACCAGCAGCTGCTCTTCCTGGAGCGGCGAGACGACGGTTACTGGTACCTGCCGCGCGATTTCCCGGGCGAGCTGCCGCTGATGTACTCCCTGCGGGCGGTCAAAGCGCCCGCGTCATGACTTGAGCGCCAGGATCTGGCGCCGCAGCCGGTCCTCGGCGTCGAGCGGGGCGCCCAGCTCGCGGCGCTCGCGGTGCCACTGCTCCATCGCCAGGTCGAGCTGCGCCTGCTGCAGCCGCCCCAGCCGCCGGTAGGCGCGCAGGCCGCTCAGCGTCAGCACCTGCATGCGCGCGTGCCACCGCCGCCAGGGGCTGGTCAGCACGCCCACCTCTCCGGGCGCGACGGCGCCGCTGCCGCTGGCCGCCTCCAGCTCCAGCTGCCGCCGCAGAGCCCGGCCCTCGACCCCCAAACCCATCGCCAGCAGGAGCAGGACCGCGGCCGTGAAGGGGCCGTCCATCATCAGCGTGCGCAGGTGAGCGCCGATCAGCGCCAGGGCCCCGTCTCCGACGGTGAAGAGCTGGATCCAAGCGTCCCAGGCGAAGTGCGCGGAGATGGCGACCAGCCAGCCGCCGGCGATCGCCAGCACGCGCTGGTGCAGGCGCGGTAGCTGGCGCGCGACCCCCAGTCCGGCTCCCACCAGCGCCGTGTAGGTGGCGTGGCCGAAGAAGAGGCCGACGACCTGCCGGAAGTACCACTGGAACCCCGCCGCGAAGCCCCCGATGCCCTCGTCGGCGAAGATCGCGTACAGGTGCGTCATGTAGAGGATCGACTCCATGTAGTTGAAGCCCAGCCCCACGCAGGCGCCGTACAAGATCCCGTCCACCACGTCGTCGAACTCGTCGCGCATGACCAGGTAGAGCAGGAGTACCGCCAGGCCTTTGGCGATCTCCTCGAAGAACCCCGCGCCGTAGGCGGTGAAGGCGTCCAGCCCCGGCCCCGGCACCAGGCTGGTGGCGGCGATCTCACCCACGGAGGTGTTGGCCCAGATCACCAGCGCGGTGGCGACGACGGCGCCCCAGGCCACGGCCACCATCACCAGCCGCCAGGGCTCCTTCTCGTTGCGGTCGAGCAGGCGCACCACGAAGATCCCGAAGGCCGTCGTGGGTAGACAGGCCAGCGCTGAGATCAGCGCCACCAGCGGCGCGTCGCCGGTGAACAGGAAGAGGTCGACCACCAGCAGCCAGAGCAGCAGCGCGATGCCCAGGATCACCGCGGCCCGCAGCAGGTGGCGACGGCGCTCGGCGGGGTCGCGGTCGAAGGCCCGCACCCCGATCCAGGTCGCCAGGGCGACCAGCGCGATCACGGGCAGGCCGAAGAGCGAGATGCGGCTGGGGATGGTGCCCAGCACCAGCGAGGTCACCGCCGAGCTGATGAACAGGCAGACCACCAGGGCGGCCGCCAGGCCCACCGCCAGGCGGTAGTGGGGCGCCCGCTCCAGGCGAGGGTTGGCGGCCGTGGTCAAACCGCGGCCCGCACGTAGACCAGGCGCGAGGCCAGGACCTCCACCGGCTGGCCCTGGCTGTAGCGCTCGACCACGAAGTTGTAGTCGCCGGGCACGTTGTGCTGGAAGCCCTGCGGGATCTTGACCGGTATCACCGACTTGGAGGCGAGTTCGGCCGCGGAGGTGGGGCCGACCCCGCCCACGTCGTCGCCCAGGGTGTCGAACCAGCGCGCGGCCACCACCGTCGAGCCGGGCAACGAGCTCCAGTCCACGACCGCCGCGAAGGCCTCGTCAGCAGTGAAGCGCTGGCGGGGCTGGCCGCTCACCTCGTGGCTGCGGGCGTCGTAGTGGTAGACGCCCTGCACGGTCGCGTGCATGCCCGTCCGCTGGCCGAGCGGCTCGAAGCTGAAGAAGTCCAGCAGGCCCAGGGCCAGGATCACGATGCCGACCACGCCCAGGCTGACCATGGCCCGGTAGAGCGGCCGCAGCTGGTCGCCGGAGGACACTCAGGGGATGCTAACGGGCCGCCGTCGCAGGGCCGCTCCCGCCAGTAGGCCCAGCAAGCAAGCCACCGCCGTCCCCCAGAAAGCGGGCACCGGCCCCAGTGTGTAGAGGCCGCCGCCCGCGACCGCGCCCACACCATTGGCGGCGGTCAGTGCGGCCTCGTACAGGCCCTGCGTGCTCGCCTGCCGGCCCTCGGGGGCGCGGCGGCTCACCTCCGCGCTCAGGGCGGGCAGCCCGACAGACGCGAAGGAGCCCTCGACGACGCCGATGCCGATCAGCACCCCCAGACTGGCGATGAAGGGGTAGGCGAGGCTCAGCGTCCCGTGCGTCAGGAGCGCGGCCACCGCTCCTCGGAGGTGGCCGATGCGGTCGACCAGGCGGCCCAGGAAGGCGTTGAGTAGAAGCGCGGGCAGGGCATAGGTGGCGTAGGAGAGGCCGACCAGGAAGGTGGTCGCCCCGCGTCCGGTCAGGTAGAGCGGCCAGACCGCCTCGTAGGTCCCGAAGGCGTAGTAAATAGGGGCGCCCAGGGCGACCAGCGGGAGCAGCCGGCCGAGCAGGGGCAGTGGGTTGAGCGGCGTCTCCACGCCCACCGCCCGCACGGGGCGCGTCCGCGGCAGCGCGAGCAGAAGACAGGTGGCCAGCGCACAGGTTGCGGCCGTGCCCAGGAAGACCGCGTCGAGGCGAAGGCCGGCGGCGAGCCCGCCCAGCACCGGTCCCAGGAGCACGCCGCCCATCTCGGTCGCCCGCAGCCGGCCGTAAGCCGCGCCGCGGGCCGGTGCAGGCGTCAGGTCCGCCACCAAAGCCGAGGCGGCGGGTCCGTAAAGGGTGGCCACGCCGGCGTGGATGAAGCGCAGGGCCAGGTAGGCGAACACTGGCAATGGCAGCAGGTAGGCGAGCGAGAGCAGTGAGTAGGCGCCCATCGAGAGCAGCGCCGCCTGGCGCCTGCCGATGCGATCGGAGATGGCGCCCGCCGGGTAATAGAGGATGATCTTGGCCAGCACGCCGCTGGCGATCACCGCCCCCACCAGCAGCGGGCCGCCGCCGCGGGCGCGCAGGAAGAGCGGCAGGATCGGGAAGAAGAATTGGACTCCGGTCTCGATCAGCGCGTTGCCGCCGAGCAGGATCCAGAAGGCACGCGGGACGCCGCCGATTTGGCCCCCTGGCTCGGGGCTAGGCACACTGGATCCAGTGCTCATGGGGAGGTCAATGGTCCGGCTTGCGCTGGTCGTCCTGCTGCCCGCGCTCGCCGGCTGCGGATTCTGGGGCAGCAGCGGCTGCAGCTCGAGCGCGCCGGTACCGCTGGTCCAGGTCCCCCTACCGCCCGCCCAGGGCAAGACCCTCAGCGTCGACGCCATGGACGTCGACCAGCAGGCGCACCTGCTCTTCAGCGCCGACCGCACGCTGGGTGGCGTCGATGTCTTCGACATCTCCACCAAGACCCCCGAGTTCCTGAGAACCGTCGGCGTGGGCGCGCCCAACGGGCTGGCGGTGGCGCCCGACCTGCACCTGGTGGCGGCCGCGCTCAACGGGGGAGACCTGGCGCTGATCAGCACCGACCGCTCGCCGGCGTCGCCCTTCGCGGTGCGCCGGATACCCACCGGCGGGAAAACCGCGGACCTGGTCGGCTACGACGCTCGCGAGCATCGCTTCTTCGTCTCGGACCCGCTCGGCGGCTCGCTCTACGACGTGGATCCCGGCGCAGGCGCGCCGGTGCACGCCATCCCGCTGGCCGCGGGCATGGAGCAGCCGGCCTGGGACCCGGTCACCAGCCGGGTCCTGGTCGCGGGCGGCAGCTACGACGGCATCTACGAGGTCGACCCCGCGTCCGACAAGCTGCTGGCGCGGCATTGGCTGGGTTCCGGCTGCAAGCCCAACGGACTGGCCATCAACTCCACCGGCCGGCTGGCGCTGCTGGGCTGCAGCGGCTCGTATCAGCAGGTGCTGGTCTGGGACCTCCGCCACGACAAGCTGTCGCGCGTCGACCGCGAGGCCGGCGGCGGCGACCTGGCGGCCTACGACCCGGTCGTCAACCGCTTCTTCTTCGCGGCCTCCCACTTCACGTCGGGTCCCGAGGTGGCGGTCTTCGACGGGTCCAGCGGCGCCTACCAGACGGCGGTCGTGCTGCCCGCGGCCGCCAACTCGGCCGCCTTCGACGAGACCAACCGCGTCGTCTACACCGCCGACGCGCGCAAGGGCATGGGCGGCCTCTTCCAGTTCTCCGTGCCCGCTTGCTGAACGACTTCCACCTGGGCGCCGAGGTGGTTTCCCGCGACGGCCGGCGCATCGGCTCGCTGGCGCGGGTCATCGTCGACGAGGAGGGGTACGACCCGCGCGCCATCGTCGTGCACGAGGACGGTCGCTTCGCTGGTCACCTGCTCGCGCCCGGCTCCTGGTTCCTGGCCGACGAGCTGCTGGTCCCCATCAAGTCGGTGGTGCGTGCCGGCTCTGAGCGCGTCGAGCTCGAACTGGACGCCGCGGACGTCCGCCGCCTGCCGCCCTACCTGAGCTACCACTACCGACCCCTGACCCGGGCGGACGCCGCCGCGCGGGCCCTGGCCCTCGCCACCAGCACCGTCGCCGCCCCTGCCGTCACCGAAACCGCCAACAAGAGCGCCACCGAGCTGGAGATCGACGCCGGCGAGAACGTGATGCTGGGGCGCACAGGCCGGGTGCTCGGCCACGTCCGCGACGTCCTGGTCGACGACGGAGAGCTGGTCGGCATCGTGATGCACCCCACGGGCTTCTTCGAGCACGACGTGGTGCTGCCGGTGCGCTTCCTGGACCGCAGCGACGATCTGGCGCTCTTCGCGGACCTACAGCCTGAGGATCTCGAAAAGCTCAAGCCTTTTCAGCGCACGGGCTGAGGACGAGAATGCGGTCATGAGCGAGAAGACGCTCTGGGATCGCTTCCAGGCCGACATAGACGCTCTCGGGGACAGCCTGCGCGACGCGTACAGGGCCGCCCCCACCGAGGGCGCCCGGGCCGAGCTGAAGGCGTCGGTCGACCGCCTCCAGGAGGCGGCCGACGCCGTGTTCAAGTCGATCGACCACGTCGCCAAGGACCCCGACGTGCGCGCCGGCACGCGACGCGCCGCCGCGTCCTTCGGCGAGGCTGTGGCCGAGACCTTCCGCCAGCTCGCCGACGGGCTGGTGGGCGCGGTGCGGCCGAGGAAGTAGCCCGTGTGGGCGATCGCGCCGGGCCACGCGCCGGCGCTGCTGGTGGGCGTGCTGGCGCTGGCCGGCTGGCTCCTGATGGGCCGCCGGCTGTACCGCGCGGCGCCCACCCCGGTGCGCCTGGGCACCGCGCTGGCGGTCCTCAGCGGAGGCGCCCACCTGGGCCTGGTGGGCGGCGCCCACGGGGCCATCACAAATGTCCTCTTCTTCATCGACGGCGTGGCCCTGCTGGCGCTGGGGCCGCTGGCCTTCAGCGGCCTGCCCTGGCGGCTGCCGGCCGCGCTCCTGCTGTCCGGCACCGTGCTCGCCTACCTGGTCTACCTGCTCGCGGGCTGGGAGACCCCGGACCAGGTCGGGCTGGCCAGCAAGCTGGTCGAGATCGCGGCGCTGGGCCTGCTCCTGGTGCCCGTTGGGGCTCGGCCGCGCCTGCCCTGGGTGCGCTGGCCGGCGGTGCTGGTCGCGGTGCCGATGCTGACGGTCGGCTGCGGCCTGGTCTCCTGGGGCGTGGCGCTGGCCCGGCCCGACGCCACCCACCAGCACCTGGGCGCCACCGTGCAGGCCGCGGCCCGCACGCCCACCCCCGAAGAGAAGGCCTACGCCGACTGGCTGCTGGCGCAGACCAGGTCCGCCATCGCCCCCTACAGCGACACCCGGCTGGCGCTGGCCGCCGGCTACCGCCCGCAGGGCTCGATCGGGGTCGTGCACTGGATCAACAACGCCCTGGTCAAGGCCGGCCCGGCGCTCGACCCCAGCCGGCCGCAGGGCCTTGTCTACGTCGACAGCCGTCATGGACCGGTGCTGGTCGGCGCCATGTTCCAGGGCCGGCGGGTCGGCGACTTCGGGCCGGACCCCGGCGGGTCGCTCACCGCCTGGCACGAGCACGAGCACGTCTGCTTCAGCCCCGCCGGCTTCGATCTGGAATCGCCCTATGCGGGCTGCCCGGTCGGCTCGGTGAGCGTCTCGGTGCCGCCCATGCTGCACGTCTGGATCGTCCCCAACCCGGGCGGTCCCTTCGCCATCGACCTCGACCCACGGGTCGTCAAGGCCATCCAGCGTGGCTGACGCGCGCACCTCGGGCCGGGCCGAGACCGTCTTCGTGCTGCTGCTGGTCCAGGCCTCGGCCTGGGTGCTCTCCGCGATCTCCGGGTTCGTGGCGGGCCTGGCCGGCCAGCCCTTCATGGTCCTGCTGGCGCTGTTCACCCTGCTGCTGGCGGCGGTCGCCGGCTGGCTCGGGGTGGCGCTGCTCTACCGGGTGCGAATCGCCCGCCGGTTACTGATCGGGCTAGAGTGGATCTGCCTGGTCGGCACGCTGCTGGTCTGGCTGCTGCCCGGCAACGCCCCTGGCCCGGTGGCGCTGCTGATGGGCCTCGGCCTGCCGGCCACTCTGCTCTGGCTGCTGCACGTACGCTCCGGTGAGTGGACGCGGACGTCATCGTCGTCGGCGCCGGCCTCGCAGGCCTGGTCGCCACCTCCGAGCTAGCCGCCGCCGGGCGGCGCGTGATCCTGCTCGAGCAGGAGCCGCCGGCCTCGCTGGGAGGACAGGCCTTCTGGTCCTTCGGCGGGCTGATGCTGGTCGACTCGCCCGAGCAGCACCGGCTGGGCGTGCGCGACTCCCACGAGCTGGCGCTGCAGGACTGGATGGGCAGCGCGGCCTTCGACCGCGAGGAGGACCTGTGGGCCCGGCGCTGGGCGGAGGCGTACGTGGCCTTCGCGGCGGGCGAGAAGCGGGCCTGGCTGCACGCCAAGGGCATGCGCTGGTTCCCGGCCGTGCAGTGGGCCGAGCGCGGAGGCTACCTCGCCATCGGCCACGGCAACTCGGTGCCCCGCTTCCACATCACCTGGGGCACCGGCCCGGGCGTGATCGAGCCCTTCGTGGCCGATCTCCAGCGCGCCGTCGATGCGGGCCAGGTGTCGGTTCGCTTTCGGCACCGCGTCACCTCGCTTGACGTTCAGGCGGGCGTGGTCGCGGGCGTGGCCGGCGAGGTGCTGGCGCCCTCCCGCGTGGAGCGGGGCACGCCCAGCCCGCGTGAGGTGGTGGGGGCATTTGAGCTCGGCGCCCAGGCCGTGCTGGTGACCTCGGGCGGCATCGGCGCCAACCATGAGCTGGTGCGGCGCAACTGGCCGGCGCGGCTGGGTACGCCGCCGGCACGCATGCTGGCCGGAGTCCCGGACCACGTGGACGGCCGGATGCTGGAGCTGGTGGCCGAAGCCGGGGGTGCCGTGGTCAACGCCGACCGCATGTGGAACTACCCCGAGGGCATCCGCAACTACGCGCCCATCTGGAGCCGCCACGGCATCCGCATCCTCTCGGGTCCTTCACCACTCTGGCTCGACGCCACCGGGCGCCGGCTGCCGGTGCCGCTCTTTCCCGGTTTCGATGCGCTGGGCGCGCTCCAGCACATCACCTGCGCGGGCCACGACCATTCCTGGTTCGTGCTCAACCGCCGCATCATCCAGCGCGAGTTCGCGCTCTCGGGGTCGGAGCAGAACCCGGACCTGACCGGGCGCAGCTGGCGCGGGCTGCTCAGCCGGGTGCGCCGCGGCGCGGTGACGCCGGTGGGCGAGTTCGTGCGGCGAGGGCCGGACTTCGTGACCGCCGGCAGCGTGGCGGCGCTGGCCGCGGGCATGAACGCGGTCACCGGAGATGGCCTGGTCGAGGCGGCCGTGCTGGAGGCCGAGATCTCGGCGCGCGACCGCGAGGTCGAGAGCGGGCTGGGCAAGGACGCCCAGCTGATGGCCATCTACGCCGCGCGCCGCTATCGCGTCGACCGCCTCCTGCGGGTGGCAGGGCCGCACCGGCTGCTGGACCCGGCCGCCGGTCCACTGATCGCGGTCCGGCTCTGGATCCTGACCCGCAAGACGCTGGGCGGCCTGCAGACCGACCTCGCCGGCCGCGTGCTGTGCGCGGACGGCTCCGCGTTCCCGGGTCTCTACGCCGCCGGCGAGGTGGCGGGCTTCGGCGGCGGTGGCATGCACGGCTACCGCGCCCTGGAGGGCACCTTCCTGGGCGGCTGCCTGTTCTCCGGCCGCGTGGCCGGCCGCGCCGCCGCGGCGGCAGTCACGTAGGGGCGGGGCCTGCCCCGCCCTTCAGATGCCTTCTTTGAGCAGCCCGCTCAGGTCCAGGCGGCGGTTGCCCAGGGAGAGGTGGCCGTCGGCGTCCCGATCCCACTCCTCGCGGGGGCGGTCCCAGGCCAGCTCCAGCCCGTTTTCCTCCGGGTCGCGCAGGTAGATCGCCTCGTGGGTGCCGTGGTCGTTGTAGCCGTCGATCGGCCAGCGGGCCTCGGCCAGGCGGCGCAGCGCGTCGCCCAGGTCGGCGCGGGTGGGATAGAGGATCGCGATGTGGTAGAGCCCGGTGCTGCCGGGAGGCGGCGGGTTCCCGCCCTTCGACTCCCAGGTGTTGAAGGCGAGGTGGTGGTGGTAGCCGCCCGCCGCGATGAAGAGCGCGTCGGGCATCTCGAAGACGACGTCGAAGCCCAGGATGTCGACATAGAAGGCGCGCATCTTGGCGAGGTCGGCGGCCTTCATGTGGACGTGGCCGATGCGGGTGCCCTGGGCGGCCGGCCGCGGGGCTTGCTCGCGGGGCACGATGCTGCCCTGCAGGTCGGGGGTGATGGTCTGGCTCATGACACGAGGAACCTTACCCGGCGCGGCGGCATTTCACGCCGGGGCCCCGCGATAGGTTGAAAGGTCCACCAATCAGTCACCGAGGGCGAACCAAGGAGGCCTGAGATCGCTCGCATCGTCGTGATGAACCACCTGACGCTGGACGGGGTCATGCAGGCACCCGGACGCCCGGATGAGGACGTTCGAGGTGGGTTCACGCAGGGTGGCTGGGGTGCGTTGTCCACCAATGCCGGCGACGCGGCCGGCCGGGCGATGGGCGCGAGGATGGCCGCCGGGGGCGGCTTGACAGGCTGGCTTTTCGGGCGCCGTACCTACGAGGACCTTCTGGCGACCTGGAACGCGAGGGGCGGACCGTTCAAAGAGTCGCTGAACAACACGCCCAAATACGTCGTCTCGACCACCCTCCGGGAACCTCTGCCGTGGCCCAACACGACGCTGCTGCGAGGCGATGCCGCCGATGCCGTACGGGCGCTGAAGGCGGAAGCCAACGGCGTTCTCGCGATCATGGGCAGTGGGGCGCTCATCGGTGCTCTGATGGCCGCCGACCTGATCGACGAGTACCTGCTGATGATCCACCCTCTCGTGCTCGGCGGCGGGCGGCGGCTTTTCGCTCAGGACATCCACGTCCAGTTGCGGCTTATCGCCAGCGCCACCACGCCGACTGGCGTGGTCATCTGCACCTACGAGCCGGCGCCTGGCGCGGATGGTGCGGCGGAGAGGATTTGAACCTCCACGAGGTTGCCCTCACTAGCTCCTGAAACTAGCGCGTCTGCCGTTCCGCCACCGCCGCAGGTAGGGAAGGCTGACCAGTATAAGGAGCCCTTCAGAGCCGGCCGACCGAGAGCGCCAGCGGCCCGCCCAGGAACGCTTCCAGCCGCTCGGCCTCGGACTTCAGCTGCCGCCGGCCCGCCGCCGGCAACGCCTCGAACAGCGTGACGGCGACGTCCAATGCCCGCGCGTCCTTCTTATATGTCCAGGTCCCGGCCACCCGGCCGCCACGCAGGACCACCGCCGAGATCCAGCCCGCGGTCCGGCTCACCAGCGGGCGCTGGGCTGCGCTGAAGAGGTGCGAGCGGTCGACGTGTCCGAGCAGCCAGGTGTCGAAAGGGCCCAGCAGGCGCACCGCGCCGTCTGGCTCAGCGCGCCGCAGCTCGTCCCGGTCCTCGGCGCGCACCCAGGCCCGGCGGCCTTCGACCGACACCTCGGCCAGGCCCAGCGCGTCCGGATCCCAGACCAGCCGCGCCGCGCCGGCGCGCATCCCCAGCCAGCGCAGGTAGTCGGCGCGGGTCGCCGGCCCCCAGGCGGCTAAGTAGCGACGGAGCGCTTCGGGGCCGGCTGCGGCCGGGGTCCAGCGGCGCTGCGGCCCGAGCCAGGCCTCGGCGCTCACGAAGGTGGCCTGGCCGCGGCGCGGCGGCCCGTTCACGAGGGCGCCGTCCCGGGCCAGCGGCTTCAGGAACTCGCCCCAGCTCGAGAGCAGCCGCCGGCCCAGCTCTGGACCGGTAGCCGCGGCCACTCGCTCCGCCAGCTCGGCGCGCGTCAGAGGCTCGATCGAGAGCACCGACCGCGTGGCCTCCATCAGCGCATCGAACTCGGCCGGCGTCATCCCGTAGTACTGGAGCCAGTTGGCGGGGAAAGCGCCGTAGCCGCCGCGGGCCGCGCCCAGCAACCCTGCGTCGCCGGGCGGCAGCACGTGCAGGGCGCCGCGCATGGCCCAGGTCTTGGCCAGCGCGCGCTCCTCCCAGAGCAGGCGGTCGAGGTCTCCGCGCCGCAGCCCATCCGAGCGCGCCCAGAGCATGAGCTCGGCGGCGGAGGCGACCTGGGCCTGCAGCCCGACCACCGCCGCCACGGTGGCAACGGCTTCCGAAGCCGGCGCCCGCGGCGCCAGCCGGTGGCGGTGCAGCCGGAAGGCGTCGACCTGCGCCTGCGAGACCTGGGTCAGGCGCTCAGGATGCTACGAACAGCGTCTGCCAGGCGGCGTCGATGAGATCCGGCCGCAGCGCCGGCCGCTGGCCGCGGGCGGTCGCCACGTCGACCAGCCGCTCCAGCAGGTCGCGCGGGTGGTTGCCGCGCAGCGGGCGCCCGCCGTACAGGCCCTTCACCATCTCCAGCGCTCGCGGCTCGGGCGACAGGCCCAGGCGCGAGCGCTCGCGCTCGAAGATCTTCACGTAGGCCTCCCAGGTGGGGTCCGGCATCAGCACCTTGTAGGAAAGCCGGCGCAGGTAGGCCTCCTCCAGGAGGTCGGCGGGCTTCAGGTTGGTGGAGAGCACGACCTGGGCCAGGAAGGGCAGCTCGATCTTGCGCCCGCTGGCGCTCAGGTTGAGGTAGTCGATGTGCTGCTCCAGCGGCACGAGCAGGCGATCCAGGATCTGCTTCGGCGGCACGCGCTGGCGGCCGAGGTCGTCAATCAGCAGGACCCCGCCCACGGCCTTGACCTGGAGAGGCGCCTCGTAGGTGCGGCCGGCCGCGTCGAAGGTCGGCTCCAGCATCTCGGTCACGAACTCACCGCCGACCTGGACAAGCGGTCGCTCGATCCGCCGCCAGCGGGCGTCCGCCGGCTGCGGCCCCTGGGCCAGCTTGTGGGCGGCGGGGTCGAAGACGCGCATCACGTCGCCGTTGCCGAGGTCGACCGCGATCGGGACCAGGATCGGCTCCCCCAGCAGCGCCACCACCCGCCGCGCCAGCGAGGTCTTGCCGTTGCCGGGCGCGCCGTAGATGAAGAGCGAGCCGCGGGAGTTGACGGCCGCGCGAACCGCCTCCACCACCGCCGGCGGGACCTCCAGGCCGCTCAGCGCGGTGGTGAGCTTGGCCATGGTCACGGCCGAGGGCTTGCCGGCGTCGGCGGCGGCGGTCTTGTACTCGGCGAAGGAGACCGGAGCCGGTCCCAGGTAGCGGGAGCCGGGCAGGCTCTCCAGGTGGGCGCGGCCGCGCACGGTCAGGGAGTACGTCATGCGCTCGGGGAGCGGCTTCTGGGCGCCGCCGTCGCCGGCGATGCCGAGCGAGTCGATGAAGTTGCCGACCGTGAGCGCGTTGAGCGCGGGCTCGATGCTGGCATAGGGCAGCGAAAGGGCGGCGCCGACTTCGTAGGCAGTGAGCTTGGAGGTGGTCGAGAGCACCCGCAGCACCAGCCCCTCGGCCAGCGCCTGGTCGAGGTGGGGAGCGCTACCGTCGTGCCCCGCCTGCTGGGCGGCCGCCACCATGTGCCCGCTCGGCAGCGGGGTGGGAGCGTCGATGTGGGTGAGCACGGCCTCAATGACCTTGGCCCGGAAGCGGGCGCGGTCGCCGTGGTCCGGCGCCTCCCCCTCGCGGCGGCGGCTGATCCAGTCCGGCACCGCGGCGAAGACGACGGTGTTGCCGATCGCGACCTTGACCGTGTCCGGCTCCGAGGCCGCCACCCGGATGGCCACCCGGGCCAGGTAGCCCTGGCCGACCAGGGCGGCCCAGCTGCGCTCCCAGGCCACCGCGCCGCGGCCTTCCCAGGTCTGGCGCATGGTCCGGTCGGAGACCAGCTTGATGTCGCGGCGGTGGTGGTAGCGGCGGCGGATCAGCTCAGTGATGTCGCGGTCGACGTCCTCGGCGACCAGCGCGGCCAGGGGCAGGGCGCGGTCGGAGATGTCGGGCCGGTGCTTGATCTCGCGGATGGTGCCGGCCGTGGCGGCCAGCGCGCGCAGCACGTTGGCGTGGCGCGGGCAGAAGGGCGTGGAGTCGATGAAGACCACGTGCTTCTTGCACCACCAGGTGGCGCAGATCTGGCCTTTGGCGTCCTCGTAGCTGCAGGGCCAGCCCTCGGTGGCATTGCAGCCGCCGTAGGAGCAGCCCGCGCTGTCGTCCTCGGCCTTGCGGGTGAGCAGCGGAGACTGCGCGATGGAGGTGAGGAGGCTCTTCAGGCTGTGCGCGGTGAGCGGCGGCGGCGCGTCCTTGGGCGGCTGCGTGGATGAGGTGATCAGGTCGGGGCGCGCCGCATGCAGGAGCGCTCCCGCGAACTCCTCACAGGACTGGAACCGCTGCTCGCGGTCCTTGGCCATCGCCTTGTAGATGATCTGCATGAACTTCTCGGGGATGGCCGTGGACGGGCGCGGCTGCTCGAAGACGTGGGCGTGCAGGATGCTTGGGATCGACCCCACGAAGGGCGGGTCGCCGTGCATCAGCTCGTAGAGGATGCAGCCCAGTGCGTAGATGTCCGCGCGGTGGTCGACCTCGTCCCCGCGCACCTGCTCGGGCGACATGTAGGCCGGGGTGCCGACCATGGAGCCGGTGGCAGTCAGGCGCTGGTTCTCGGTGACCACGCGCGAGATCCCGAAGTCGAGGATCTTGGTCTTGCCCTGGGTGGTGACCAGGATGTTGTCGGGCTTCAAGTCGCGGTGCACCACACCGTGGCCGTGGGCGGCGCCCACCGCCGAGAGGACTTGCTGGATCAGGTCCAGGGAGACATCGACCTTGAAGCGGCCGCTCTCGCTGAGCCAGTAGCGCAGAGAGTGGCCCTCGACCAGCTCCATGACGATGAAGAGGTTGTTGCCGTCGCTGTCGAAGTCGTAGATGCGGACGATGCCGGGATGGTTGAGCCCGGCGACCATGGTCGCCTCGCGCTGGAAGCGGGCCCGGAACGACTCGTCGCGCGAGTACTCCTCAGAGAGGACCTTGATGGCGACCGGGACGCCCAGGCCGGGGTGCATGGCCGTGTACACGACGCCCATGGCGCCGCGGCCCATCTCGGTCTGGATCTGGAAGCGGCCCAGGCGGCCGCCACTCTGGCTCTGGCTGTTCACCCTCTTGCTGAGAACCCGGTCCGGAATTCTCAGGTAGGCCGGGGCGGCCTGAGCCCCCGCTTAGGGTGAAGTTGTGTAAACCCCAGCCCACGTCATCGGACCGGCTAACCCCCCTCCCATAGCCACCCACCCGGGGGGTGTGGCCGGACGGTACTCGGGGGCTGGATGGCCTGTCAACGTCGGTGGTTAAGGGCTGCGAGTGCCGGCACTTGCCCGCCCGAATCCGGGCTGCACGCGCCAAGTGCCGGCATTTGGCGCCCCTCAGCCGGCCGGCGCGCCGGCGGTCTGGGCCGCCTCCTCGTCGATCGGCTCGGCCTGCGTGCGGAGCACCTTCTTGTCGAACTTGCCGACCGAGGTTTTTGGGATCTCGTCGATGAAGCGCACCTCGTCGGGCAACCACCAGCGCGCGACCTTGTCTGCGAGGAACTCCCGGATCTCGTCGGCCGTGACCTGGCCCTTGAACTCGCGCTTGGGCACCACGTAGGCGACCGGGCGCTCCGACCATTTGCTGTGGGGCAGGCCGATCACTGCCGCCTCCAGGACCTTGGGGTGGGCCATGATCGCGTTCTCCAGCTCGACCGAGCTGACCCACTCGCCGCCCGACTTGATGACGTCCTTGGTCCGGTCGACGATGACGATGTAGCCGTCGGGCGTCATCGAGGCCACGTCCCCGGTCTTGAACCAGCCGTCCTCCGTCAGGCGCCCGGGGTCCGCGTTGTTGTGGTAGCCGCTGGCGATCCAGGGCCCGCGGCACTGGATCTCGCCGAAGGCGACGCCGTCCCAGGGCAGCTCTTTGCCGGTAGCCAGGTCTGCGATCCGGATCTCCACGCCCGGGGCCGGCACACCCTGCCGCAGGCGCGCTTCCAGCTCGCCGTCGGGGGGAATCCAGCTGCGCACGGACGCGATGGAGCCGATCGGCGAGGTCTCGGTCATCCCCCAGGCGTGCAGCATGCGCAGCCCCAGGCGGTCCATGCGCTCCATCAAGGAGCCCGGTATGGCCGAGCCGCCGCAGATCACCGTATGAACCTTGGGCAGGCGGCGGCCGGTCTTCTCCATCACGCCGGCCAGGTTGATCCAGATAGTGGGCACGCCGCCCAGGATGGTGGCGCCCTCCTGCTCGGCGAGGTCCAGGATGACCTGACCGTCGCCCATGAAGCGGTCCGGGAAGATGATCTTGGCGCCGGTCATGCCGCAGGCGTAGGGCAGGCCCCAGGAGTTGGCGTGGAACATGGGGACGACCGGCAGGATGGTTTCGCTCTCGGCCACACCCAGGCTGCCGATCTGCATCGCCCCCATCGCGTGCAGCCACTGCGAGCGGTGGGTGTAGACGACACCCTTGGGGTTGCCGGTGGTGCCCGAGGTGTAGCACTTGGCCGCCGCCGACCACTCGTCGAGGCGCGGCCAGTCGAACTCGTCCGTCTCCTGGCCGAGCAGCTCTTCGTAGTCCAGCGTCTCGCCCAGCTGGTGCTCGGGCAGCGCGCCGCCGTCGCTCAGGACCACGATCTTGCGGACGCTGGGGATGCGCCCAGCCACCTGGTTGAGGACCGGGATCAGGCTCTTGTCGACGAAGAGGAACTTGTCCTCGGCGTCCTTGACCACATAGGCCAGCTGGTCGGGGAACAGGCGGAGGTTGAGGGTGTGCAGGACGGCCCCCATGCAGGGCACCGCGTAGTACAGCTCGAGGTGTCGGTAGTTGTTCCAGGCCAGGGTCGCGACGCGGTCGCCGGGCTGCACGCCGAGGCGCTTCAGCGCGTTGGCCAGGCGCGCCGCGCGGCGCGTCATTTCGGTGTACGAGTAGCGGTGGAGCTGCTCCTCGCGCTTGGAGACGATCTCCTTGTGGTCGAACAGCCGCTGCGCGCGCCAGAGGACGTGCTGGAGCGTGAGCGGATAGTCCTGCATCAGCCCTTTCATGCCCGCAGGATGCGCCGCCCGGCGCGCTATGGCAAGCGGCTGTTGAGGCGCTCCATGGCCATGACCAGCAGGCCCTCGACCGCCCGCTCCCAGCCCTTCTGCTGAGCCCACATCGCGGTCATGGCGCGGTTTCCGAGCATCACCGCCTCCCAGACCTGGAAACGCTGGAGCGTGGCGTCGGGGCGCAGCTC
>DASUVY010000129.1:0-42366 GCA_036378695.1 Candidatus Dormiibacterota bacterium
GGCCGCATCGAGCCGACGCACATGTACGCCTTCGCCCAGGATCCCGCCGACCTAGACTCCTAATTCGTGGACGGGCGGGGGCGCGTCGAAGCCGCGATCGCTGGCCGGGAGGTCGACCGGCCGCCCGTCGGCGCCTGGGGCCACACCTACAAGGAGGAGTGGTCGCCCGAGCAGCTGGCGGCGGTCACGGTGGAACGGGCGCGCCGTTACGGGTGGGACTTCGTCAAGTTCCAGCCCCGGGCCACTTGCTTCGCCGAAGCCTTCGGCGGCCGCTGGCACCCGGCCGGCCATCGCTTGAAGGGCCCGGTGCTCGACCTGGCGCCGGTCCATTCGGCCGAGGACTGGAAGACGGTGAGGCTTGTGGACCCCAAGGCGCTCGATGACCAGGTCCGCGGGATCGGGCTGGTCGCCGGCGAGCTCGGAGATCGGGTGCCGGTGATCCAGACCGTGTTCTCGCCGATCTCGGTGGCGGCCTATCTCGCCGGCAAGGACAAACGGCAGGTGGTGCGCGACCTGCGCCAGCACCCGGACCTGGTGCTGCCCGCCTTCGAGCGCATGGCCGAGGTGCTGGTGGACTTCTCCCGGCGCTCGGTGCAAGCCGGCGCGGCCGGCATCTTCTACGCGATCAGCGGCTTCGCCAGCTCGCGCACGATGCCGCTCGAGGCCTACCGCCGGCTCTTGCTGCCGCTGGACCAGCGCCTCGCGGCGGCACTGCCGCGGGAGGCCTGGTTCAACGTCCTCCACGTCTGCGGCTCGCACGTCGATCTCTCGATCGCGGCCCAGCTGCCCTTCCCTGTGGTCAGCTGGTCGATCCACAACCAGGGCAACCCCGGGCTGGCCGAGGGGCGACGGCTCTCGGGGGGCAGGGCCGTCATGGGCGGCGTCGCCCAGCGCGACACCCTGATCTGGGGTCCGGCCGAGGAGATCGCGCGCCAGGTCAAGGCCGCCGAGCAGGAGGTCGACCGCGGCTTGCTGGTGGCGCCGGGCTGCTCGGTGCCGCCCCGCGTGCGCGAGGCGCACCTGGCGGCCATGGCCGAGGCGGCCTAGCCACGCCCACCCGGCACCTGGCCGAGATCGTGCTCTGGGTGCGCGACCTGGACCGCGCGCTCGGCTTCTACCGCGACCTCTTCGGGCTGGAGGTGATCAGCCCGCCCGAGCTTCGTAACAAGTTCCTCCGCGCGGGACCGGGTGAGGGGCCGGTGCCCGAGATGATCGTCCTGGTTCCGCATCCCGAGCCTGACGGTTCATTTCCGCGCGAGAAGCCCCAGCGCGTGCTGCACCACTTGGCCTTCAACGTGAGCGCGGGCGATTACGGCGACCTCGAGCGGCGGTGCCGGGAGGCGGGGCTGGAGGTCCGCGGCGGTGTGCACCCCGTCCTCAAGGGGGTGCGGACGTTCTACGTGGACGACCCTGATGGGAACGAGGTGGAGGTCATCGGGCCCGAGGCCTGAGCCGCTCCAGGGCAATGTGTCCCATTGACGCTGGGCAGAGCCCGCGGCTAGGTTCACCGCTGCCCGCGGCCATTTCCGGGCCGCACCGATTGGAGGAGGGACGATGGTTCGACTTCGCATTCTCGCAGCGGCTCTTTCAGCCATTGGCGCGCTTGCCGCTACGACGGCCGCCGAGGCCAGCTCTTGCGCCAACTTCAGCCGGCAGGCGCCGCCCTGCAATCTGGCCTGCAGCGCGCCGGTCATGGATGGGAACTGGGTGTGGCTTCCCAGCATCGGTGTTCCTGTGGCGGCCTGGGGATTTGCGCCCCCCGGAACGCCGGACTCCCAGGCATTTGGTGCGCCCGGAGCCAACGGCAACTACACCAACGGCCAGACGGCCTCGCTGCTGGGGATGAGCGCGCTCTGCAACAACGGGGGCGGCGGCGTCCTCTTCAAGCGCCAGGATGGGGTCTTTGTGGTGGTTTCCAGCACCGGTGACATCAGCCAGCTCAAGGGAATCTGGAGTGGCTGCGCCGGGAGCTAACCCGGCCTGACCGTCGCCTGAGCCGCCACCGCGGCGGCTCGGGCGGCGATCTCCTTCGGATCGCCCAGGTACTCGGCGTGGCGCACTCGCATGCCCCCGTCGAGCCGGTAGACGCGGGGGATGCCGGTCGGAATGTTGAGCTCGGGGATCTCCTCGTCCGAGATGCCGTCGAGGTGCTTGACCAGGGCTCGGAGGCTGTTGCCATGCGCAGCCACCAGGACGGCCGCATGTCGGCGCAGGTCGGGGACGATGGCGTCGTACCAGTACGGCAGCATGCGGGCGACCACGTCTTTCAGGCATTCGGTGGCCGGCAGCACATCGGGAGGCAGGTCGGCGTAGCGGGCGTCGAACCTCGGGTGCCGCTCGTCGTCTGGCTCGAGGGCCGGCGGCCGCACGTCATAGCTGCGCCGCCAGACCTTGACCTGCGCCTCGCCGTACTGGGCGGTGGTCTGCGCCTTGTTCAACCCCTGCAGGGCACCGTAGTGGCGCTCGTTCAGGCGCCAGGAGCGGCGAACCGGCAGCCAGAGCAGCCCCATCGCCTCCAGCGTCAGGTCCGCGGTCTGGATGGCGCGAGTGAGGACTGAGGTGTGGCAGACGCCCGGCCGCAGCCCGGCCTCGTTCAGCAGGCCGCCGGCGTCCATCGCCTCCTGGCGCCCGCGCTCGGAAAGCGGAGCGTCATGCCATCCGGTGAACTGGTTGCTGGCGTTCCAGGTGCTCTCGCCGTGGCGAAGCAGGATCAGGGTCCCGGGTTCGGACATTGCCAGAAAACGGTACCGCGGGAGTAGGGTGGAGGCATGGCACTCGAGCCCGCCGACCTGCCCGAGAACTGCCCCGCCTGCGGCAAGCCGGTGGCCGAATGGACGGAGAACGACGGCAACGGGGTCATCGCGGGCGGCGTGACCTACTGCTCGGAGGACTGCGCGGTCCGCGAGCACGCTCGCGGCTGACGGCTAGGCCGTCTTCGGGCTCGCCGGCGCCGGCAGGTCCAGGAGGTCCATCGACCCCGACTGGTGGCCGGCCCATTTGAATGTGCCCTGCAGCGGCGCGAAGTCCGGCGTGTTGGGCAGGCCCTGGAAGGTCATCTGGAACGTGAAGTCACTGGCGTCGAGCATGTGCACGGGCAGCCGCGAGTTCATGTCGACGTAGGTCGTGATGTCGTCGTCCGATTCGCCCTTGTACTCGACGCTGGCCGCGGCGGGGACGCCCGTGGTGTCGTCGCCGGTCAGCTCCAGGAGCGCGCGGATGTTCAGCCCCATGTCGATCGGCAGGTGGGCGGTCGTGTGCACCACAGCGCAGCTGCCGAACTGCTGCAGGACGTCATAGCCCTTGAAGGTGCTGATCGTGTTGTAGGTCGCGGTGCCGGTGCCGAGCGGGTTGGGCCGCGTCCAGGAGGTCGCCCAGCTGTCGCCGGCCTTGACGTCATGATCCGGCAGCACCGAGAAGAATTGGTCGGAGGCCGGCACGCTGTTGGTGGCCGAGCCGCCCTTGGTGCCGTTGGTGCCGCCGGAGGTGACACGGCCGTCGGGCTTGACTACCAGGATGGCCTCCTTGGCGCGGGCGGCGTTGAAAGAGACGGGCTCCGCATCGATGTCACCGCTCAGGCTCTCGAACTTGACCCCGACCATGGTGGTGCCGTCGGGGTCCACCTTGATCACGCGCCAGTCCTCGACGGCGGTGATCTTGGCGTAGTCGTCGTCCGACCTGCCGTCCGGCCCGGTGATCTTGCCGTGCTGGTCGGTGGTGGCCGTGAACCGCAGGATGTCGCCGGTGTGGTAGACGAGCGAGGCGTGGCTGGCCACGAGCACCACCGGCGGCTCCGGCTGCGGCCGGTGGGTCCAGGCGAAGGCGCCGGCGATGATGGCGCCGATCAGAACCAGCGCGACGGGAGCCATCCGCTCCAGCGGCATGATGTCGGTGAACTTGAAGCTCGGCGCGGGCTGGGCGGCGGGCTGCTGGTAGAGCTGGACGGGTTCGGCGGCCGCCTCTGGGACCGGGTCGGGGTCGATGCGCTGCTTGACCACGTGCCAGTCCTGCGCGGGCAGCCAGGCGGGCTGGTCGGGAGCCGGAGCCGCCACCGGTGTCGCGTCGAGCGGGACCCACGCGGTACCGTTCCAGACCGAACGGCCGTCCGGCGAAAGCAGGGACTGCCACTGGGCGCCGTCCCAGTACCAGTTGCCGTCGTCGGAGATCTGGGGCCGGAGCTGGGCGGACACGGCGCGGGAGCGTAAATGAGCGGTCCTGCCTCCCGGACCCCCTTACGCCGAAATGATGCCCGGACGTCGGCGCCCTGTCTCCGTCGCCGACAATCCTCGTCTGGGCCCGTAGCTCAGCCTGGTTAGAGCGGCCGACTCATAATCGGCTGGTCGGTGGATCGAAGCCACCCGGGCCCACCACCCACTCCTAGTTCAGGTTGTAAGTTCTAGGTTTACAGTATCGGAGTCGTGGCACCAACATTTCAGCAACGCAGTCCCTGCGCAGCTGACGGCTTGTTCCCATCGACAGGCCGCCAACTGGTCCCTATACTCCTGAGATCCCGGCCACGGCCTGCAACGCTCCACCACACATCTCAGCTAGCCCTCCGAAGCCTCTCGGGCAGCCGCGCATACTTAGTTGACGCCTCGCGTTGTAACGAGTGTGCCTACTGTGCCGTTTGAGGTTCAGCCGGTATAACGAGGGGAAGGAAGACAAGAAGCCATGGAGAAGAAGAAGGTCCGTCAGCCAGACCTTGAACTCAGCGTCGAAGCGACGTCGCGCCTGGCTGACCTGGCCGCCCGACCCCATCACCCCTCTGCGGCCGCCGCCAACCTGAAGCGAGCGAAAGAGGTTCTGCGCGACCGTCGCGACCGGCAGGGGAGCGTGCCCGCGTAAGATCCTCGACCGACCGGGATGTCGGACGAGTTCTACCGCCTCGAAGCCCGGCCGCTAACCGATAACGACCGCGTGTGGCTCGGCGTCTTTTCGGCCGGCGGCCACTATTGGGAGCAAGAGGTCACCGACTTCCTGCGCGAGGAAGCCCTCGATCACAGCAAGGCCGGGTACAGCACGACCACGCTGTATTCGCTTCCGGGAGAGCCGACCATCGTCGGCTTCCTCTGTATCTCCCCTGAGTCCTGGACCATCAAGAAGATGGGGAAGGCCTTTCCCAACTGGGAGAAAATCGAAGGACTTCCTGAACGCATCCCGATCGTGCTGATGGTCTATTTCGGCGTGCACGCCAAGCACCAGGGCCAAGGCTATGGAACCGAGATCTTCGTTCGATTACTTGAGGATCTCGCCACAGGCCCGACAAGCGCCCGGTTCATTTACTTGCAGGTGTGGGAGGATAACGCAGCCGCGGTCAGTTTCTATGAGCGGTTTGGCTTCCGCACATTCGACAGCGAGGTCAAGGATCGCCCTGACGGGCATGGCACCGCCAATCTTCTGAAGATGGCGTATGACCGGTTCGCGCTGCCCGAGGAAGCCGATTAGGGGGCTCGGCGGATGCCGGCTGGGACTACATAGCGCTGCGGATGGCGTTCGGCGGCCTGTCCTTAGCCGCCGCCGAGCGTTCGATCCGATAGCGCGGCCCTACACGCAGCTCCTGGCCTGGTTGGACCACTCCAGCTGCACGGTCCAGCCCTGCAGGTCCTTGGTCTGCCAGGCGCAGATGTCTCCGATCTCGCCGTTGTTGTCGTCGTACCAGCCCTGGCCGGGCACCGGGTCCGTGATGGCCTCGCACAGCTCGTGCGAGCTGGTCGAGGTGAGCGCGGGCAGCACCTCCAGGCCGCCGACGCAGCCCTGGCAGTCGGGGTATGGCATCACCGCATAGAAGGTGGTGCCCCCGATGCTCTCGTGGTACCCGCAGAACTGCGCGCAGGACAGCTCGCCAGGGCCCAGGTCCACTGTGACGCCGGGAGGCAGGAAGACAAAGGTGAGGCTGTCGGGCGTCTGGCCGGGCAGCGTCCCGTCCTGGATCCAGCCCTGGATGGCGGCCTGGATGTCGGCATCCGTGACCGTGCCCTGCGGCTCCGCCGCGGTCACGGTGGCGTTCCCGGCGAACGTCCCCTGATGGATCTGATAGGCGGGAACGCTGTACTCGCCCATCTGATCGAGCAGGGAGCTGCCGACAACGAAGGTGAAGAAATCGTTGAGCTGCTGCATCAGCGACGCCTGCGCGCTCTCCCAGGCCGCACCCCAGAAGACGGTGAACACCTCGACGGCGCTCAGGAGCGGACCGCCGCGATAGGTGAGGCGCGGTCCGGCGGTCGGGGCCGCGGGATGGAGCGGGACGATCCGGACGGGCTGCTCAACCATCAGTCGGGCCTCCAGTACAGGTCTGTCTCTGCGAAGAGCGCCGGCGTGCCTCCGGTGTGGACGAACACCACCTGGGCGTCAGCGGACAGCCGTCCGCCTTCCACCTCGCCGAGCAGGCCGCCCAGTGCCTTGGCCGTGTAAACCGGATCGATGACCAGCCCTTCGCAGCCGGCCGCCAGCTGCAGCGCGCGCCGGGACAGCTCGGTGGGGATGCCGTATCCCGGCCCTACGTAGCCGTCCCAGATCACGGGTGCCGCGGGTGGCGCCGGCAGGTCCAGCAGCGAGCACGCCTCCTCCATGACGGCGCGCGTGCGAGCGACCCGATCCGCGGTCGAGCGGGACACGCTGACACCCACGACCGTCAGCTCGCGACCCGCCAGTGCCAGGCCAAGTGTGAGGCCGGCCAGCGTGCCGCAGGAGCCGGCGGCGCAGACGAGGTGGGTGGGGCGCTCACCACGGTCGTTCAGCTGGGAGTCCAGCTCTAGGGCCGCCCGCAGGTAGCCCAATGCGCCCAGCCCGTTGCTGCCGCCGCTGGGAATCAGGTAGGGCCGCCGGCCCGCCTGGCGCAGCCCCTCGCCCAGCTCCGCCATTCTCTCGGCGACCGGCTGGCCCTCGGCCGCGAAGGTCCAGGTGGCGCCCAGCAGCTGGTCGACCAGGAGGTTGCCCTGGACCGCGTCCACCTGAGGGCCGGTGAAGACCAGCTGGGCTTCCAGGCCGGCGCGGCGGGCGGCGGCCGCCGTGGCCCGGCAGTGGTTGGACTGCGGCCCGCCCACCGTAACCAGCACATCGGACCCCACGCGCAACGCGTCGGCGACCAGGTACTCGAGCTTGCGGGCCTTGTTGCCGCCGAAGGCCAGCCCGGTGTTGTCGTCGCGCTTCACCAGCAGCCGGCGCAGGCCCAGCGCCTCCGCCAGGCGCGGCGCTTCCTCGAGCTCGGTGGGCGCGCTGGCCAGCTCCAGGCGGGGCACGGCCTCCAGTTCAGCCAGCATGCAGACCAAGCATATTGCGGGTAGCTGGGCTTGGAAAAACGAAGTGAAGCAGCCGCAACGAACACCTCGGTCGAACGTTCTTAAAGGTGAGGAGTTCTAAATGGTGCTTCCTAAAACCAAGCAGCGAGTCGCCACCAAAGCGGCCCCCCGGGCCGCCGCCGTGCAGCGCTTCCTGGCTCCCGACCCGGACCTGAACACGCAGCTGGAATCCCTGCTGCACCAGGTGTGGGAATGCGAAGCCGAGTGGCGCCTGGACGACCGGATCGACCTCGCGATGCACCTGCCCCGCCGCCAGGCCTGACGCCCCGACCGGCGAAAGGCCCGCCGCGGACGAAGTTCGATTAATATCGAACCGTGGTTCGATCACCGTCGAACATTTCGCTGAAGATCGAGGTCTGGGATTCGCCCGTCATCGAGCTCCTGCTGACCATCTTCGCCTATGAGCACCCGTTCAACTGGGACAGCCTGGAGGCCGGGAAAGCCGGACAGCAGCGGATCCGGCAAGGCATGTCACCGGAGCTCAGGGGCCTGCTGGCGGAGCTTGGCCTGACGGGATCGCGGGTGCATGCCTGGACCTCCGTCGCAGCCTGGACCTGGCAGCAGCGCATTCGCGAGCCGGCGGCCGCGGCCACCGCGCTCGAAGCCGAAACCGACGACACCCGGCGCCGGATGGCGACCGTCATACGGCTCTGGCACCGCGACCTCTTCGCGGCTCAGGAGCCTGCCCTGCGTGAGCGTCTGGAGCGGGCCGCCGAAGCTACGCGCGAGCTGGCGAGGCGGCTGGCGCCCGAGGAGCTGATCGAGACCGTGACCAACGGGATCGTCTGGCGGCGTCGCCCGGAGATCGAGCAGGCCGTGCTGGTCCCCTCCGTGGTGACAAGCCCCTGGTCGACGCACGAGCACGTCGGGTCTGGCGTGCTCTTCACGTTCCCGGTCGCCCAGCCGTACGACCCTATGGAGAGGGTTCAGCGGCTGTCGGCGGTGCTCTCGGATCGAACGCGGGTGGCGGCCCTGCGGCTGCTGGCCGAGCGTGAGCTGACCCTGCAGGAGATGGCCGACGAACTCGGTGTCAGCAAGTCGACCATGCACCACCACCTCGCACAGCTGCGGGCCGCCGGCCTGCTCCGCGTGCCCTTGGGCACCAAGTCCTACAGCCTGCGCCGCCAGCCCCTGGAGGAGCTGGGCAGCGCTCTCAACGAATTCGGGAGGGAAAAGTGAACGACTGGTATCCGGATCTGATCGTGGCCGAGCGGCGGATGGCCGACCTGCGCGCCCAGGCCGCCCACGAGCGTCTGGCGGCATCGGTGCGCGCCGGCCGCAGGCCGCTCAGCCTGCGCATCCACCTCGACCTGCAACTGACGCTGGGTAGGGCAGTTAGAAGCGCGGCCGAAAGGTCGGCTTAGAGATTTGGTGGATCGCCGGTTCGGGGCGCTCGCCGGGGACGAGGAGCGGAGCGAGCGCATCGAGGATGCGTGAGCGAGCACCGCAGGAGCCGGCGACTGCAACGGGCCGGCTAGCCGCCAAAGATCAAGCTGGCTTTTCGGCTGCGCTTCTCAGGCCAGAACCTCAACCGCGATGACGTTCTCGACCTCGATCGCGGGGTCGAGCGAAGCCATCGCCGAGCAGTACTTGGTCTGGCTCAGGTCGACGGCCCGGGACACGCTGCCCGGGTCCACGTCCGGCCCCGATACCCGGTGGGTGAGGCGGATGCGCGTGAATTTGCGCGGGAGCTCGTCGCGCCGCCAGCCCTCGCAGTCGACCGCGTAGCTGCGCACGGTCTTGCGCATCTTGCCCAGGATGTCGACCACGTCCACCGCCATGCAGGCGGCGACGGCGCTCAGCATCGCCTCCATCGGGGAGAGGGTCGCGCGGTCGTCGCCGGAGGCGATCTCGATGGCGCCGCTCGGGCCCTTGGCCTGGAACCGGTGGCCGCCCCGCCAGGTCAGCTGCGCGCTGTTGGTCGGCGGCGGCTCTTCCATCAAGCGAAGCTAACAAGCTCGAGCAGGTCGTCGTCCCAGAAGTCGAGCTTGCCCTCCGGCATCATCAGCACGCGCTGTGGGCGCAGCGCGCCCACGAACTCGGTGTCGTGGCTGACTATGACCATGGAACCCGGCCAGGCCGCCAGCGCCTCCGCCACCGCCGTCCGGGAGGGCGGGTCCAGGTTGTTGGTCGGCTCGTCGAGCAGGAGCAGGTTGTGGCGGCCGGCCACCAGCTGGGCCAGCGCCAGCTTGGTCTTCTCGCCGCCGGAAAGCGTGCCTGCGTCCTGCATGGCGATCTTGCCGCTGAGCCCGAACATCCCCAGCAGCGTGCGCAGCTGTGGTTCGGGGGCATCCGAGAGGGCGCGCATGTGGCTGAGCACGCTGCGCTTGGGCTCGATCCCCTCGTGCTCCTGGGCGTAGTAGCCGAGCGACACGTTGTGGCCGAGCCGGAAGGCGCCCTGGTCGGGCTCCGACTGGCCGGCCAGGATGCGGAGCAGCGAGGTCTTGCCGGCGCCGTTGAGCCCCATCACCAGAAGGCGCTGGCCGCGCTCAACCTCGAAGTTCACACGCCGGAAGACCGGCGGGCCTCCGTAGCTCTTGGCCAGGTCTTCAACACGCAGGGCCAGGCGGCCGGAGCTGGGCGGCGGCGGGAAGCTGACCTTGAGCTTGCGGTCCCGCTTGAGCGGCGTCACGCGCTCGGCCTTGAGGCGCTCCACCCGCTTGTCGAGGGAATGGGCGGTGCGCGCGCGCTTGGCGGTCTGCCGGCGCATGACCTCGGCCAGCGAGCTGAGGCGGTGGATCTCGGACTCCTGGCGCTCGGCCAGCTTCTGGCGCCGCTGGCGGTCCAGCTGCCGGGCCTGCACGTACTGCGAGTAGGTGCCCTTGTACTCGATCAGTGCCGCATCTTCCAGATGGAGGACGCGCGTGATGGCGCTGTCC
The DNA here is from genome assembly GCA_036378695.1 of Candidatus Dormiibacterota bacterium. Classification (GTDB taxonomy): domain Bacteria; phylum Chloroflexota; class Dormibacteria; order Dormibacterales; family Dormibacteraceae; genus CF-28. Next base: position 10,175 of record DASUVY010000129.1, read on the forward strand.
AGCAGCTCCAGGTCGTGGCTGACCACCAGCAGCCCGCCCCGATAGCCGCGCAGAAAGCTCATCAGCCAGCCCTTGGCGTCGACGTCGAGGTGGTTGGTGGGCTCGTCGAGCAGGAGCAGCTCGCTGTCCTGGAAGAGCACCCGCGCGATCTCCACCCGCCGGCGCTCACCGCCTGAGAGCACGCCCAGGGGCAGGTCGGCGCGGTCGAGCGCCAGGCCCAGGCCGGCCAGGATCCGGCGCGCCTCGGCGTCGGCGGAGTAACCGCCCGCTTGCCGGAAGCGCTCCTCCGCCTCGCTGAAGCGCTCCACGCTTTGCGGGCTGTGGTCGGTCTCCAATTGCTTCTGCAGCACGGCCAGGCGCTCGGCCGCGCGGTCCAGCCCGCGGCCGCTGAGCACGTGGGAAACCGCCTTGACCTCGGCCGCCGAGCGCGGGCGCGGGTTCTGCGGCACGTAGCCGACAGCGCCCCGGCGGCTGACCAGTCCTCGGGAGGGCGAGTCCTGGCCGGCGAGCACGCGCAGCATCGAGGTCTTGCCGGCGCCGTTGAGTCCGACCAACCCGACCTTGTCGCCGGCGCGCACCGTGAAGGAGCCGCCGGTCAGGGTGACGCGGCCGCCTACCTCCACCTCGAGCTCGCGGACCTGGAGCATGACGCGGCCAATTGTTACGCGGCGCGCCGAGCGGTCGTTCGGTCGGCATGCAAACGCGACGTATCGCCTTCCTCGGCGTCCTGGTCACCCTCGCGCTGGCCGCCTGCAGCGGCGCGGCCGGCTCCGGCGGCTCCTCCGCATCCTCTTCTGGCCCGCCCACATCTGGATCCGCGGTGGCGCAGCCCGCGCAGCGGACCGATACCGGCAGCGCCGCCGTGCCGGTGGTGCCGGTCGCCAACGGCCCGCGCGTCATCCGCACCGCCAGCCTGACCCTGGAGGTCGGCAACGGGCGCTTCGACGACGTGCTGACCAAGCTCATCGACCTCTCGGCCGGCGAGGGCGGCTACGTCTCCGCCAGCGACGCCGGCAGCGACGGCGGCGACCGCATCCGCACGGGCGTCATCACCTTCGCCGTGCCCGCCGACAAGTACGAGGAGACCATCAAGCAGCTGCGCGGATACGGCACCGTGCAGGCCTTCCACGCCACCTCGCAGGACGTCAGCTCGCAGTACGTCGACCTGCAGTCGCGCCTCAAGAACGAAGAGGCGCAGCGCGACGCCATGCTGGCGCTGCTGTCGCGCGCCACCTCGATCGGCGACATCGTCAACATCCAGAACCAGGTCGGCCAGATCGAGGGCCAGATCGAGCAGCTGAAGGGCCAGATCGACTACCTCGACCACGCCACCACCTACTCCACGATCAGCGTCACCCTGCGCGAGGCGGCGGTGGCGCCCCAACCTCGCGACGAGCTGGGCTTCCAGGCCGCGCTGCGCAGCGCGCTGGACGACTTCTTCGTCAGCGTCGACTTCCTGGTGGTGGCGCTGGGCGCCCTGGCGCCCTACCTGCTGCTGGCGCTGCTGGGCCTGGGCGCGTTCACCCTGTGGCGGCGGCGGCGCGTCGCCCAGGAATAGATTGCGGACCGTGGAGACGGTCCGCAACCTGGCCCGCCGCAAGCTCCGCAACGGCCTGACCATCGGCGGCATCGTGATCGGCGTGATGGCGCTGACCACGATGGGCGCCATGGCCGAGAAGACGACGGCCCTCCTCGACGGGGGCCGTCAGTTCTTCTCCGACCACATCGTGGTCAGCGACTCCGGCAACGGCTTCGGCGGCGGGCTGGTGCAGGTCGACACCGCCGCCACCATCGAGCGCGTCGACGGGGTGGCGGCCGCCTTCCCGACCATCGGTGTACCGGGTCACGCCGATCCCAGCCTGTCGCTGGGCGGCGGGCTCTTCGTGACCGCCACCGCGCCCGGCTTCGAGCGCTACGAGCACTTCCAGCTCACCGTGGCGCGGGGCCGCCAGCTCGACCAGGCCCGGCGCGGTGAGGTGGTGCTGGGCGCCGATGCGGCCAAGGAGCTGAACGCCGGCCTGGGCCGCACGGTGCGTCTGCCCACACCGCCCAAAGATCCCTCCACCCGGCCCGACTACGTGGGCCACGACTTCGTGGTTGTGGGAATCCTCGAAAAGACGCTGACCGCGCCCGACTCCTTCGCCAGCATCTCCTTCGCGGACGGCCAGATGCTGCTGGGCGACATCCTGCCGACCGCGGTGCGAGGCACCCTGGACCCCAAGTCGATCGCCAGCGGGATCGCGGTCTTCGGGCAGCCGGGGGTCGACCTCGACCAGCTGGCGCGCAAGATCGCCGCCGAGGTGCCGGGCGTGCGCGCCACCCCGCCCAGCGAGCTGGTCAAGGCCTTCGAAGACGCCTCCACGCTGTTCACCGCCATCACCACCGGCTCGGCACTGCTGGCGCTGGTGGTGGGAGGCCTGTCCGTCGTCAACACCATGGTCATGGCCGTCACCGAGCGCGTGCGCGAGATCGGCGTCAAGAAGGTGGTGGGCGCGCACACCTCCGACATCCTCCGCGAGTACCTGATCGAGGCGACCGTGATCGGTTTGGTGGGCGGTGCCAGCGGAACGGTGCTGGGTTGGCTCTTCACCAGCGCCCTCAACGCCTACACCGACAGCCTGAACCTGACGCTCTTCCTGCTTTCCCCGCGGCTGGTCGCCTTCGCCCTCCTCTTCTCGGTGCTCCTGGGCGCCGGCGCCGGTCTGATCCCGGCCGTGCGGGCGGCCCGGCTGGATCCCGTGGTCGCGCTGCGTGGCCAGTAACCAGCGCCGGTATCCAGGGCGATGGATCCTGGTGGCCGCCTGCCTGCTGGCGGCTTGCGGAGGGAGCAGTCCGTCGCCCGCCGCGACCATCCCGGTCACCTCCACGCCCTACCCTCAAGCCACGCCCCTGGTCTTCCCGATGCTCGGCGTGGGGACCGCCAACGCGGGCATCACCGGTGACGCCGAAGTCGTGAAGGGGAGCGGCGCCTTCAAGCTCACGCTGCGGCTGCACGGCCTGCCGCCCAACAGCGACCACACCGCGCACATCCACCTCGGGAGCTGCGCGGCCATGGGTCCCATCGAGATCCCACTGGAGTCGCTGTCGGCTGACGCGACCGGGAACGCCACCTCGGTCACGAACGTGCCGCGCGAATACCGGGTGCCGGACGGCGGCTGGTACGCCGACGTGCACCAGCGAACGGACGCGCAGGGTGGCAACGCAAGCCCTATGGCTTGCGGGGACCTGAAGGCGGCCTGAGCCCATGGAGCAAGGCGGTGACCAGGGCGACCTCATCGAGCTGCCGGCGGTAGAAGTCCCGGCGGCGCAGATCGCCCTCGACCAGCTGGACCTGGTCTACGCCTTCATCTTCGCCCGCGTCGGCAACCGCGCGGACGCCGAGGACCTGACGCAGCAGGTGGCCATGAAAGCGATCCCGCGCCTGCGGGCGGAAGCCGCGGCCGCGTCGATCCGGGCCTACCTGTTCGCCACCGCGCGTTCGGTCCTGGCGGGGTTCTGGGCGCGCAAGTTCGGGCTGCCTGAGGAGGAGCTGCACGAGGACCTGGCGCTGCCCGCGGCGCCGAGTCCGGCGCGCAGCGAGCCGAACGCCGCGTCGGAGCGCGTGACGCGCTTGCTGGCCGCGCTGCCGGCCAACTATCGGCGCGTGCTGGAGCTGCGTTTCCTGCGCGGGTACTCATTGAAAGAAGTGGCCGCAGAAACCGGCAACACGGTCGGCGCCATCAAGGTGATGCAGCTGCGCGCGCTGCGCGCGGCGGCCAGGCTGGAGTCCGATGCCTGAAGACGACGAAGTAAAGCGCAGCCGGCGGCTGGAGGAGGTCGTTCGTGACCTGCTGGCCGGCAAGCGACTCCGGATCGGCACCGCCGACGCACACGACCGGGACGCGATCATGGCGGCCGCCGCGCTGGCGGGGCAGCGCGACCCCTATCCCAGGATGTCGCCCGTCTTCCGGCGCCGGCTGGCGGCGCGCCTGGAGCCGGCCCGCGAGCCTGGCCTGCTCTCACGCCGTTCGGCGCTGGTGGCCGGGCTGGCGGCCGCGGCGGGCGCGCTGGCGGGGACGGGCGTCGGTCGGCTGCTGCAGCCGGCTCCCCAGGTGGTCCGTTACGGGTCCGCCACCGTGTTCCCGGCCGTGCGCTGGTACGACGCCGGTCCGCTGTCCGCGTTCAAGGAGGGCGTGCCGGTGCGCTTCCAGGCAGGCTCAGTCGGGACCTACCTGGTGCGCGAGGGACAGAACGTCAACGGCCTCTCCTCCGTTTGCACGCACCTCCCTTGCGAGCTCAACTGGACGCCCTCCGCGCACCAGCTCACCTGCCCCTGCCACAACGTGGCCTTCGACACCGAGGGCTTCCAGATCACCTCGCCAGAGTCCTATCCGCTGCCTCCGCTGCCGCGGGTCCAGGTCCGGATCACTCCGGCCGGCCGGGTGGAGGTGGGCGCCACGTGAGCGTCAATGCCGCCCACAAGGCACGGCTGGCCGCCCTTGACCGCTGCCTGCAGCTGCTGGAGGACGCGCTGGCCGCGGGCCAGCAGCGCGTCGACGCCCACCTGGGCAGCCGCCTGCGCGTGCAGCTGGGAATGGCCGGGCTGATCCCCGACCATCGCATGGAGGGGCGCCGAACCGACCGCGTGCTGGATGACATCTTCGAGCTGCAGGCCCAGCTGCTGGGCGCGGAAGAGGAAGAGGAGGCCCAGGCCAGTTCTGTCTAGCCGGTATCCTTACCGGCGTTCATGACCACCTCCTTCAGTTCGTCGCGCTCATACCAGCTGACGTCGGAATCGGTCACCGAGGGACACCCGGACAAGGTCTGCGACCAGGTCTCGGACGCCATCCTGGACGGCATGCTGGGCCAGGATCCGGGGGCCCGGGTCGCATGTGAGACCGCCATCACCAAAGAGCTGTGCGTGGTCATCGGCGAGGTCACCACCACCGCCGACCTCGACATCTCTCGAACCATCCGGGACACGATCCGCGGCATCGGCTACGACAGCCCCGAGCTGGGCTTCGACCCCGACCACGCGCTGATCCAGGTCTACCTGAAGGAGCAGTCGCCGGACATCGCGGCCGGCGTCAACCACTCGCTGGAGGAGCGCAGCGGGCCGTTGTCGGACCCCTTCGAGCTCCAGGGCGCCGGCGACCAGGGCATGATGATCGGCTTCGCCTGCCGGGAGACGCCCGAGCTGATGCCGCTCACCATCTCCCTCGCCCACCGGCTGGCCCGCCAGCTGGCGGAGGTGCGCAAGGACCGCACGCTGCCCTGGCTCCGCCCGGACGGCAAGTCGCAAGTGACGGTCGAGTACGAGCTGGGCCGCCCGAAGCGGGTGGAGGCGGTGGTCATCTCCACGCACCACCATCCCTCGGCCTCCAACCGCGAGATCGAGGAGGGCGTGCGCGCGCTGGTCATCGACCGCGTGCTGCCGCGCGAGTACGTGGATTCCTCGACCAAGATCTACGTCAATCCCTCGGGTCGCTTCGAGCTGGGCGGGCCGGCCGCGGACGCCGGGCTGACCGGCCGCAAGATCATCGTCGACACCTACGGCGGGGTCGCCCGCCACGGCGGAGGCGCCTTCTCGGGCAAGGACCCGTCCAAGGTCGACCGGTCGGCGGCCTACGCGGCACGCTGGGTGGCCAAGAACCTGGTCGCGGCCGGCTTCGCGGAGCGCTGCGAGGTGCAGGTTTCCTATGCCATCGGCCGGGCGCGCCCGACCTCGGTGGCGGTGGAGACCTTCGGCACCGGCGTGGTGGCCGAGGAGAAGCTCCTCGACCTGGTGCGGCGCCACTTCGACCTGCGGCCGGCGGCCATCATCCACGACCTCGACCTGCGGCGCCCGATCTACCGGCCGACGGCGGCCTATGGGCACTTCGGGCGCGACGACCTGGACGTGCCCTGGGAACGGACCGACCGCGCCGAGGCGCTGCGCGCCGACGCGCCGGCGGTGGCTTCGCGGAGCTGAGGTAGCCTCCGCCGGCTTGGCCCCTGCGCGGCTGCGCGTTTTCGACTCGCTGTCGCGCCGGGTGATCCCGGTGCCCCTGGCGCCAGGCTCGCCGCCGTCGCTCTCGCTGTACGTGTGCGGCGTCACGCCCTATGACGCGGGGCACCTGGGGCACGCCTTCACCTTCTGCCACTTCGACGTGCTGGTGCGCTGGCTGGAGGTCTGTGGGGTGCGCGTGCGCTACGTGCAGAACGTGACCGACGTGGACGATCCGCTCTTCGAGCGGGCGCGCCGGGACGGAGTGGCCTGGGATTCGCTCGCGGCGCGCGAGGTGCGGGCGTTCCTGGCCGACATGGACGCGCTGGGCTGGCGGCGCCCGGACGTGATGCCGCACGTCTCGACTGAGATCCCCGGGATCCTCGACGCGGTGCGGGCGCTGGACCGCGGTGGATTCGCCTACCAGACCGATGCCGTGTACTTCGACGCTTCGCGGTTCAAGTCATATGGCGCGCTCTCGCACCGGACGCGGCGGTCGATGGTGCGCAAGCTGCGCGACGAGGGGATGCTGGGCGTGGTCGACCCCGGCCACAAGCGCGACGCGCTGGACTTCCCGCTCTGGCGGCGCTCGGCGGTCGATGAGCCGGCGTGGGATACGGAGGAGTTTGGGCCCGGGCGGCCGGGCTGGCACATCGAGTGCTCGGCGATGGCGATGCGGTATCTGGGACCCGTGATCGAGGTGCACGGTGGGGGGCGGGACCTGGCCTTCTCGCACCACGAGTCGGAGCGCGCGCAGTCGCAGTCCTTAACAGGCAAGGATGTTTTCGCGCGGGCCTGGATGCACACTGGCATGGTCCGGTACGAGGGCCGGAAGATGAGCAAGTCGCTCGGGAACCTGGTTGTGGTGGCCCAGTGCTTGGAGCGCGCGCCCGCGGCCGCGGTGCGGCTCTACCTGGCCTCGCATCACTACCGGCGCGACTGGACCTTCCGCTGGGAAGGACTCGACCGCGCGACCGCGCTGGCCGCGCGCGTCCGCACGTTGGTTGGGGTCAGGCGGGGGGCGGGGGCGGGCCCCGCGGCCGGGGGCAAGGAGCTGGTCGAGCGGTTCCGGGACGCCCTCGATGACGATCTCGACACGCCGACCGCGGTGCGCGTGCTCCGCCAGGCGGTCCGCGAACGCGATGCGGCGGCCGCCGGCTGGATGCTGGGGGTGGTGGCCGGTACGGCGGCGCTGTAGACGCTCGACTGCCGGCACTTGAGGGGTCAGGCCGGCGTAACGGGCCGGAAGTGCCGGCATTGGGGACGTTAGGCCGGCGCAACGGTCGCAAAACAGCCGTGGCCGATGCCGATCAGCCCCCCGGCGCCACCTCCAGCGGCGCCCCGCAGTTGGGGCACTCCTCACCGGGCAAGATACTGACCGGCGTCTCGCACACCGGGCAGAGCACGTCCACCGCCTCGGGGGCCGCATCCTCGGCCAGCTCCGCCTCGCGTTCCGCCGGCACCTCGCGCAGGTCGAAGGCAGGCGCCCCGCAGTTCAGGCACAGGTAGCCCGGCTGCACGATGCGATGCGACTGGTACTCGCCCTGGCTGTCGATCTCGACCTCCGCGAACAGCGCGCGGAAGAGCTGGGAGCCGCAGCGGTTAGAGCACGCCAGCCACACAGCCCGAGCTTATCGCCGTGTCACGTCTGGGCCGCTGAACGCGCCGCTTGTATACAACCCATGGGTCCAGGCACGGCCTGGACCAGACGTTTGTATACAAAGGCGGGGAGGATGGACCCGTAAGTGCGCGCCCTGATCCTCGGCCTCTTCCTGCTGCCGGCCGTCGCCATCGCCGTCCTCTCCATCCGGCCGGGCGGCCTCCGCCAGCAGCTCCGCTACCTCCGCCGCCGCTTCAAGCTGGCGATGGTCCTGGCCGGCATCTACCTGGCGGCCTCAACCCTCACGCGCCTCTTCGCCCAGAACATCCCCCAAGCCGAGTGGGGAATCGTCGGGCTGGCCATCGTCCTGGGAGCGGTGTTCGTGGTGCTCGCCCAGGATCCCCAACCCGAACCCGCTACGCCACCCGCCGCCTCAGAGTCGCCGCCGCCGCCGCCACCAGCAGCACCGTGAATCCCAGCACGACGCCCAGGTCCAGCTGGACCGAGGCCCAGCCGAGGTCGGCGCCCTTGATCATCACGTCGCGCAGCCCGCTCACCGCGTAGGTCAGCGGCAGCACCTTCGAGATGAGCTGCAGCCAGTTCGGCTCGGTTTCGATGGGAAAGACGATTCCGCTCAGCAGCACCTGGGGCACGATCACGAGTGGGATGAACTGCACGGCCTGGAACTCGGTGCGCGCGAACATGCTCAGGAAGATGCCCAGGTTGACCGCGCTCATCGCCATCAGCAGCGAGATCAGGAAGATCAAGGCAACGCTGCCGGAGTTGTGGATCTTGAGCACGTAGAGGCTGAAGAGGATCACCTCCACGCTCTGCACGAAGGCCACCGTGGCGAACCCGAGCATGTAGCCGACCACGATCTCCCCGCGGCGCAGCGGGCTGGCCATCAGACGCTCCAATGTCCCCTGCGAGCGTTCGCGCAGGAACGACACAGACGTCACCACGAAGACCAGAAAGAACACCACCAGCCCGATGAAGGCCGCACCGAAGTAGTCGAGCGTGTCGAACCCGGGACCGCCGTGCAGGTAGGAGACCCGCACGTCGACCGTGAAGGGCGCGGCGCCCGGCGCCGCGCTGAGCGCCGCCTGCATGGCCTGGGCCAGCGCGCTCACCACCGTCCCCGAGGCGCTCGGCTGGCTGCCCTCCAGGCGCACCTCCGGCTGCACCACGTGCGCGGAAAGGGCGCGCTCCGAGAAGTCGGAGGGGAAGTGGATGTAGGCGTCCACGCGGCCCGCGTTCACGTCCGCCTGCGCGGTGCTGAGGCTGGTGTCGTGCAGGCTCAGCTTGTCGCCACGCTGAAGGGCCTGCGCGATGACTGAACCCACCGGCCCCTGGTCCTCGTTGACGAGGTCGACGTTGGGCTTGCCGCCGCTGCCACGGAGCAGGAAATAGAGCAGGCTCAGGATGACCAGCGGGATCACGAAGAGGAGCGCCAGGGTGCGCCGGTCGCGGCGGAACTGGGCCAGGATCCGGAACCAGATGGCGGTCACTCGACGCGCGTTCACGGCTGCACCTCCGAGAGCTTGAGGAAGGCGTCTTCCAGGCGCTGCACCCCGGCGCGGGCGATCAGCTCCTGCGCGGTCCCCTCCGCCAACAGCTTGCCGAAGAGGATCAGGCCCAGCCGTTGGGTGCGCTCGGCCTCGTCCATGACGTGGCTGGAGACCAGGATCGTGGTTCCCTGGTCGGCCATGGCGCGGAAGCGATCCCAGAGCTGGCGCCGCAGCTGCGGGTCGACGCCGACCGTGGGCTCGTCGAGCAGCAGGAGGCGGGGCCGGTTGACCAGCGCGCAGGCGAGCGACGCCCGCGTGCGCATGCCGCCGCTCAGCTCGACCACGGCGGAGCGCCGGCGGGCGCCCAGCTCCACGAAGTCGAGCGCGGCATCGACGTTGTCCTCGGTGCCGTTGATGGCCGCGAAGAAGCGCACGTTCTCTTCGACCGAGAGGTCGGGATAGAGCGCGGCGGCCTGCGTCATGTAGCCGATCCGGTTCAGGATCCCAACGTCTGGCATGCGCCGGCCGAGCACGGTGACGGTCCCCGCGTCTGGCTTGACCAGACCCACCAGGCTCCGGATCAGCGTGGTCTTACCGGAACCGTTCGGCCCCAGCAGCCCGTAGACCTCACCTGCGCGCACACGCAGGCTCACGCCGTCCAGGGCCCGCAGCCGGCCGAAGGTCTTGACCACACCCTCGACCTCGATCGCGTACTCCTCGGCCATCCTCACGCCTCCGTCTTCATCGCCCGCAGCCAGCCCTCCGCGAGCTTGGTCACCGACTCCTCAAGCGGCGGCGGCTGCCCCACGAGCCGGGCCAGGATCGGCCGCGTCAGGAGGTGGACCATCACGGGTCCCACGAACATCTGCATCGCCAATGCCGGGTCCATGCGCCGCAGGCGGCCCGCCTGCATTTGCCCGACCAGGTAGCCGGCCACCGCCGCGAAACCCTCGCCGACCGCCAGCTCCCGGCCGCCCTCGGCCTCCGGCTCGGATCCGGTGATCTCCAGGAAGAGCGTGCGCACGAGGCCGATCCGGCCCTCCAGGTGGCGGGCGGCCCGCCGCGCCAGCTCCGGCATCACCACCTCGGGCGGCGCCTCGCCCAGCTCCAAGAGGGCCTCCTGCACCGGCCGCAGCGGCGCATAGACCGCGACCAGCTCTCGAAAGAGGACCGCCTTGCCGGGGAAAAGGCGATAGAGGTTGGCGCGCGAGGTGCCCGCGCGGAGGGCCAGCTCGTCCATGGAGAGCGCCGCCAGCCCGTGCTCGCCGACCATCTCCAGCGCGGCCGTGAGGACGCGGTCCCGGGTTGCCGGGTCGGGGTCGGCGTCGATCGCGGTGAGCAGCTCGGCCCGCGATCCGACCACACGGTGCACGGTCGCCCTGGAGACGCCCGCGGCCTGGGCCACCTCGCCCAGGGTGGGCCGCTCTCCAGCCCGGGCCAGCCGTCGCGCCGCGCTCAGGATTCGCGCCCGGGTGGCCATCTCGCGGCAAGACTAGACGAGACATCTCGTCTAGTCAAGTCTCAATTCTTAACGACCGGCGTTGGCTCGGCTTCGAGCCGCACCCTAGGCTGCCCCGCGATGGCGGTGCAGCCGATCGGGAAGTTCAAGTTCAGCTTCGCTGACCTGGCGCTGGAGGCGCCCAGGCTGCAGGTGCTGGCGCCCGCCACCACCGACTCCCCGCCCCAAGCCGCCACTTTGCCGGCGCGGATCCGGCCGCGCTGGCTGCCGCGCCTGCTGCCCGTCTTCAGTGCGCTGGAGCCGCTGCGGGTCGAGGTCGCAGGCGAGGCGGCGTCCCCCTTCGCGGCCCGGCTGCTGCGCGCGCTCGCGGCTATTTATGCCGCTGCGGGCGCCGAGTCCGGAGTCAAGGTCCTGGCCTGGAAGGACGGTTTCGGTGTGGGCGGCCATGCCCTGGACCGCTTGCCGGCCTGCGCCCACGCGGTCCTGGTGGCTGCCGAGCTGGAGCCGGGCAGCCTGGAGGTCGCCGGCCGCCGTCTCCGCGAACTGCCGCCGGGACAGGGCTGGCTGGTGCTGCACGGCGACCTGCGCCGGCTCGACGCGGCGCTCGGGCTGCCCGCCCTGGCGGGTGAGCTGGCGCCGGGCCACCTGGTCCGCCTGCCGCTATTGGGCCCCGCCGATCTGAGGGCACTCGGGCGCGGAGTCGAGCCGGTCATGGCCCGGCGCCGATGCGGGCGACGGCTCTGGCGGCTGGCGGTCGGGGTGACTCGCGCCTACCTGGGCCTGCCGACTTGAAAGCCCTGTTTCCGCTGTTCGTACTCCTGGTGGCCACGGCCTGCCGGCCGCCGTTGGCCACCGCTGCCGCCGTGGCGGCGGAGGTAATGACGCCTGCGCCGGCCCTCCTCAGCGCGGTCGTGATGCACGCGGACGACGCCCGCCGGGAGGCCTTGGCCACCGCCGACCCCAAGCCTCTCGACCTCTATTTCGGCGGCCGCTCGCTTCTCAGCCTCCGGCTGCAGGTCGCCGGCCTGGCCACCCGCGGTCTGCGCCGCGTCGAGCGTCTGCTCTCGCGCCGCCTGGTGCATCAGGGCGGGGCGCCGGGGCAGCCGGAGGCGGTGCTGGAGGTGCGGGCCCAGGTCCAGGCCGGCGGCGGCTGGGCCACCGTGCTCCGGCAGTGGCGCGTGCAGCTCGGACGCCAGGGTGGCGCCTGGCTGGTGACGGACGACCAGGACCTGCCGCCGGTGGCCTGGTGGCGCTGAGCCGGCGCCTCTAGAAGCTGAGGGTCCGCTCAGCCTCCATGGTCAGCCGGACCAGGTCCGGCGGGGTGATCCAAGCCATCCCTTCCGGCAGCTGCGAGACCCCACGGGCCTCCGCACAGCCCCTTCAAACGTGGATGGTGATCGCCGCTGCCTGGCACTTGGCGAGCAGGTCGGCGAGTGGCGGGATCCCGACTCCGCGCACGTCCGCGGCGGCGCCGGGAGCAACCAGCGCGGTGGCGTCGCCGGCCAGGGCGATCTCGGAGTCGACGCCCGAGGCCGCGGCGCCGTTGGCGGCTATATGGAAGGCGATGCTGGCCCGCGTGGGGTCCGCGGGTCCGGCGCTGGAGGTGATCAGCAGCCTGGGCACGGCGTCACATTAACAAGCAGGGTTCCCCTGCGCACAGGTCGCCGTCCAAGCTGCGTCCGTGCGCAAGCGGTGGCTGCTCTGGCCGGTCGTGCTGGTGGCGTTGAGCCGGGCGCTCCTGCCCACCGGCGCCGAGGCGGCGCAGTGGGGTTCCGCCTACGGCGATCCACCCGGGTTCTGCCCGGCCCAGTCCTTCCTGCCCGCCAGCTACACCAGCCTGGTCACCAACGATCCCAGCGTGGCCGCCAACCCCGAGCGCGACACCTTCTGGGGCGTCCATCCGGTCCCCGGCTGGGACAGCTGGTACGGGTACTGGTATGGCGACTTCGAGGGCCGGCCCGGCGACAGTTCTGGGTGGCGGTACATCAACACGGTGCCGCTGGGCCGGGTCGGCCACTGGAACTTCTCCGCCTGGGGCTGGCAGGTCCACGGACACGCCAAGCAGTACATCGCCTACTTCAACTGGACGTTCGCGGGACAGTGCGGCCTGGCCAGCCCCTTCATGGCCGACGTCTACGGCAACCCGGTGGTCGACATCTACGTCGACTCGGTGCCTCCCAACCCGCCGGCACCGCGCGTACTGGCCGTCACGACCAGTTCGGTCACATTCGGCTGGGACGCCGTCAGCGACCGCGGCGACGGCGCCGGACCCGACTACTTCGAGGCCGGCATGGACCACTACCGGTCCTGGCTCAGCATCAACGGCGGCGCACCGCAGCAGGCCGCCGACTCGGTCGACCCGCGGCGGATCACAGCGACCGGCCTGGCGCCCGGCCAGGACGCCTGCGTGCACGTCATCGCCTACGACCGGCTGCAGAACGAGACGCCGGAGCAGCAAGCCTGCGCCCGAGTGCTGGGCCCGCCGCGCCCGCCGGCGCCACCGCCGCCGCCGGCCATTGGCGTCAGCCCGGCGCCACCTGGGCTGGCCGGCCTCGACACCTGGTTCTGGCTGACGCCGCGGCCCGCTCCCGTGACCACCGAGCTTGACCTCAACGGCTACCACTACCGGATCACCCAGGCTCCGGCCGGCGTCGAGTGGACCTTCGGAGATGGCTCCCAGCAGTCGCTGGCAGCGCCCGCGGGCTTCGGCGTCGCCTACCCGGCCACCTCGCCCGTCACCCACGTCTACCAGCGTCACAATGCCGCCGGGTATCCGGTCCAGGCCTCCGTGAATTGGACGCTCAGCTGGTCGGTGCTCGCCTCCGGCACCTGGTACGGGCCGTACGCGCTGGGCAGCCAGTCCTCACCCGCCGCCGCGCTCGACTACCCGGTCCGCCAGGCGCAGACCGAGCTGCTGCCGGCGTGAGGCTAACCTGGCCTGATGGCCGCGAGCGACACCTCCACGCGCACCTGGCGCGCCCTGCGCACCCTGGTCGAGCGCGTCACCCCATGGCTGCTGGACCTAGGCGCCTGGATCCTCGGAGCCCTGGTGGCTTTCGACCTGGTCATGCTGGGCGCGCTCCTGACGGTGGGTCCCGTTGACCGGGCCGCGTTGGTGGGCACGCTGGGCTTTGCGCTCGCCCTGCCCCCCGCCGTGGCGGGGTTTCTATTGCTGCGGTTGGGAGCCGACATGAAGACCGTCAGCCTGGAGGCGGTGGCGACCAGCGCGTTCAAGGAGGCGGGGTTCACGGCCGAGGGCGGGCGGGCCTCCGGCCGGCGGAGGCGCGCGGACGTCATCCTCCGCTACTCCTACGGCCTGCTGGCCGCGGCCTTGCTGCTCACCCTGGCCGGGCTGACCGCCGCGCTCTGGCACATGGCCTGGTGGATCGCGGTGCTCTTCGTCGTGACCGCCGCGGCGAGCCAGGTCGTGGTCCTGCGCGCGGTGATGGGGACCGGGTCGGACCAGGTATGGCGCTCTCCGGCGGGGGAAGCGGAGCCGGAACCCCGCAGCTAGCGCCGGGCGGGGGGCAGGCTGGCGGCCAGCGCCATGTGCGCGGTGTCCAGATGTTCCAGGTCGCCCACGCTGGAGCGCCGCTCATGGCGGCCCCGCAGACGGGAGAGCACGCGCACCAGCTGACGGGCCTCCGCCGGCGTGCGGTCGATCCCGCGCAGCGTCTTCTCGGCCTGGATCGTGTGCTCGGCGAGGTGCGCCGCAAAGCGGTGCAGCCTGAACCGGACGTCGATCTCGTACTCCATCCACACCGACGGCCGGGCCAGGGCCGGCGCATCGAGGGTGGAACAGTAGGAGTCGCTGCGCGCGCGCTCGGCTTCCAGCATGTCGATCCAGTCCCGTACGCCGCTGTCGGTTTCGGCCGTCGAAACGGTCACCGGCGGCTGGGCGTGGGTGGGTTGGGTGGCGTCGCGGTTGACGGCGTAGCGCACCTGCCAGGCATAACGCCGCTCCGTCATCAGGACGTGGCCCAGGACCTCGCGCAGCGACCATTCCTCGCCCGGCTTGGCGTCCAGCGCGTCGTCGGTCTGGCCGGCCAGCAGGCCGCGCAGGTCGCCGAACGCGATCTGCGCCAACTCCATGACGGCCGCCGCCTCGCGTTCGGCGGCGGGGACCGTGGCCAGAAAGGCTTGTTCGGTCTCCACGATCCGCCAGTGGCAGTCGCGGACCTGAAGCTGCGCGCCTTTGCGGCCCGGCCATTCCCAGGGCTGCGCCATCTCGGCGTCTGAGTAGGCCGCCAGGCGGCCCAGCAGCTGCGCGAACGCGCTCACGGCGCCCAGCCGCTCCAGCGTTCGACGGTGACCTCCAGGGCCGGCCCGGGCGGTGGGGCGGAGCGGTACTGCGGGTACTTGGCGGCCAGTCGGGCCAGCACCTCCGGCGCCGGATCGGTCACGCGCGCCCGGCCGTCGGCGCGCACCCACCACAGTTGCGACCAGTCCTCCGACCACTCGTCGACCAGCACGGCCACCCGTGGCTCCCGCGCCACGGCCGCCAGCCGCGCCAACTGCTGCGTGCGCTTGGGCTTGGCGTCGACGACAGAGTGGATCAGGTCACCCTCCAGGACGAAGCAGATCGGGACCAGGCGGGGCGCGTCGTCGGGACCGATGGTGGCCAGCCGGGCGACCCGGGCGCCCGCGAACCGACGCCGCATCTCCTGCAACTCCACGCGCGCAACCCGAAGTACCCTAACGCCGCCGCGAACGGAAGCGCGCGGTGACGCGTTTTCTCAGCAGGAGGAGTCTTCGCTGATGTGGATCTTCTGGGTCGTGGTGGCCCTGGCCTTTGCCGCCGGCGAGGTGGTCAGCCTGGCGTTCTTCGCAGTGTTCCTGACCCTGGCCGCGTTGGGAGCGGCCGCGGCGGCGGCGATGGGCGGCGACCTGCTCGTGCAGGGGTTGGTCTTCACGGTCCTGGCCGTGGGCGGGGTGGTACTGGCGCGACCGCCGCTGCTGCGCTGGATGCATTACCGCTACCGCGCCACCCCGGCCACCTTGTCGGGGGCCCAGGAGATGATCGGCCGGACCGGGCTGGTCACCGATGCCATCAAAGGTGGCCACCAGACAGGCCACGTCAAGATCATGGGCGAGCGCTGGCCGGCGGTCACGGCCGACGGCTCGCAGGTCCGAGAAGGCGCCGAGGTGCGCGTGGTGGAGATCCGCAACGCCACCCTCGTCGTGTCCACCGCTAGCCGCTAGAGAGGAGAGCCGATGCCCGTCGCCACCCTGATCATCTTTTTCTTCCTGATCCTGTTCGCCCTGATCGTGGTCTTCCGCTCGGTGCGGGTGATCCAGCAGGGCCTGGTGGGCGTGGTCAAGCGCCTCGGCCAGTTCCACAGCGTGCGCAACCCGGGCATCACCTTCCTGGTGCCCTTCATCGATGCCATGGTCATCGTCGACATGCGCGAGACCCCGCGCACCGGCGACCGCCAGGACGTGATCACCAAGGACAACGTCTCGGTGGCCGTGAACGCCACCATCTTCAGCCAGGTCGTCGACCCCCGGCTGGCGCTGTTCCAGGTCAGCAACTACTTCATCGCCGTCGACCAGCTCAGCCGCACCACCCTGCGCGCGGTCTTCGGCTCGATGAGCCTTGACGAAGCCCTGAGCCAGCGCGAGCAGATCAATGCCCAGCTGCAGCAGCAGATGGAGCAGGTCACCGACAAGTGGGGCATCCGGATCAACCGGATCGAGATCGTGGACATTGTCCCGCCCCAGCAGATCCTCCAGGCCATGGCCCTGCAGAAGCAGGCCGACCAGGAGAAGCGGGCGGCCATCCTGCAGTCCGAGGGCCAGCAGCAGTCGGCCATCAATGTGGCCGAGGGCCAGAAGCAGGCTGCCATCAAGACGGCCGAGGGCGAGAAAGCGTCCAACATCCTGCGCGCCGAAGGTCGCCGCCAGGCGCAGATCCTGGATGCCGAGGGCCGGGCCCAGGCGATCCAGTCCGTCTACTCGGCTATCCACGCCGGCCAGCCCGATCCCGAGCTGGTGGCCATCCTGCAGCTGGACACGCTCGCCAAGTTCGCGGACAGCCCCAACAGCAAGCTGGTGGTGCCGGTGGAGACTTCGGGCCTGCTGGGCGCGGCCCAGGCAATCAGGTCGGTGCTGGACGGGGTGCCGGCCGCAAGCTCGAAGTAGCCGGGACCGCGATCGCGGTCGCCACCACCAGGAGCAGGGCCAGCAGGAGGAAGGCCGGCAGCCGCCCGCCGTGGGCGAAAGCCAGCCCGGCCAGCGCGGGCCCGAAGGCGGGGCCCATCTGCTGGCCGACCCGAAGGCCGCCCAGCGCTGCGCCTGAGCCGGTGCCCCAGCGGGCCGCCTGGGCGACGATCGCCGTCGAGGCCAGTGAAAGGGCGGCGCCCGCGCCGCCGCCGATCTCCAGGTAACAGACGACCTCGACGGGGAGGCCGAAGGGCAGCAGACCGAAGGCCGCCAGGGCGACCGCGCCCACCAGCAGGCAGGCCGCCAGCAGCCAGGGCAGGCCGCTGCGGTCGGCCCAGCGGCCGACCAGCGGCGAGCCGATGATGGAGCCCACCACGTAGGGGACCAGGAGCAGGCTGGTGGCGCTCTCCCCGTAGCCGAACTGGCGGGCGACGAAGGGCAGCACGTAGCCCGCCGAGAAGCCGGCGCCGAGCGCCAGGGCCGCCACCATGGCCAGGCCGGCCGCCTCCGGCTGCAGCAGGAAGCGCACCGCCCGCAGCATCGACTGGCCCAGCGACGCAGGCTGGGCGGCCCGCCGGGGCTCGGGCATGGTCAGCGCCGGCAGGAGCAGGAAAAAGGGCAGCACCGCGACCCCCAGCGAATAACCGCGCCAGCCCACGAACTGCCCGGCCACGCCCGCGACCAGGAAGCCGGTGATCTGGCCCAGGCTGATGGCCGCGCTCACGATGCCGAAGGCCTCGGCGCGTCCGGCCCTCGAGTACGCGTCCGCGACCGCCGCATAGCCTGCGGCCACGATAAGCGGGGAGCAGCAGCCGATCGCCAGCTGGCCGGCGCCGAAGATCAGCGGCGTGCGCGCCTGCCAGCGCAGGGCCTGGCCGGCCACCATGAAGAGCAGGCCCAGGACCAGCGCCGGCCGCCGGCCCCAGCGGTCGGCGAAGACGCCGACCGGAATCTGCAGGACGGCCGCCACCGCGGCGGAGAGGGCGAAGAAAAGTCCCAGGCTGTCTACGCCCAGGCCCAGGTCGTGCGCCACCTCGGGGAAGAGCGGCGTCAGGCCGGCGAAGGCGAGGAAGTTCAGGAAAACGCAGGCAGAGGACGTGACGAGCACGCGCCGGCGGTCGCCTGGAGTCATGACTCGATGCTAGGGTCGATTGGAGATGTCCCGCGTCCAGCCCCGCACGTACGAGGTCGCCGAGGCCAACGCCGTGCTGCCCGACGTGCACCGCCTGGTGCAGACCATCGTGGACGTGGGCAACCAGCTGCCCGATCTCGAGGACCAGGTCCGGATCGCCCAGTACCAGCGCTCGCGGGGCGGCCCCGAGGAGGAGTACGAGGCGCGGTTGGAGGCGCTGCGGGCCGGCGAGCTGGAGCTGGCGGGCGCGCTCACGGCGCTGGAGGCGCTGGGCATCCAGCTCAAGGACATGCGCGTCGGCCTGGTCGACTTCCTCAGCTACCGCGAGGGCGAGCTGGTGGAGCTCTGTTGGAAGCTAGGTGAGGATCGGGTCGCCTTCTGGCACCGGATTGGCGAGGGGTTCGCCGGGCGCCAGCCTCTTTAGCAGCGTGATCTCCTGCCCGGCCTCGACCGGGCCTTCCTTCAGGACGCGCACGTACCAGCCGCTGCGCCCGTTGGCGAGCACACGCTTGATCATGTCCGGCACGCCGGTCCGGTACTGGAGCTTGTAGCAGGGGCCGCGCGGGCGGGTGACCTGCACCACCACCCCGTCGCCGATGGCGTAGATGTCGCCCCGGCAGACGGTGGTCTCGTCGAGTCCGCTCACGGTCAGGTTCTCGCCGAAGCTGCCGGGCTCGAAGTCGAAGCCCTCGGCGCGCCAGCGCGCGTAGTTGTCCGCCGAGTACAGGAGGGCGGCCTGGTCGGGGCCGCCGTGGACGCGCAGGTCGCCCTGGCGGTCGCCGTCGAGGTTCTCGCGGCGCAGCATCACCGGCCCGTCCACCCGTGTCTTGTAAATCGCGCTGCGCCACCGATGTCCCGGCTTGTCGGGCTTGGGCCGCATCCGCGGCTGCCCGACCTGCACCGATTCGAGTCTCAGCTCGAGCGCACCCGGCTGCCGACCGCGGCTCGCACCGCCTGCGCCAGGCCCTCGGCGTCGAGGCCGCGCTCGGCCAGGATCTGGGCGGGCTTGCCGTGGGGCAGGAACTCGTCGGGGAGCGCAGCCACCCGCACCTTGCCCGCCAGCCCGGCGGGCGCGAGCGTCTCCAGGACGGCGCTTCCGAACCCGCCAGCACCGACGTTGTCCTCGGCGGTGACCAGCAGCGGATAGCGGACCGCCCAGTCGGACAACAGGCGGCCGTCGATGGGCTTCAGCCAGCGGGCGTTGATGACTCCGCAGGAGATTCCCTCCCCGGCCAGGCGGTCGGCGGCGGCCGTGGCGACCTCGACCATCCGGCCCACCGCCAGCAGAGCCGCGTCGTCGCCCCGGCGCACCTCTTCCCAGCGGCCCACGGGCAGCGGCTCGACGGGCAGGTCGGGCGTCTCCGGCACGGTGCCGCGGGGGAAGCGGATGGCGACCGGGCCGTCCAGCGATAACGATGTCTCCAGGAGGGCGCAGAGCTCGGTTGCGTCGGCCGGGGCGCAGACCCGCAGGTTGGGGATAAGGCGCAGGTAGGAGAGGTCGAAGACCCCGTGGTGGGAGGACCCGTCGGGCCCGGTCACGCCCGCCCGGTCGAGGACGAACACCACCGGCAGCTTGTGCAGGGCCACGTCCATGATCACCTGGTCGAAGGCGCGCTGCAGGAAGGTCGAGTAGATGGCGACCACCGGGCGCAGCCCGGACAGCGCCAGCCCGGCCGCGAAGGTGACGGCGTGCTGCTCGCAGATGCCGACGTCGAAAAAGCGCTCGGGAAACTCGCGGGCGAAGTTGAGCAGGCCGGTCGAGGAGGCCATGGCGGCCGTGATGGCGACCAGGTCGGGGTGGCGCTGGGCCGAGGCGAAGACGGCCTCGCCGAAGACGTCGCTCCAGGTCAGCTCGGTGCGGATGGGGTGGCCGGTGAGCGGGTCGAAGGCGCTCACGCCGTGCATGCGGTCGATCTCCTCCTCGACCGCGGGCCCGTAGCCGTGGCCCTTCTCGGTCGCCACGTGGACGACCACCGGGCCCTTGTGGCGGCGCGCCCGGCGGAGCAGGTCTTCGATCGCCTTGCGGTCATGGCCGTCGACGGGTCCCGAGTACTTGATGCCCAAGGTGTCGAACATGGTGGCCGGCTGCAGGAGCTGCTTCATCGACTCCTTGATGCGGCGGGCGGCCTCATGGGCCGGGCGGAGGTCCTTCAGCCGCTGGTCGATCTCGTTCTTCAGGCGCTCGTAGCGGGGATCCAGCCGCAGTTGGGCCAGGTGCTCGGCCACGCCGCCCACGGTGGGGGCGTAGCTGCGGCCGTTGTCGTTGAGGATGATCACGAGGTTGGGCGGCTTCAGGTGGGAGATCTGGTTGAGGGCCTCGTAGGCCATGCCGCCGGTGAGCGCCCCGTCGCCGATCACCGCCACCACGTCGCCGGGGACGCCCTTGCGCAGCCGGGCCTCGGCGATGCCCAGCGCGTAGGAGAGGGAGGTCGAGGCGTGGCTGTTCTCGATCAGGTCATGCGGGCTCTCGGCGCGGTTGGGATAGCCCGAGAGTCCGCCACCCTGGCGCAGGGTGTCGAAGCCGCGCCGGCGGCCGGTGACCAGCTTGTGCACGTAGGCCTGGTGGCCGGTGTCCCAGACGATGGCGTCGCGCGGGCTGTCGAAGACCCGGTGGACGGCCAGAGTGAGCTCGACCACGCCCAGGTTCGGGGAGAGGTGGCCGCCCGTCTGGCTGATCTTCTCGACCAAAAAGGCACGGATCTCGCGGGCCAGCTCGTCGAGCTCGGCCGCGGACAGATGACGAAGATCGGCCGGGGACTCGATGGACTCCAACAAGGCTGTAACTAGCCTAACGACGGTCGGCTGAAATCAGTTCCACTAACTCGACAAGCAGTCGAGTGCCGCTTCCCAGCGGGCCCCGCGGCACCGTGGTGAGCTCGTCGTTGTCGTTCCAGGAGCTGGCCGCGATGTCGAGATGGACCCAGGGCCGGTCCTCCGCGAACTGCTGGATGAACATGCCCCCGGTGATGGTGCTGGCCTCGCCGTACTCGCTGTTCTTGAGGTCGGCGGTCTTGCTCGCCAGCAGGACCCGGTAGTCGGCGTAGTTGGGCAGGCGCCAGACCCGGTCGCCCGCACGCTCGGCGGCCTTCTCGACCTGCGCCCAGAGCGCGTCGTCGTTGGCGACGGCGGCGGTGGCGGCGTGGCCGATGGCGATCTTGGCACCGCCCGTGAGGGTGGCCAGGTCGACTATGTGGGTGGCGGCGTGGCGCAGGGCATAGGTGATGGCGTCGGCCAGGACCAGGCGGCCTTCGGCGTCGGTGTTGACGATCTCGACCGTCTTGCCGTTGGCGCTGGTGATTATGTCGCCCGGGCGCTGGGCGTTGCCGCCGGGCATGTTCTCGGTGGCCGCGACCACGGCCATCACGTCGAATGGCGGGCGCCGGGCCGCGATCACGTCCATGGCCGCCAGCACGGCGGCCGCCCCCGCCATGTCGGCCTTCATCTTGTACATGCCGTCGGCGGGCTTGATCGAGATGCCACCGCTGTCGAAGGTGATGCCCTTGCCGACCAGCGCCAGCCGCATATCTCTCGTAGGGGCGGGGCTTGCCCCGCCCTTGTATGACAGCCGGATCATCCGCGGCGGCTGGTTCGAGCCCGCGGCGACGCCCAGGAGCAGGTTGTAGCCGCCCGCCCGCAATTCGGCCTGGCCGAGCACCTCGAGCTCCAATCCGTGACGGTCGGCGATGCGCCGCGCCTCCTGGGCCATGGCCTCGGGGGTGAGCTCGTTGGGTGGCATGTTCTGCCACTCGCGAGCCTGGTTCACGGCGTCGCCCACCTCCAGTGCGTGGGCGACGTCCTTTTCCCGGCCGGTGCCGAAGCCGACCAGCAGGAGCTCCTCCACGCGAGCCGAGCGGGCGCCGGTCTGCCGGGAGCGCCGCTCCCAAGATCCCATCACGCAGCCCTCGACGACGGCGGCCAGGTCGCGCTCGCCGGGCGCGTTTCTCTGCAGGACGGCCAGGCGGTGATGCCCGTAGGCGCGCAGCGCGCGCACCAGCTCGTGGTGGGCGAAGCGCAGGCGCTGGCCGTCGAGGTCGGCGCGGGGGCCGAGGCCGAAGAGGATCACGCGCCGGGCGGTGATGCGACCGGCGGTGTTGAGCGGCAGCACCTCGTTGACCCGGCCGCGGTGCTCGCCGGCCTCCAGCGCCTCCCGGATGAGACCGCCCAGGGCCTGGTCGAGGTCGCCGGCGTTGCCGGCCAGGGCCTCGCCCGCGACCACCGGGACGGCCACCGCGTCGACCTCCAGCTGGGCGGCCGGAAGCTGCGTCAGTGAGGCCCGCATGAGCCTAGGTGGCCCGCTGCGGCCAAATCAGGCCGCCTTGACGCCCCATTTCCGCCGATACGTGCGTTACGGGGCCCGGCCCGTCGTCGTCACGCACCTGTGGGTGCGCTCCTCGTCGGTCCACCCGTGCCTTCGTCTAGGCGGCCTGGGGCGCCAATTCGGGACTGATCCAGCCGCATCGCGCCACTTACGATAGCCGCATGAAGGCGGCTGAAAAGACCTTTGGATTCGACACTCTGGCCGTGCACGCTGGGCAGCGGCCAGACCCCGTAACGGGCGCGCGCGCGGTGCCCATCTACCAGACCGGCGCCTATGTCTTCGAGGACACCGACCACGCCGCCAACCTGTTCGCGCTGCAGCGCTTCGGGAACATCTACTCGCGGATCATGAATCCGACGGTCGCAGTTTTCGAGGAGCGCATCGCGGCGCTCGAAAACGGTATCGGCGCGGTGGCCACGGCCTCGGGGCAGGCCGCCCAGCACCTGGCGATCTTCACGCTCATGCAGTCGGGCGACCACTTCGTCGCCTCGCGCTCGCTTTACGGCGGCTCCTACCAGCAGTTCGACGTGTCTTTCCGGAAGATGGGGATCGAGGTCACCTTTGTCGACCCCACCGACCTCGAGGCTTGGGAACTAGCGGTGCAGCCCAACACCAAGGCCTTCTACGCCGAGACCATGGGCAATCCCGTGATCGACGTGCCCGATCTCGAGAAGCTGGCCGAGCTGGCGCATTCGCAGGGCGTGCCGCTGGTGATCGACAACACGTTCGCGTCACCGTGGTGCTGCCGCCCGCTGGATTGGGGCGCGGACATCGTGCTGCACTCGGCGACCAAGTACATCTGCGGCCACGGCACCGCGATCGGGGGCGTGATCGTCGACGGCGGGCGCTTTCCCTGGGACAACGGCAAGTTCCCGGGCATGACCGAGCCCTCCAAGGGCTACCACGACCTGCGCTTCTTCGAGTACTTCGGCGACTTCGGGTGGCTGATGAAGCTGCGCGCGGAGATGCTGCGCGACTACGGGCCGACGATGGCGCCCATGACGGCGTGGCTGATGCTGCAAGGGCTGGAAACTCTGCACGTGCGCATGGAGCGCCACTGCAGCAACGCGCTGCGGGTCGCGGAGTTTTTGGAGCAGCATCCGGCGGTCGAGTACGTGAACTATCCGGGGCTGAAGTCGAACCGCTTCCACCGGTTGGCGCAGAAGTACATGCCGCGCGGCTGCGGGTCGATCTTCACGTTCGGCGTGCGCGGCGGCCGCGAAGCCGGCAAGCGCGTGATCGAGTCGATCCAGCTGTTCTCGCACGTCGCCAACGTTGGTGATTCGAAGTCGCTGATCATCCATCCGGGGTCGACGACGCACCAGCAGCTGTCGGACGAGGACTTGCGCGCGGTGGGTATCGGGCCGGAAATGATCCGGCTCTCGATCGGCATCGAGGACGTCGAGGACATCATCTGGGACCTCGACCAGGCACTGTCCAAGTCGCAGGGCGCGGTCGCGGTGGCTGTCAACGGCCACGAGGCCGGGCACTCGATTTTGAGCAAGGCGTTCGGGGCGCCCTACCAGGAATGAGCGCCGTCGGGGAGCGCAATGAGCTCGGTCTCACCGCCTGGGACCGCTACCGGATTCTCACGTCATACCGGACCATCGCGATGGTCGGGCTCAGCTCCAACTACTACAACGCGTCCTCGTTCGCGGGCATCTACCTGGACGCCAACGGCTACGACATCGTCCCGGTGAACCCGGCGCAGGCGGGGAAGGAGATTCTTGGCCGCACCGTGTTCGCTGATCTGCGCACGGCGGCCGCTGGGCATCCGCGGGCGA
This sequence comes from Candidatus Dormiibacterota bacterium, assembly GCA_036378695.1. Classification (GTDB taxonomy): domain Bacteria; phylum Chloroflexota; class Dormibacteria; order Dormibacterales; family Dormibacteraceae; genus CF-28. The sequence goes on from DASUVY010000129.1 coordinate 34,103, forward strand.
TCGAGATCGTCGACGTGTTCCGGCCCTCGCGCGAGGTGCCGGAGATCGCGCGCCAGGCGGTCGAGATCGGGGCGAAGGTCCTGTGGATGCAGCTCGGAGTGATCTCTGAGGAGGGCGCCGCGATCGCGCGTGAGGGCGGGCTCGAGGTCGTGATGGACCGCTGCTGCAAGATCGAGCACGCGCGCTTCTTCGGCGGCCTGCGCACGATCGGGCTCAACACCGGGGTGGTCACCTCCCGGCTCGCGATCCGGATTCCGGAGGGGTAGGCCGCCGCGCCGCTGATCTCAGAGGACGGCCGCTGGTGGTGGGACGGCAGCCGCTGGCGGTCGCGGCTGGTCGAGGGCCCGCTGGACGAGCTGTGGTTCACGAGCAGCCCCGATTGGTTCAGCCGGATCCTACTGATGGGCCTGATCGGGTTGATACCGATCGTCGGGAGCATGGTCCTGTACGGCTGGACGCTGGCGCTGGTGGAGCGGCTGCGCGGTCGCTGGCGCGAGCTGCCGCCGCCGGGGTTCGAGTACCTGGAGCGGGGAGTGGCGCCGTTCCTGGTCTTCTTGGTCTACGGGTTCGGCGCGCTCCTGGTGATCGGGTTGTTCGTGGGCCTGGCGGTGGTGCTGGGCTTCGCGGTGCACGCGCTGATCCCGCTGGCGGTGCTGATCGGGCTCTTCGCCTTCGTCCTGCTGGTCGGCTGGTGGGCGGTGTCCCTCTACTGCTTCGGCACCGTGCTCCTGCTGAGCGACCGGCGCGGCATCGAGGGCGCGCTGGATCCGCGCGTTATCTGGCGCACAGCGCGCGCCAACCATCGCGCCTCGGTGCGGGTGGCGCTCACGTACCTGGTCTGCACCCTCGTGGTCACGGCGATCGCGCTGCCCATTGGTTTCGTGGTCCCATTCGGGGGCGCGCTGGTCGGCGTGGTCCTGCCGGCGGTCTTCGCCGCCATCGGGCCGGCGCTGACCGGTCTGGAGGTCAACTGAGCTCTCCCCGAATCTGGGCTATCACCAGATCAGGGGTGTTCGTCAGGTCGGGCTTGGTGTAGCGCCGGAGACGGTAGCCGGCGGCCAGTAGGAGGTTCTGTCGACGGTTGTCCTTCACCAGGCTTGTGCGATGAGTACTGCCGTCGTATTCGATCGCCAGCCGGTGCGATGGATAGTAGAGGTCGACACGGGCAAGCCACATGCCGCTGGAATCGCGGAGATTGACCTAGGCTGCGGTTTTGGGAGTCCTGCGCTGACCAGCAGCATCCGGAGCCGAGACTCGATATGGGACTCAGACTTGGGCTCGACATGAGCGAGCACACGTCGAACGCGCTGCACGTTACGGCTACCCGGCACCAGGTCGGCAGCCGCTCGCAGTGACTCCAGGGTGGCCAAGCGACGGTGCACGGCCACATCGGCTAGGACCACGGCGTCGATAAGAGGCAGGCTTCTGCTGAGATCGAGGATGGTCCTCACCGGTGAGGTCACGCGCCACGTGCCGCGCTGCGCTATTTCGAGGCCCGCCAGACGCACTCTGCTGATGCGCAGACCGACTCTTGCTTTGACGGTGTGACCCGCCGGCAACGTGACCTGGATCGGCTCAACGAAGGTGGAGTCGAGGCCGTGCAGCCAGGCCGCGGTGAGGCCGGAAAAGACGGCGGTGCTCGGCAGATGCAAGAGCGCGGCCGCGAGCTTCAGTTCGGGACTGTCGGCGAGCCCCGCCCAGGCGTAGGCATCGCGGCCGAGGCGGCGATAGTTCGCCGTGTCGAGGTGCCAGCGCTGGACGCCCTCGGCGAGTGCCTCGGCCGCGCTGAAAGGGCCCGTTCGGAGCCCGGCCGGCACTGAAAGGTGGAGAGGCATGGCCGCGAGGATGAACGGCCCAGCGGCGTGGGGGAATGCAGGTTGTTAACGCCGCGAGGTCCGGACTGCGCGGTCTTGGGAGCAGCGCCAGAGCCGCGAGGTCCGGATTGCGCGGCTTTAGAGGCGTTCGGCGACCAGTTCCAGGACGTGGGCGACCCGTAGGTCGAGCCCTCGGCGCCGGGCGGCGTCGCGGATGTGCATCAGGCAGCCGGGGTTGTCGGATGCCACCACGGTGGCGCCGGTCTGGGCGATGGCGTCGAGCTTCCACTGGGCCAGGCGGGCGGCCACCTGCGGCCAGTCCACGCTGAAGGTGCCGCCGAAGCCGCAGCAGTTGGCGATGTCGGGGATGTCGACGACCTCGTAGCCGGCCAGCTCCAGCACGCGCCTCGGCTCGGCCTTCAGGCCCAGCTGGCGTAGCGACTGGCAGGAGTCGTGATAGGCGACCCGCTGACGGGAGGCGGACGTGTTGATCCGGCCGCCCTCCAGTAGCTCCAACACGAAGCGGGTGGAGTCGCGCATCCGGGCGGCGACGCCGGCCAAGTCGGGGTCGGACTGACCCCACTCGACCGCATCGAGGGTCACGGCACCGAAGCAGGAGGCCGAAGGCGTGACGATCGGGCCTGGCGAGTTTTTGAGCGCCCGCACCAGGTCGGTGTTGAGCCTCACGCCGGCCTCGAACCTGCCGGCGTTGGCGGGCATCAGGCCGCAGCACCACTGGGCCTTGGGGAACTCGACCCGGCAGCCGGCGGCGGTGACGATTTTCACCAGCGCCTCGCCGATGTGCGGCATGACCCGATCAACAAGGCAGGAGGCGAAGAGCGTCACGGGATCCCCCCCTCCAACCTGCCCCCGCGAGCGGGGGGAGGCGATGCGCCGGGGAAGGACGAGAGGGACAAGGTGAGGCCACGCAGCCAGCAGGCCGCGCTTGGCCAGCGATTTCTTGTGCGAATGGCGGCGGTGCTCGAGGATCATGCGCGGCAGCTCGATGTCGACCGGGCAGATCTCCTGGCAGGCGTTGCATTGAGTGCACAGGGACTGCGGCAGGTCGACCGCGGCTTCGCCATGGTGGAAGGGCGTCAGCACCAATCCGATCGGTCCGTTGTAGACGTACCCGAACTGGTGCCCGGTGACGGCCATGAAGGGCGGGCAGGCGTTGGAGCAGGCGCCGCAGCGCACGCAGGTCAGCGCGCCCTTGAACAGCGGATCGGCGCGCATCTCCTCGCGGCCGTTGTCGAGCACCACGCAGTGCATCTCGCGCGGTCCGTGCGCGCCGATGGTCAGCGAGAAACCGATGTCGGCGCTGCGGGAGGGACCGGTGATCCAGTTGACGTAGGTGCTGATGCGCTGGCCGGTCCCACTGCGCGGCAGCATGCGCAGGATGGCCACCGCGTCGTCGAGCGTGGCCACCACCTTGTCGATGCCGAAGAGCGCGATGTGCACCGGCGGCAGCGTCACTGTGAGGTCGGCGTTGCCTTCGTTGGTGACGATGCCGATGGTGCCGGTTTCCGCGATCGCGAAATTGGCGCCGCTGATGCCGACGCTGGCGTTGATGAACTTCTGGCGCAGCTCCTCGCGCACCTTGGCCTGGATCAGCGCGGGGTCGGGTGGCGCGTCGAAGGTCTGCGCCCACTGCTCGATCGTGACGTGGATGGCGGGGGCGATCAGGTGGCTGGGATGCTCGTGCAGCAGCTGCACCGCACGCTCGCCGAGGTCGGTCTCGACCACCTCCATGCCGAGACTCTCGAGGTGGGGATTGAGGAAGATCTCCTCGGTCGCCATCGACTTCGACTTGGTGACAATGCCCGCGCCGGCGCGCTTACAGATATCGCCGATGATCTGGCGCGCCTCCTCGGCGTCGCGCGCGAGGTGGAAAGTGCCGCCCACCTCCTCCAGGCGCTCGCGAAACTGCGTGAGCAGCGCCGGCAGGTGCTGCAGGTTGTCGAGCCGCCGCGCCTTCAGGTCCTGGCGACCACGCTGGAAGTCGTACGACTCGAAGCCCGCGGTCCGGCGCTCGCGGAGCGCGGTCATGACCCGCACCATGTTGGCCTGCAGCGGCTCGTCGGCCAGCGCCTTCTCGACGCGCTTCTTGAAGTGCCGCCGAGTCTCCCCCACCGGGGTCAGCTTAGTGGGTCGGCGGTGGGGCCGACCTCACCTGCATTTACGGGGGTTGACCGCCTGAAATCGCAAGATCGGGCGAGTTCCGGCGCTTAGACCGGCAGTCATAGTGCCCGGCCCGGCAAATCCCTGGTGGTAACCGCTGAGGGGCCGCTCAGCTGAGAGAGAGAGGGTACGGGTCTCATGTTCCGTCGTCCTCGTTCATTCCTCGTCGGAGCCGTCATCGGCAGCGCCGTGACGGCCGTCCTCGTCGGTGGCGCCGCTTATGCCAGCGGCTCGACCATCATCCACGCCTGCGTCCTTTCTTCTGGCCAGCTCCGGCTCGCGGACGCCAATGGGAATTGCAATTCCAACGAGACGCCGCTCTCCTGGAACCAACAGGGCACCGGCCCTAGCGGGCCCACGGGTGCGCAGGGTCCTCAGGGAGTTCCCGGGCCGCAAGGCCCAATGGGTCCGCAGGGCGCGCAGGGCAATCCCGGTGCCACCGGCGCGACGGGCGCGCAGGGGCCAATTGGACCTCAGGGTCCTAAAGGCGACACCGGGCCGCAGGGCGCGCCCGGGCTTGCCGCAACCAACACCAACGGCCAGCAAATCCGGATCGTTGCCGGCTCGACTCCGGTGGGCGCCACCAATTGGCAGCAGTACAACTCGTACATGCTCTATGTCGACGTCGACACCACCGCCGCCGGCTTCCAGAGCACGCCCTTCTACACGACGACGCTGGCCGGCAACGGGACCAACTGGTACGTCACCGGTGGTTCGTCGCCATACAGCTCGAGCCCGACCGGGTTCCGGATCTACGTCGGTTGCGTCGACGGACGCTCGATCACGCCACAGATGGCCAACTCCAACAGCTGGCGCATCAACTGGGTGGCGGCTGGGAACTGATCAGTCAAACTGGGCCGGGAGGAACGTTCCTCCCGGCCCTATTTTTTATGTGCGGCCCGCGGAGCTAGATTCGATAGCTTGCGGTGTTGGACTCGGTCTCGTGGAGCTAGCGGGGCGGTTGACCGCCACTGCTGCCGGCTCCTCGCCCGCGGCGTCGTAACGGTAGGAATACTGGTACTCCTCGCTGCCGGCCTTCAGCTTGTTCAGCACGACGCCGGCAATGCTAGCGCCCACCTGCCGCAGCGAGTTCACGGCGTGGCGCAGGTCGGGAATCGTGGTGCGGTTCTGCTCGGCCACCAGGATGGTTGCGTCCGCTCCCGAGGCCAGGATCAGGGCGTCGGTGACCGCATTCACAGGGGGCGTGTCGATGACGACATAGGCGAAGGCCTGCCGGAATCGGGCCAGCAAATCCTTCATGCGTCCGCTGCTGAGCAGCTCGGAGGGATTGTGCGGGCGGGTGCCCGAGCTGAGCAGCCAGAGGTTCGGAATGCCTTCGACCTGCGTCAGCAGGTCGGCCTCTGGACGCTCGTCCAGGATCATGTTGGTCATCCCGACGTTGGCCACTCGCCCGAACACGCGGTGCTGCGAGGGGCGCCGGAAATCGGCGTCGATGATCAGCGTCTTGTGGCCGGCTTGGGCGAGCACCACTCCCAGGTTGGCGACGGTGCGGGACTTGCCTTCGCCAGGAATTGAAGATGTCACCACAATCGTCTGCAGGGGACGGTCGACACCGCTGAAGAGGACGTTCGTGCGCAGCTTCCGGTAGGCCTCGGCGGCCGGCTGGGTGATTGTCAGGGTCACGATCTCGCCGCGCTTGCCGCGGGCCGGCGGCGAGAAGGGGATGTGCGCCATCGCGGCCACTCCGGCCTTCTCGAGCAGGTCGCGATCGGTCTTCACGGTCTGGTCCAGGTAATCGAGCAGAGCCACTAGGCCGACCGCCACCATGAGGCCGCCGAAGATCGCGATCAGCGTGTTGCGGGTGACGCTCGGCGATACCGGCTGCGTCGGTTGTGTGGCCGGCGAAACGATTATCAGGTTGTCCTGTGAGCGAGCGTTGGGAGTGGAGCTCTCCTGCTTCTGAATCTGCTTGATCTCCGTGATGAAATCGTCGACCAGCCGCGCGGCGATGTCATGCGCGAGTGCAGGATCGGTGTCCTGCACCGCCACATCGAGGATCGTCGTGTTGGGCTTGGGCGTGACGGTGATCTGCTTGCTGAGCTGCGTGTAGTTGGTCTTGAGCCCGAGCTCGGAGATGACCTGATTGAGGAGCGGCGGCTCCAGCATCAGCTGCGCGTAGGTGGTGGCGATCTGGTCGCTGGTCAGGGCCGCAGCGCCCTGGTCCACCGCCAGCGGCTGTGCGGGCCGCACCAGCACCTCGACGTTCGATTCGTAGACCTTGGGCAGGGACATGCTCACCCCGGCGGCCACCACTCCGGCCAAGATGGGACAGGCGGCGACGAGCCACAGCCAGCGTCGGAAGAGATGGAAGTAGTGGTTCAGTTCCATGTACCAGGGAACGGCGCCAGAGCCGCTGCAGTCTACCTTAGGGCGATCGCAGACCGCCGCTCAGCAGCGCCCAGTTCTGCCCAGCGTCGGTCGACGAGTAGAGATCCCCGCCATAGGCGTAGGCGATAAGGGAGCCCCCGTTCGGTGGCAGCGCCGCCACCGCCTCCACACTCTGGTCTTGGGGCAGGCCGGTGCCGTCCACCCAGGTGGCTCCGCCGTCGCTTGTGAAGGAGATCTTGCCCGCCGCGCCGAGGTGGCCGCCGCCGGCCGCGACCCAGGCGGTCCCCGATGGCACCGCGGCGATGAAGCCGGTGGCGCCGGTGGGCGCCCAGCCGGCCGTGCCGCCTATGTAGAGCTTGCCGTCAGAGCCGCGCACGATGAGCGCCGGCGAGGTGCCGAGCCAGCTGACCTGGGTGGCTGTCACACCCGCCGGGAGCGGCTTCATCTCGTTGATCTGGTTGCCGTTGTCGAGCAGGTCGAAATTGCGGCCGCCCACGCTCAGGCTGAAGCGATCGCCGGCGCCTTCCGGAGTCAGGACGGGGCTCGCGATTCGGGGCAGGCCGGTCATCGAACGCCAGCTGACCGCCGAGTCGCGCGTCCGCAGTAGAGCGCCGTGGGCGGTCACAAACCAGACCGCGGGATCTGTGGGGTTGATGGCCAGGGGCGTGAACGGGCCCGGACCGGGCGGCTGGGTGCGGCTGGGCGTCCAGCTCTTGCCGGCGTCATGGCTCTCTGCCAGCGTGTTACCGCCGGCCAGCCGGTGCGCTGGGTTGGCTGGGTCGATGACCAGCCCACTAAGCCCAGCGGCGAGGCTCACCGACTGCCAGGTCGAACCCCCGTCGTCTGATTCGAAGGTGCCGCCGGTGCCCGTCGCCAGCAACCAACCAGCGCCCGCCAACAGGTTGACCTGATCGCCCAGCTTGCCGGCCGCCGCAGGTCCGGTCGGGCTCGGCGTCGGGCTCGGCACGACGGCCGCGGGTCGCGCCAGGGAGAGGTCGCGGTTGATGCCTGCGGAAAACGACTGGGGACTGGAGACGATGGCGGCAGCGGCACCGATGGCGATGGCGCAGAGGGCGCCGGCCAGTCCCGCCAGCTGCCGGGAGCGGAGGACCGCCACCGGGGTCACCGCGTAACCAGGCCTTGGAGACGCAGCCGCCACCTCGGCCGACCCACCACGATCCGGGCTTCGTCCAGCTTGGCCAGAAAGTCCTGGGGCCCGTCGAAGGGCGACATCTCCACGAACGCGCGGCCTATCTCGCCAACCTGGTGCGCGTCGGAGCCGGCGCCAGCGGGGACCCCGAGTGTGTCGCGCAGCTCCTGCGCCCGCCTGTTGGCCTCCGCCGGGCTGCGGCCATTGAAGACCTCGACCGCGTCCACAGCTTCCGCAATGGCTTCCATCGCGTCTTCGGTGAGAGCTCGGCGTCGGGTGTCGAAGGGGTGCTGCAGATAGACGATTCCGCCCTGGTCGTGGATCCGGCCCGCGGTTTCGGACGCGCTGAGCCCGGCGGGCACGGGCGCGCTTAAGAAGAGGCCGATCAGCTCACCATCGGCGGTCAGGATCTCCTCGCCGACCACGACGCGCACATCACCGGCTCGCTGCAGCTCGAGCGCACCCTCGATGGAGTCGTGGTCGGTCACGAAGACGGGGTCGAGCCCGAGCGAGCGGCAGCGCCTGGCGACTTTGGCCGGCGGCTCCGTGCAGTCGAACGACGCGGAGGTGTGAAGATGCAGGTCTACACGCAACCAGCGCCGTAGTCTAGGTCTAGGCTGTCCTGTCCCCGAGATGTAGCGACGCCTCCGGGGTGACGGACTCATAGGCTAACGGCGCTCATCAGGGTCTCTGCCGGCGTGCGTCCGAGGCTGCGGATGCCGGTGTGGGCGCGATCGTAGTTGTAGTCGTGCAGGAAGCGCTCCAGGTCG
>DASUVY010000130.1:0-11932 GCA_036378695.1 Candidatus Dormiibacterota bacterium
CACACGACCACGGCGCCGTCTACGACAACCGGGACGCCGTGCGGGCCGTGGTCGTCAGCGCCGTGGTCCTGGCCGTGGCAGCGGCCCTGGAGCTGGCCTCGGCCATCGCCAGCCGCTCGGCCAGCGTGCTCGCCGACGGCCTCCACAACTCCGGTGACGTCCTTACCACGCTGGTGCTTCTGGTCTCCTTCGCCATCGCCCGCCGGCCCGCCACCCGCCGCTACCCGAGCGGCTTCGGCCGCATCGAGGACGTGGCCACGCTGCTGATCGTGCTGGTGATCGTGATCACCGCGCTGGTCGCGTTCGCGGAGTCCGTCCGCAAGTTCTTCGTGGCCGAGAGCTACGGCAACGTGGCCTTCAGCCTGCTGGCAGCCGCGGCCGGCGTGGTCGGCAATCTGGCGGTTTCGGAGTACAAGATCCGGGTCGGCCGTGGGCTCGGCTCACCGGCCCTGGAGGCCGACGGCGTGCACTCCAGGATCGACGCCCTGGTCTCGGCCGGCGCCTTCGTCGGGATCGGGCTGGCCGGGCTTGGCCTGCGGCTGGCCGACCCCATCGCCGGCGTCCTGATCACGCTGGCCATCGTCTACGTGCTGGCGGGCACGGTGCGCAGCCTCTTCAATCGCATGATGGACGCAGTCGATCCGAAGCTGGTGGACGAAATCACCGAGGCCGCCCGCGAGGTCGACGGAGTTCTGGACGTGCACGACGTGCGGGCGCGTTGGGTGGGCCGGGAGCTGTGGGCGGTGATGCACGTCGACTGCGATCCTCAGTCAAGCCTGCGAGACGCCCACCTGGTGGTCGAGCGCGTCGAGCACGAGGTCGGCCACCGCGTGGAGCTGGGCCGCCTGGATGTGCACATGGACCCCGGCACCGCTTCGCACGAGCACAAACCTCACCAGCACTAGACGCGGCCTGAGAGCGCCAACCGCCGAGGCCGCTGGATCTCGCGATCTCGCACCGGCCCCAGCAATTGGCGCTCTAAACTGAAACCAAATGGGCGAGTACGTCCCCGGACTGGAAGGGGTCGTGGCGGCCGAGACCGAGATCTCGGAGGTCGACGGCCAGGGCGGCCGGCTCATCTACCGCGGCGGCTATCTCATCCAGGACCTTTTTGAGGCCTCCTTCGAGGAGGTCGCCTACCTGCTCTGGAACGGCAAGCTGCCGGGCGCTCAAGAGCTCGAGCAGCTCAAGTCGCAGCTGGTGGCGAAGCGGGCCATGAACGCAGCCGCCAAGGCGGCGCTCAAGGGGATTCCCAAGGATGCCGACCCCATGGACGCGCTGCGCACGGCGCTCTCGGCGCAGGGCGCCCGGCCGGGCGTGCCCAAGCCCTCGCTGGAGGACGCCATCGCCTACACGGCGGTGACCCCGACCATCATCGCGGCCTTCTACCGCCAGACCCAGGGCCAGGAGTGGGTCGAACCCGATCCCAAGCTGGACCACGCGGCCAACTTCCTGCACATGATGACCGGGGAGGCGCCCGACCCAAAGCGTGCGCGCTGGCTGGAAACCTACCTGGTGCTGCTCGCCGACCACGGCCTCAACGCCTCCACCTTCGCGGCCCGCGTGATCGCCTCGACCGGGACCGATCTGTGCTCGGCGCTGGTGGGCGCAGTGGCGGCTCTCAAGGGCCCCGCGCACGGCGGAGCGGCGACCGCGGCCAAGCGCATGGTGGAGAAGGTCGGCGGCGTCGAGAACGCCGAGAAGTTCGTGATCGACACCCTCGACTCGCACGGCCGCCTGATGGGCTTCGGGCACCGCGTCTACCGCACCTACGACCCGCGCGCCCGCATCCTGCGCGAGCTCGCCAAGACCGCCAATCCAAACTACTACCCGGTCGCTTTCAAGGTCGAGGAGGTCGCGCTCCGGGAGCTGCAGGTTCGCCATCCGGAGCGGCCCAACGCCACCAACGTCGACTACTGGTCGGCCGCAGTGCTGGACGCGGCGGGCTTCCCCACCGACTTCTTCACCTGCGTCTTCGCCGCCTCGCGGGTGGTGGGCTGGAGCGCCCACGTGCTCGAGTACATGGCCAAGGATGGCCGGATTCTGCGGCCCGCCTCGCGCTGGACCGGCCCCCAGCCCCAGGAGCACAAAGCCCGGGTCGGCTGACGCCGCCGTTTTGGAGAGGCGCCGCTACAATCCCCGCGTCTCCCGCAATCCTCGACCTCATTCGACGTTGCACTGTCCGGCGAGATGGCTCAGATGACTGCTTCGCGCGCCGCGATCGCCCCGGCGCGCGCCACCGAACGGCCGTCCCGACGCCGGGACGTCGTGATCGTGATGCCGGCCTACAACGCCGCGCGGACGCTCCAGTCCACCTATGCCCAGATTCCGCCCCACGTGGCGGACGAGATCATCCTGGTCGACGACGCCAGTCGCGACGACACGGTCGGCGTCGCGCGCTCCCTGCGCCTGCGGGTGATCGCGCATCCGCACAACGTCGGCTACGGCGGGAACCAGAAGACGTGCTACATGGAGGCGCTGCGCCGTGGCGCCGAGGTGGTCGTCATGCTGCACCCGGACGGCCAATACGACCCCGCCATCCTCGGTTCGATGGTGGACGTCATCCGCTCCGGCCAGGCCGACCTGGTGCTGGGCTCGCGGTTCCTCCAGCCGGGCCAGGCCAAGCAGGGCGGCATGCCGTGGTGGAAGCGGATCGCCAACCGCTTCCTGACCTTCTGCGAGAACCAGGTCCTGGGCTTGCGCCTGTCGGAGTTCCATACGGGCTACCGCGCCTACAGCCGGCGTTTCCTGGAGACGGTTCCGTTCCTGCGCAACTCCAATGACTTCGTCTTCGACACCCAGGTTCTGGTCCAGGCCGCGGCGTTCCAGATGCGGATCGCCGAGGTCCCCGTCTCGACTCGCTACTTTGCCGATGCGTCCTCGGTCAATTTCCGCGTCAGCACCATCTATGGGCTCAAGACGATGGCGACCCTGGCGCGCTACCTGCTCCACCGCTTGGGTTTGAGCTGGCGGCTGCTCCAGAAGTAGCCGCCGCGCCCCGCTTCGCGCGCGGCGAGCGGCGGCGCACGCGACAGCAATCGTTTTTGGGAGCGCAGGCCCGGCTCGGCGAGCGTGTGGCGCTGGCCACTGTGATCGCGCTGGCCGTGCTCCTTGCGGGCTGGTGGGCGTTCGCGGTCCCCATCCTCCAATCCCCCGACGAGGACTCTCACTTCGACTACGCGATGAGCGAGTACTCGGCGGGTCATCTGCTGCGCGCCACCGAGCGGCCCGTGGACCTCGACCAGCACATACGCCGCACCAATCCCTTCGTCGCCTACCTAGAGGACCGCACGGGGTTCGACGTCGTGCGGCACTGGTATCCCGTCAAATCGCCACCCGGCTACGGAGACGCCGCCTACTTCGCCGAGCTGGATGCCAACGCGCCGCTAGGTGCGCCACAGACCAGCAACCCGGCCTTGATCCGCGGCTACCCGTATGGCTACTACGCAGCGACAGCGCTGTGGATGGCTGGTGTGCACCTGCTCGACCCCAGCCCACTGGCGTTGTTCTTCGGGGCTCGCCTGTTCTCCGTGTTCCTGCTCGCTCTTTCGCTGCTCTTCACGTACCAGGCGCTGCGCGAGCTCCCCTACACGCGATTCCGCGCCCTCGCGCTGGTGGCGGTCACGGGGCTCTTTCCAATGACGACTTTCATCTCCTCATACGTACAGCCGGAGAATCTGGCCTGGACCGCAGCCGCGGCGGCACTGCTGGCGGCAGTGAAGCTGCGCAGGCGCAGAGGGTCGTGGCGCTGGCTCCTTGGCCTGGGCTTCGCGCTCGGCGTGCTGGGGGTCACCAAGGCGCAGTACGTGCCCTACATCGCGATCGCGAGCCTGGGCGCGGTGGCCCTGCCGTACATCGGGCGCCTTCGTAGCCTGCTGCCGGACCTGCCCAAGTTCGCGGTCGCCGCGCTGCCAGCTCTGGCCCTGGAAGCGGTCGACCTCTGGGTTACGGCGGGTCGCCAGGTCGGCTTCCGGACGCAGCACGCCAAGGACGTCACCACCCTGGCTACGCTCGTCGATTCGCTGCATCACGGGCCACTCGCGACCGCTTCATTCCTGGCACACTCCAGCGCGACCGCCTACTACGAGCTGTTCGTGGCCGGCATCGCCGCCTCCAGCTTCTGGGGCGAGTTCGGCTGGCTGGACACCCCGCTCGTAATCGGCTCGGTGTGGCTGCGCCTGCTGATCGTGCTGCTCACAGTCATCGTCCTCGTGCTGGTGGTGATGCGAATGTTCCGGCTGGGACAGGTGGTTTGGGCCGCCCTCCGCCGCCGCCGGCTGACGCGGGCGTGGGCGCTGGTCTTCGGAAACCCGGTGCTCCTCGCCTACCTGCTCTGGACGGTCGCGGCCTTCGGCATCACCGTCCTGTCCGACAACACAGTCAATCTGCAGGGCCGGGAATGGCTGGTGGTGTTACCGGGCTTCTTCATCGCCGTCGTGCACTTGGCGCCGCGCGCGATTCCACACCGACGCGTGGGCCGGGTCGCCTCGCAAGCTCTTCTAGAGGGGCTGCTCCTGTATGCAGTCGCGGGCTCCGTCGCCGCACCGTTCACCATCTACGACCGCTACTACGGCCACGGCCGGCAGTATGCGGCCGCCAGCGCCAATGGCCTGCAGATGCTGGAAGGCGGCTCAGGGGCGGTGACGTCCAATGTGCCCTCTGGCCGCGACTTCACTGTGACCCCGCCCGCGCCGGGCCAGGCCACCGTCCCGGACGGCGGGTACATGGCGGTGGCGGGCTGGGCGCTGCCGCCTCCTGGCCACGGCGGCGCCAGGGGAGTGGTCCTGTCGGTCGACGGAAGCCACGACTTTCCGGCCGTGTACGGGGACGACGGGCCGGGCGGGCGGCGCGACGGCTTCGACGGCATCGTTTACCTGGATGGCCTGGCACCCGGCACTCACGCCGTCACCGTGAAGCTGCTGGATGCCGACGGCCGCAGCTATTACGCGGTCGGCGACTCGGTCCCCTTCACCGTCCTGCCCGCGGGCACGAACGCAGCCGCCGGAGCGACCAGGTAAAGCAGCCACCCGATGGCGAAGAGGACGGTCGCCGCGTTGAAGAGCGGCACCGGCCCCTCGGTGGCCAGCCAGTTGATGGGCGAGGTGCAGACGGTGACCAGCGCGGCGAAAGCCAGGCTCAGCGGCTCCACGCCGGCGCCCAGCTGCACCGCGGCGACCGCGGTCAGCGGCAGGAAGTCCTGCGGGTGCCAATACGAGGCGAGCAGGTAAGAGCCGAGCACGCCGGCGGCCACCGCCACATGGGGACCTCGGTCGCGCTGCCGCCAGGCCGCCACCACGGCCAGGGCCGCGCCCGCCAGCTGTCCCAGGTGCGCGAGCGCGCCCGCGCCCAGCTGCCCATAGAGGATTTCGGCGACGTCCGTGTACGGCTGGGGCGCCTGCACCTGGCGAAGGTATAGGAGCGTGCCGTCGACACCCACGCTGACCACCGAGAGCAGGGCCAGGCCAGCGCTGATCCCGAGCCAGGTCAGGAAAGCTCGAGGGCGACCCGACACCAGCAGGCAGATCGGCACCAGCACCGCCAGGTGCGGCTTGACCGCCATCAAAGAGAGCGCGACGCCCGCCCAACCGTCGCGACCTGAGCGGCACAGGCGCCAGCCGGCCGCGACCGCGAAGGCGACGATCACGGTCGCCTGGCCGAGGTAAAGGCTGAAGAGGACCGGGCCCAGGCCCAGGGCCCAGAGCCAGTAGCGCCGGCGGCCGACGGCCGGCGCGCAGATCGCGAAGGTGGCGACCAGCAGCGCGGCCAGGAAACCGCACCAGACCCAATAGGCGGCCGCGTAGGGCAGAGCAGTGAGCGGAACCATCAGCCAAACGATCGGCACCGGGGTCAGCAGCGCCCAGAAGTGGCCGGCGGGCTGCAGGCCGGCGACCGCCGCCTGCTGCAGCCGGAGATCGTAGACATGGCTCCAGCCGTGCGTCAGCGCGACTTGAGCGCCGGCGTAGTACAGGCGGAAGTCGTTCTCCTTGAAGAGGCTGTGCACGTGAGCGACGTAGAGCACCACGTTGACGACGGCCGCCAGCACCAGGAGCGGGTCGGCCGCCCGGCGCGCGGCCGCAACCAGCGGCGTCAACTGCATCAGCGCGCCGCCGCCGCCACCCGGCCGGGCGCCAGCGCCGGAATGGATGCCGGCCGGAGCGCTTCCCACATGAGAACGCCCAGCCAGGCCAGCATGAAGGCAAGGAGGGGGACCGCCCCGAAGTGCGAGGCCAGATAGCAGGCCAGCACCCCGAACCCGAACAGCCACCATGTCCAGCGCGGGGCGCCATCGCTCAGGTAGATCCAGGCGGCCGGAAGAAGCGGGATGTAGTCGGACGCGTGGTGGTACCCGGTGCCCAGGATGCTGGCCAGGACGCCCGCCACGATGGCCCGCGACGGTGCGGCTCCGCGATTCAGCCAGGCCGACAGCAGGCAGAGCGCGCCGGCCACCCACTCGACGGCCGTGGCCTGTACCCCAGGCCCCACGATCGCGGCCAGCGTCCAGGTCTGGTTGCCCAGATGGGCGTTCTCGATGGCCAGGTCGACGCGGAAGTCGCCAAGCCCAGCCCGGCCCAGGCTCAGAACCGAGACGGCGAACAGCAGCTCCGCTCCGATCAGGAAAGTGGCAAAAACCCGCCAGCGCCCGGTGAGCAGCAGAGCCAGCGGCACCGCCGCGCCGACCTGCGGCTTGAGCAGTGTGAGGACCAGGACCAAGCCGGCCAGGGCTTGGCGGTCGCGCTTGACCAGCCACCAGGCAGCACCCACCGAGGAGGCCAGCAGGGTGGTCACCTGCCCGGCCTGGATCGCGGACAGGACCGGGTACAGCCCCCCGCCCACCAAGAGGTGGGCAAGCTTGCCGACGCCCCTGGCGGGTGCGGCCAGCACCCAGGTCACGAGCAGGGCGGCTACCGAGACGATGGTGAAGACCCAGTACGCGCCGGCCAGGGGCAGCCAGGCGAGCGGCACGACCAGCCAGGCGTCGTAGGGCGGGCTAACGAAGAAGGTCTGCCAGCTGAAGAAGTCGATGGACCCGTGGGACTGATAGAAGACGTCGTGCTGGAGGCCCACGTTGTAGATGTGCTGCCAGCCGAACTGGAGCCCCACCTGCGCGCCGACGTAGTAGTAGGCAAAGTCCAGCGGCCGCACCGGCTGCGGAAAGCGCTGAAAGAACAGCGGGAGCTCGACGAGGACCAGCCACCAGAAGGCGATCACGGCCAGCAGCCACCGGCGCACGGCGAGCCACTGTAAGCAATCTGAGCCCGAATTCGGTCCGACTAGACTTGGGTTGCGATGCCCGCCAGCGAATACGACGTGGTCGTTCTGGGGGGCGGGATGGGCGGCTACGTGGCCGCCATCCGCGCCGCCCAGCTCGGCCTCAAGACCGCCGTCGTGGAGGCGGCCAAGCTGGGTGGCACCTGCCTCCACGTCGGCTGCATCCCGACGAAGGCGCTGCTGGAATCCTCCGGCCTCTTCCACAAGGCCGGCCGCGAGGAGTTCGGCCTCACGGCCGACAAGCTGGGCTTCGACTTCCCGCGTATCGCCTCCCGCCGGGACAAGGTGGTTGACCAGCTCTGGCGCGGCGTGCAGGGCCTGATGCGCAAGAACCGGATCGACGTGGTCGAGCGCCGGGGCCGCCTGGGGGACCCGCGCACCGTCCAGGTCGACGGCCGCGAGCTCAAGGCGCGCCGCGGCCTGATCGTGGCCACCGGGTCACGGCCCAGGCCCCTGCCTGGAGTCGAGTTTGACGGCGAGCGCGTGATCAACTCCGACCACGCCACGCTCGCGACTAAGCTCCCCAAGTCGGTGGTTATCGTGGGCGCCGGCGCCATCGGCGTGGAGTTCGCGACGCTCTACCACCAACTGGGCGTGCCGGTCCGCCTGGTCGAGGCCCTGGACCGCCTGGTTCCGCTGGAGGACCCCGATGTCTCGGCCGAGGTCGCCAAGCAGTTCAAGGCGGCCGGCATCCGCTTCCAGACCTCGGCCCGGGTCAAGGCCGTCGAGGAAACCCGCGAAGGCGTCCATGTCGCGCTCGAGGAGGGCGAGCCGCTTGAGGCCGAGAAGCTGCTGGTGGCGATCGGCCGCGAGCCTCTCTCCAAGGATGTCGGGCTGGAAGCCGCGGGCGTCAAGACCGGCAAGGGCGGCTTCGTCCAGACGGACGAGTGGATGCGCACCAGCGCGGAGGGCGTGTGGGCCATCGGCGACCTTGTGGGCGGCTTCCTGCTCGCCCACGCCGCCGCCCACGAGGGGATCGTCGCCGCCGAGGACATCGCCGGCAAGCGCGCCACGCCCATGGAGCAGGACCTGGTCACCCGCACCACCTACTCGCAGCCCCAGATCGCCTCGGTCGGGCTCACCGAGCCACAGGCCCGTGAGCAGGGACACGAGGTCAAGACCGGCAAGTTCCCCTTCCTGGCCAACGGCCGTGCGCTCATCCACGGCGAGCCCGGCGGCTTCGCCAAGGTGGTGGCCGACGCCAAGACCGGGCAGCTGCTGGGCGCCCACATCGTGGGCGTCGAAGCCACTGAGCTGATCGCCGAGCCGGCCCTGGCGCGCCTGTTCCAGGGCGACGCCTGGGAGGTCAGCCGCAACATCCACCCGCATCCCACGTTGAGCGAGGTCGTCGGCGAGGCAGCCCTCGCCGTCGACGGCGCAGCCATACACATCTAGAGAGGAGTTCTTTCTTGGCGACCACGCGCGAGCGCGCAAAGCAGCAGGAGCACGGCTTCGACCCCCAATGGCACTTCCAGGAGCCCATCGATTGGCGTGACACCGACATCGACGAGAACACGCTCAAGGAGTGGTTCCGCTACATGCTGCTGGGCCGGCAGATCGACTACCGCTGCCAGGTCCTCAACCGCCAGGGCCGGGCGCCTTTCATCATCTCCTGCGCCGGCCACGAAGCCGCCCAGATCGGCGTCGCCTGGCCGCTGAAGCCCAAGTACGACTGGATCTCGCCTTATTACCGCGACATCGTGCTCTGCTTCCGCATGGGCCTCACCCCGCTCGACCTCATGCTGTCGGTGCTGGCCAAGCCGGCCGACCCCGCCTCGGGCGGCAAGCAGACGCCCGGCCACTTCTCCGACACCCGGCTCAACATCATCTCGGGCGGCTCGCCGCTGGCGACCCAGATGGTGCACGGCGCGGGCGCCGCCTACGCGCTGAAGATGGACCACACCGACAAGGTCGTGATGACCTGCTACGGCGAGGGCGCGGGCTCCGAGGGCGACGCCCACGAGGCCTTCAATTTCGCGGCCATCTACAAGCTGCCCGAGATCTTCGTCATGCAGAACAACGGGTTCGCGATCTCGACGCCGTACGCCAAGGAGTACGCGCTCGAGCACGGCGCCCAGCGGGCCGCCGGCTACGGGTTCCCAGGCGTGACGCTGGACGGGCGTGACCCGGTCACCGCCTACCACGTCGCCAAGCAGGCCGTGGCTCGCGCGCGCGCCGGGGACGGACCGACCCTGATCGAGTGCCTGGTCGACCGACTGGGGGCCCACTCCTCCGAGGACGACCAGCGCCGCTACCGCTCCCAGGAGGAGCTCGACCAGCTGGCCCAGAACGACTGCCTGGAGCGCTTCAAGAAGCGCCTGGTGCAAGAAGAAATTCTCAGCGGCCAGGACCTCGAGACCTACGAGGAAGAGGTCAAGGAGACGGTCAACCAGGCGACCCGCGAAGCCCTCGACTCACCTGACGCCCAGCCCGAGGAGGCCCTCACCGACGTTTACGCGCCGGGCGGCCAGCCCGAGGCGATCGAGCCCTCGGGCGAGACCGAGGAAATGAACATGGTGCAGGCGCTGCGCGAGTGCCTGACCGAGGAGATGGAGCGCGACGAGCGGGTGATCGTCCTGGGCGAGGACGTGGGTCCCAAGGGCGGCGTCTTCCTGGTCACCGATGGGCTCTGGAAGCGGTTCGGCGAAGACCGCGTCATCGACACCCCGATCGCCGAGTCGTCGATCGCCGGCATTGCTTTGGGGCTGGCGCTGGCGGGCAAGCGGCCGGTGGCCGAGATGCAGTTCACGGACTTCGCGCACATGGCCTTCAACCAGATCACCAACGAGATCGCCAAGTTCCGCTATCGCAGCGGCGGCGACTGGGGCGTCCCGATGGTGGTGCGTGCGCCCATGGGCGGCCACGCCAACGGCGCCCTCTATCACTCGCAGTCGATCGAGGCCCGCTTCGCGACGCCGGGCCTGAAGATCGTGATTCCGTCCGGGCCCATCGAGGCCAAAGGGCTGCTGCTGGCGGCCATGCGGGACCCCGACCCGGTGCTCTTCTTCGAGCACAAGCGCCTGTACCGCTCCTTCAAGGAGGCCGTGCCCAAGGGCGAGTACCTGATCCCGCTGGAGAAGGCGCGGGCGGTCAAGGAGGGCGAGGACATCTCCGTCTTCGCCTACGGGCTGATGGTCCACTACGCGACCGAGGCCATCGCGCGGCTGGAGCAGGAAGGCTGGAGCTGCGAGCTGGTCGACCTGCGCACGGTCTACCCGCTGGACCGGGAGACAATCCTGGCCTCGGCCCGGAAGACAGGCAAGTGCCTGGTCGTCTACGAGGACAACTTCTCGATCTCCGTGGGCTCTGAAGTTGCGGCCCTGATCGCGGACGAGGCATGGCGCTGGCTCGATGGGCCCGTCAAGCGAATCGGGGGCCTGGACGTGCCCGCGATGCCCTATGCCAAGCCCATGGAGAACTTCTTCATGCCCGACCCCGAGAAGATCTACAAAGGTCTCAAGGAGCTGGCGGAGTTCTGATGGCGAGCACGACCCGCGTCACCATGCCGCAGCTGGGGGAGTCCGTGCACGAGGGGACCATCTCCAAGTGGCTGGTCAAGCCCGGCGACAAGGTGGTCGAGTTCGAGCCCATGCTCGAGGTCGACACCGACAAGGTCAGCGCCGAGGTGCCGGCGCCGGTGACCGGGGTGCTCAAGGAGATCATCGCCAAGGAGGGCGAGACGGTCCAGGCCGGCGCCGAGATCGCGGTGGTCGAACTCGATGGAGATGGCGAATCCACCTCCCCGCCCGCGGGGAGGTCGGCCGCGGCGGAGCCGCGGCCGGGTGGGGACGAGCAGGAGCCAGAAGCTCAAGCGGAAGCAGCGCCCAAACCCGCACCGGCCCCCACCCCACCCTCCCCTAAGGGGAGGGAGTCGGAATCGGGTGAGCACCGCTACTCCCCGGCGGTCAGCATGCTGGCCGAGGAGAAGGGCGTCGATCTCGCGCGCGTCAAGGGCACAGGGCTGGGCGGCCGGGTCACCAAGCGCGACGTGCGGCAGTTCCTCGAGGGCGGTGCGCAGGGCGGGGCTGCGGGCGGGGCAAGCCCCGCCCCTACTGCTCAGGCCGCCCCCAAAGCTGCGCCGTCGGAGGGGGACGAAGTGGTGCCGCTGACGCGCGTCCGGAAGCTCATCGCCGAGAACATGACGCGCAGCAAGACCACCATCCCGCACGCCTGGCAGACCCAGGAGGTCGACATGAGCGGCGTGGTCGCCCACCGCAGCGCGAACAAGACGGCCTTCCAGCAGCGCGAGGGCTTCTCGCTGACCTATCTGCCCTACGTGGTCGCCGCGGCGGTGGCGGCGCTGCGCGAGCACCCGCACGTCAACGCGACCTTCAACGAGAGCGAGCTGCTGGTGCACCGCGACATCAACGTGGGGATCTCGGTCGGCCTCGAGGACACGCTGGTGGTGCCTGTGATCCGCCGCGCCGACGGCCTCTCCCTGGCCGGCATCGCGCGCGCGGTCAACGAGCTGGCCGACAAGGCGCGTACCAAGAAGCTCAGCGCCGACGACCTGACAGGCGCCACCTTCACCGTCAACAACTCCGGCACCTTCGGCACGCTCTTCAGCTACTCGGTGATCAACCCCGGCCAGGCGGGCATCCTGACCATGGAGGCCATCGTCGAGCGGCCGGTGGCGGTCAACGGCCTGATCGGGATCAAGCCG
>DASUVY010000131.1:0-10871 GCA_036378695.1 Candidatus Dormiibacterota bacterium
CTCGACCGAGGACTGGTTGTCCGCGGCCGTGCTGAAGATCTGAGAGCGCGAGGTCGGAATGGTGGTGTTGCGCTCCACCAGCTTGGTGTTGACCCCGCCCAGGGTCTCGATACCCAGTGAGAGCGGCGTCACGTCCAGCAGGAGGACGTCCTTGACCTCGCCCTTGAGCACCCCGGCCTGGATGGCGGCGCCGACCGCCACCACCTCGTCCGGGTTGACGCCCTTGTGAGGCTCCTTGCCGCCCAGCAGCTCCTTGACCAGCTGCTGGACCACGGGCATGCGCGTGGAACCGCCGACCAACACGACCTCGTTGATCTGCTGAGGCGTGAGGCTGGCGTCCTTGAGCGCGGCCATGAAGGGTGGCTTGAGGCGCGCCGTGAGGTCGGCCGTCAGCGCTTCGAACTTGGCGCGCGTGAGCGTCACCTCGAGGTGCTTGGGACCCGTCTGGTCGGCAGTGATGAAGGGCAGGTTGACCGTGGTCTCGAGACGCGAAGAGAGCTCGATCTTGGCCCGCTCGGCCGCCTCGGTCAGGCGCTGCAGGGCCTGGGGGTCGGCCTTGAGGTCGATCCCGTTCTCCTTCTTGAACTCCTCGGCCAGCCAGTCCACGACCTTGCGGTCGTAGTCGTCGCCACCCAGGTGGGTGTCGCCGTTGGTGGCCTTGACCTCGAACACGCCGTCGCCGACGTCGAGGATGGAGACGTCGTATGTGCCGCCGCCCAGGTCGAAGACCAGGATGGTCTCGTTGGCCTTCTTGTCAAGCCCGTAGGCCAGGGAGGCCGCGGTGGGCTCGTTGATGATGCGGAGCACGTTCAGGCCGGCGATCTGGCCGGCGTTCTTGGTGGCCTGGCGCTGGGAGTCGTTGAAGTAGGCCGGCACCGTGATCACGGCGTCGGTGACCTTCTCGCCCAGGTAGGCCTCGGCGTCGGCCTTGAGCTTCTGCAGGATCATGGCCGAGATCTCTTCGGGCGTGAACTCCTTGCTGGCGTTCGGCACCTCGACGACCACCCGGTCGTCCTTGCCCGACTTGACCTTGTAGGGCACGATCTTGCGCTCGGACTCCACCTCGCCGAACTTGCGGCCCATGAAGCGCTTGATCGAGTAAACGGTGTTCTGAGGGTTGACGGCGGCCTGGCGCCGGGCGAGGTTGCCCACCAGGCGCTCGCCGCCCTTGGTGAAGGCGACCACGGACGGGGTCGTCCGCGAACCTTCCGCGTTCGGAATCACGACGGGCTCGCCACCCTCCATGACCGCGATCACGGAGTTGGTGGTCCCGAGGTCGATTCCCACTGTCTTAGGCATCTGTTCCTCCGGTTCTGGGGCCTCGGGCCCCGGTTGATTTCTCACTTGACCTTTCCCACGGCCCGGAAGGCTGAAACGGGAGAATCTAGGCAGGGTGTTGAAAAAGGGTCGTCGAGCGATTCGGGGAACCAGGTGGCCCAGATTCGGGCGCATTTCCGAGCACCACAGCGCGCGCATCCGAACGAGGCGCAAGCGAGGAGCGCAGGAAATAAGCCCGAAGATGGGCCGCATGGGCCCCGTAGCGCCGACGGCGCCAAAGGCGCGAAAACCTTTTTCAACGGCCTGCTAGAAGTGGGCCGCAACTTCGAGCTCGACCCGGTCGACGAGCTGGCCGTCGCCGCCGTCGGCGAACCCGGGCAGCGTCGCTTCTTCCTGCTCGCCGGCGGGGCCGGTGAGCGCGCCACCCTGGCTTGCGAGAAGTTCCACATCCAGGGCCTGGTCGCCCGCATCCAGCAGCTCCTGGAGACCCAGGGGCTGGGGTCAGCCTTCGACCCCACCCCGGCCCGCAAGACCCCCGAGGTGCAGGGCGAGGACTGGACCATCGGCGAGCTGGGGCTCGGCTACCACGAAAGCCGGAAGCTGTTCGTGATCGTGGCTCGGGAGCAGGTCCCGGAGGGCGAGGAGACGGATGACGCCGCCACCGCCCGCTTCTGGGCGGGGGCCGACCGGGTGCGCGCCTTCTCGCGCCAGGCCGAGCAGGTGCTCAGCTCGGGCCGGCCCGTCTGCACCTACTGCGGTTTGCCCATGGACCCGGCCGGGCATCCTTGTCCGGCATCCAATGGATCCCGCCCGATTTTCTGAATCCGAGCGGCAGCTCCAGGAGCTGCCCGAGATCGAGCTGCTGGGAGTGCTGCGCCGGTCCAGCAACTACACCTTCCTGGCCCGACTGGGGCCGTCGCCGGAGCTGCTCGCCGTCTATAAGCCTGCGGCCGGGGAATCGCCGCTGTGGGACTTCCCGACCGGCACCCTCTACCGGCGCGAGCTCGCCTCCTACCTGCTGGCGCGGGAGCTGGGCTGGCCGCGGATCCCCCCGACCGTGGTCCGAGAGTCCGCGCCACACGGCGTGGGCGCGCTCCAGCTCTTCGTGGAGGCCCAGGCCGACCGGCACTACCTCAACGCGCCCGGGGTGCCGGAGTCGACCTGGCAGGAGGTGGGGCTGTTCGACGTCCTCGCCAACAACGCCGACCGCAAGTCCGGCCATTGCTTGACCGACGCGCAGGGGCGGGTCTGGGTGATCGACCACGGCCTCACCTTCCACGTCGAGGACAAGCTGCGCACGGTGATCTGGGACTTCGCCGGGCGGCCGGCCCCGCGACGCCTGCGCCAGGACGTGACGCGGGTGCTGGGCGCGCTGGACCCCGGTTGCCCGCTGGGCGACGCGCTGCGCGACCTGCTGGCGGCGCGCGAGGTGCGGGCCCTGCGCCGCCGGTTGGAGGCCGCCGTTCAGCCGGGCTGGCGCTTCCCGGAACCTGGCTCGGCCTGGTCGGTGCCCTGGCCACCGGTGTAGCCCTTATCTGCAAATCGCAGTTACCCCTTCAGTAGGATGCCCCGACGTTGAATTCCCGCCTGCTCTTTCTCCTGCCCGCGGCGTGGCTGCTCTCGGTCGGGGCAGCGCCGTCACCGACCGCGACCGCGACCACCACGGCCAGCCCTGCAGCGACCCCCACCCCCACTCCGGTGCCCACACCCACACCCAGCGTGGGGCAGGTCTCGCTCGATCCCACGCTCGGCCCGCCCGGCGGCAAGATCACGGTCTCGGGCAGCGCCTTCCGGCCCGGCGAGCAGGTCAACCTCTTCTGGGACTCGCCTGACAAAGGCCTCGGCGCCGCCACCGCGGACGCCCAGGGCAGCTTCAAGGTGGACGTCGCCGCACAAGGTGGCGACCCTGGGACCAGCCACACGGTCTGCGCCGATGAGAAAAACCCCGGTCCCCGCTGCGCCAACTTCGTGCTCACTGCCGCGCCCACGCCGACGCCCTCGGCCCTTCCGACGCCCCAGCAGACACCCCTGCCCAGCAGCGCGCCCACCCCGGCGCCCACCGTGGCCCCGGTGCCCGAGTCGCGGCCCGTCAGCGCAGTCTCGGTCCTGCTGGAGCCGCCGTTCGTCTTCTTCCCGCTCCTCCTGGTGCTGGCGGCGCTGGGCGGCGCCGGGTTCTGGATCTGGA
The DNA here is from genome assembly GCA_036378695.1 of Candidatus Dormiibacterota bacterium. GTDB lineage: Bacteria > Chloroflexota > Dormibacteria > Dormibacterales > Dormibacteraceae > CF-28. The sequence goes on from DASUVY010000131.1 coordinate 3,464, forward strand.
GCGGTAACAGGACGCCCCGGCCGGCTCCGGTGCCCGCGGCCCGGGTCGTGCACCGGAGCGCGCATCCGGCGGGGACCGATCCTGACCCCCTCCCCCCGCCTGCGGCCGAGAGCACCGTCCCCACCCCCTCCGCTCCGCGGAGGGACCTCCCCGCGAGCGGGGAGGTGGCTCCACTCAGGCCGATGGCGGGCGACGATCCGCTCGACCTCCCCGAGCCGGGCGATTGACGAGGTAGGCTCCCTCACCCATATTTAGCCGTCGGTGGCCACCGCTCCCGCCGAAGCGCTGCTCTCGGTCCGGAATGTGGGCATTCGATTCGGCGGCATCGTGGCCCTCGACGACGTCTCCTTCGACGTCCGTAAGGGCGCCATCGTCGGCCTCATCGGACCCAACGGTGCGGGCAAGACCACGCTCTTCAACTGCATCACGCGCATCTATCAGCCCAACGACGGGGACATCCTCTTCGAAGGCCGCAGCGTGCTCGGCGATCCGCCCCACGTGATCGTGCGCAAGGGCATCGCGCGCACCTTCCAGAACGTCGAGCTCTTCCCGCGCATGACCGCGCTCCAGAACGTGCTGGTGGGCGACCACATCAACATCGGCGGAGTCGGCCGCTGGTACGCGCTGTTCGCCGCCCTCGGGCTGCCCTTCACCTTCCGCGCGGAACGCGAAGCAGAGAAGCGCGCGCGCGAAGCGCTGGCCTTCGCCGGGGTGTCCGCGGTGGCTGACAAGCCGGTTGCGGGGCTGCCTTTCGGAACGCTCAAGGCCGTCGAGCTGGCACGTGCCATCGTCTCCAGGCCGCGGCTGCTCCTCCTCGACGAGCCCGCGGGCGGCCTCAACCACGACGAGGTGCTCTCCCTGGCCAACCTCATACGCAAGATCCACAGCGAGCTGGGCATGACCGTGCTGGTGGTCGAGCACCACATGAGCCTGGTCATGCGCGTCTCGGACCAGGTCGTTTGCCTCGACTTCGGGCGCAAGATCGCCGACGGCACGCCGCAGGAGGTGCGCAGCAACCCGGCCGTGATCGAGGCCTACCTGGGCCAGGAGGAGAATGGCGCCGCCTGAGGTCGCCGGCCGCAACGGGCAGGCCCTCCTCCAGCTCCGCGACGTGCACGCCAGCTACGGCCCCATCCGGGCACTGCACGGCGTCTCGGTGAGCGTGCCGTCAGGCTCCATCGTGGCCCTGCTGGGCGCCAACGGCGCCGGCAAGACGACCACGCTGCGCGCGGTCTCGGGCATGGTCAAGACCCAGGGCAGAATCTCGTTCGACGGCCGGGACATCACCAACGGGCGGCCCGAAGAGGTGGCGCGGCTGGGCATCGCCCACGTGCCCTCGGGGCGCGGCACGATGACGCAGCTCACGGTCTGGGAAAACCTGCAGATGGGCGCCTACATGCGCCGTGACCGCGGAGCCATCAAGCGCGACTTCGACCGCGTCACCGGGTACTTCCCGTGGATTCGGGAGCGGCGGCAGCAGGTCGCCGTCACGCTGTCGGGCGGCGAGCAGCAGATGCTCGCCATCGGCCGCGCGCTCATGATGCGGCCCCGCCTGCTGCTGCTCGACGAGCCCTCCCTGGGGCTGGCCCCTCTCATCGTCCGCCAGATCTTCGAGATCATCGCCACCATCAACCGCGAGGAGAAGCTGTCCACGCTGGTGGTCGAGCAGAACGCCAACCTGGCGCTCAAGATCGCGGCCCACGCGTACGTGCTGGAGGTGGGACGCATCGTGCTCGAGGGCTCGGCGTCCGAGCTGGCCCGCCACGAGTCCGTGCGCAAGTCCTACCTGGGCGACTGACCGATGGATCTCCTCCTGGCCGGCTTCAGCTTCACGGCGCTGATCCAGCAGATCGTGTCCGGCGCCGGCGCCGGCGCCGTCTACGCCACTCTGGCGCTAGCGCTGGTCCTCATCTACCGGGCCATGGACGTCGCCAACTTCGCGCAGGGCGAGATGGCCATGTTCTCGACCTACATCGCCTACGCGCTGGTAGGGGGCGACTTTGGGCTGGTGGGCGCCAAGCTCGGGTTCAACGGCGTGCACCTGGGAGTGGCCGGCGCCTTCTGGATCGGCTCCATCGTGGCGGTGGTGGCCTCCTTCGGGCTCGGCATCCTGATCGAGCGGGTACTGATCCGGCCCTTCGAAGGGGCGCCCCTGCTGACGCTGGTGATCGTGACGCTGGGCCTCTTCTCGATGGTCAACGGCCTGGCCGGCTTCAACTGGGGCTACGTGTTCAAGACCTTCTGCTGCCCCTTCCCGCAGAGCGCGGTCAACGTGGGCGGCGTCTCCTTCAACTACACCGACCTCGGAATCATCGGCGTGACCATGATCATCCTCGCCGCCATGGCGCTCTTCTTCCGATACACCAAGCTGGGCCTGGCCATGCGCGCGGCCTCGTTGTACCCGGAGTCGAGCCGGCTCGTCGGGGTGCGCACCAGCTGGATGCTGGCGCTGGGCTGGGGCCTCTCGGCGGCGGTCGGCGCGGTCTCCGGAATCCTCGTCGCCCCCGTCGTCTTCCTCGACCCCAACATGATGCAGTCGGTCCTGCTCTTCGCCTTCGCGGCGGCGGTGCTGGGCGGCATCGAGAGCCCCCTCGGCGCCGTGGTGGGCGCGCTCCTGATCGGAATCCTGCTGGCCGTGGTCGGCACCTACGTCCCCGGTGGCGAGAACCTGCGCACCCCCTTCGCGCTGTTGATCATCGTGGTGGTGCTGCTGGTTCGGCCGGCCGGCCTCCTCGGGCGGCCTGAGACGCGCCGCGTATGACCACCCCACAAAATCTGCGATTTTGCGGGGATCCCGGATGAGACGCGACTACCTGAACTGGGCGATCGGCGTCGTTGGTGTGGCCCTCCTGCTCGTGGTCCCCAACGTCACCGACCAGTTCCAGACCTTCATGTTCGCCCAGGTCGCGGCCTACGCCGTGGCCGTGGTCGGGCTCAACATCCTGACCGGCTACAGCGGCCAGATCTCGCTCGGCAACGGCGCCTTCATGGCCATCGGCAGCTACACCACCGCGCTGCTCACCGCGCGGGCGGGCTGGCCCGTCTATCTGACCATCCCGGTCGGCGGCCTGCTGGCCGGCCTGGTCGGATTGCTGGTGGGCATCCCGGCGCTGCGCCTGCGCGGCATCTACCTGGCGCTGGCCACCTTTGCACTGGCGCTCTCGGTGACGCCCGTGCTCAACAACTACGACAAGTTCACCGGCGGCCACCTGGGCGTCGGCTTCAAGGCGGTCACGCCACCCTTCGACATCCCGCTCAGCAACGAGCAGTGGCTGTACTTCCTGGGCTGGATCGTCTTCTTCCTGCTTTTCGTGCCGGCCTGGCTGCTGCTGCGGGGCCGCACCGGCCGGGCCTGGATGGCCGTCCGCGACAGTGAGACCGCGGCCGCGGCCAACGGCATCGGGCTGGCCTACTACAAGACGCTGGCCTTCGGCATCAGCGCCCTCTACGCCGGGGTGGCGGGCTCACTGCTGGTGATCGACTTCGCCTACGTCAACCCCGACAGCTACAACCTGAACCTGTCGCTGCAGCTGTTGGTGGCGATGGTGATCGGCGGCCTGGCCAACATCTGGGGCCCGCTGTTCGGCGCTCTGCTCGTGGTCTGGCTGCCCTATGTCGCCGAGAAGGCGGTCAACTCCAAGCCCGACCTGGCCTTCGGCGCGCTGCTCATCGTGGTGGTCTTCCTGGCGCCCAACGGGATCGCCGGTCTGCTCCGGCGCGGCCTGCTGACGCTGCGGGGACGCCGTCAGGAAGCGTCCCAGACGACGGGTGCTTTGGAGGCGACGCCGGCCGAAGCTGACCAGATCGCCACTTGACCAGCCCCGGGTATTGGTAAATCCTTGTTTTCCGCGCTCAATCGGGCGCGGACCCACTTCAGACGGAGGAGAGTAATGATTGGAACTCGGCGCGTCGCGGCGCTGCTCGCCGCGGGGTCGATGGCGTTGCTCGCCTGCGGCTCGCAGCAGGCCAACAACAGTCCAACCAAGACCGACCCTGGCATAACGAGCAACCAGATCCTGCTCGGAGGCATCTTCCCGGCCTCGGGGACGGCGTCCGCCTACTACTCCATCCCGAAGGGCATGACGGCCTACTTCGACTACGTCAACAAGGAGAAGGGCGGGGTCAACGGCCGGCAGATCAAGTTCGACGTCCTCGATGACGCCTACAGCCCGGCCAACACCCCGGCCAAGGCGCGCCAGCTGGCCGAGGAGGACAAGGTCTTCCTCGACTTCGGACAGCTGGGCACGCCCACCAACCTGGCCGTCCGCGATTACTGGAACAGCCAGCAGATCCCGCAGCTCTTCGTGTCCACCGGCTCAGACCACTGGGGCAAGGACTATTCGCAGTACCCGTGGACGCTGGGCTGGCAGCTGAACTACGGGTCTGAGGCTCGCATGTACGCGGCATACATCCTCCAGAACGAGCCCAACGACAAGATCGGCATCCTCTACCAGAACGACGACTACGGGACGGACTATGTCAATGGCCTGAAGGCCGGGCTCGGCGGCAAGGCCGACAGCATGATCGTTGGCACCGCCACCTACAACGCCGGTGACCCGACCAACATGAGCTCGCAGGTGGCCAAGCTCAAGGCCACCGGCGCCGACACCTTCTACGTGGTGACCACGCCGGCCTACGCGGCCAGCGCCGTGGTCAACGCAATCACCTCCGGCTGGAAGCCGAAGTTCTACATGAACGCGGTCGCCAACCCGACCTCGGTCTGGAAGCAGGTCTCCACCCAGCTCGGCGGCAGCTCGAGCGCCATGGACGGCATGATCTCGGCCGTCTACCTGAAGGATCCGCTCGACACCACCAAGTGGGGCAGCGATGCGGGCGTCCAGCTTTTCAAGACCATCATGCAGAAGTACGGCGGTGATCTCGCCTCGCCGCCCTGCGACGCCACCGGGGCTGACGGCTTCTGCGTCTTCGGCATGGCCGTCGCCTACACCATGGTCGACGTGCTCAAGAAGGCGGGTAGCAACCTCACCCGCAAGAACGTGATGGACATCGCCGCCAAGGGCCTGAAGGAAACCGACAACCCCTTGACCTTGCCGGGCATCACCATCCAGACCACCGCCACGGACCACTTCCCGATTGCCCAGGGGCAGCTCGAGAAGTGGAACAAGGACCACTGGGAGCCGTTCGGCTCGATCATCAGCGGCCGCGGCGCGTAATCACCCCGCGGGGGAGCCCCGGTCGGCTCCCCCGCTAACCTTTTTCGCGGCCTTGCTCGCACGCCTGCGGCCCTACTGGCTGCACCTCTACCTCCTCGTCTACACGCCGCTGGTGCTCTTCGCCGACTCTCGCGTCACGGCGGGCTGGCAGCAGGCGGGGCTGGGACTGCTGACCCTGTTCCTGCTCTTCCTGTGCACGCGGCGCGTGGACCCGGCGGCGCGCCGCCAGGTCTGGCTGTGCGTGCTGGTGGCGACGGGCTTCGAGGTCTTCGGCTCCCTCGTCTGGGGCGTCTATCGCTACCGCTGGCACAACCTGCCCCTGTACGTCCCGCCCGGCCACGGGCTGGTGTACTGGTTCGGGTTGACCGCCGGCGCCACGCCCGTGTTCCAGCGCTACGGTCGCCGCGCGGCCTACGTGGTGCTGGCGGGCTGCGCCACCTGGGCGCTGGCGGGTGTGACCGTGCTCCCACTGCTGACACATCGCTGGGACTTGCAGGGGGCGGCCTGCCTACCGCTGTTCGCCTTCGCGATCCTGCGCTCGCCGCGCTACGCGCTCTTCGCGACCATCTTCCTGGCCACCACCGACCTGGAGCTGGCCGGGACGCTGTTCGGTGACTGGGCCTGGGTGCCGGCCGCGCCCTGGACTCACCTGCCCTCGGGCAACCCGCCCTCGGCCATCGCGGGCGGCTACTGCGTGATCGACGGTTCGGTGGCGCTTCTCATGGGAGTCCTGATGCGCCTGCGACTGCTGCCGGCGCCGCGCCTGGCGCACGCCGCGGCCTGATGTTCAGCCACTACGACTTCGTCTCCCGCTGGCGGGTCAAGGCGACTTGCGAGGAGGTGAGCGAGGTCCTCTCCGACGCCCTCGCCCTCAAGCGCTGGTGGCCGTCGGTCTACCTGGACGTGACCGAGCTGCAGCCCGGCGACCCCGATACGGGCGTCGGCCGCGAGATCGCCCTTTACACCAAGGGCTGGCTCCCCTACACCCTGCGTTGGACGTTCACGGTGACGGAGAACCGCCGGCCGCACGGGTTCTCGCTGGTCGCGCACGGCGACTTCGAAGGGAGCGGGGTCTGGACCTTCACCCAGGACGGCGAGTGGTGCGACATCCGCTACGACTGGCGCATCGAGGCTCGCAAGCCTCTGCTGCGGATCCTCTCGCCGGTCATGAAGCCGGTGCTGGCCGCCAACCACCGCTGGGCGATGGCCCGAGGCGAGGAGAGCCTGCGGCTGGAGCTGGAGCGCCGCCAGGCGCCTGACGCGGAGGCGCGGGGTCGAGTGCCGGCGCCGCCGCCTCCGACTTTTACACATCGCTGACATAAGCACTGAAACCTTTTAGGGTTGTCGGCCGTACAACATGCGCAGGATGCGGGCAGGGGGTCTTTCCATTGGACGCGCTCTCCTCGGCCTGATCTGCGCCACGGCCATGGTCGGTGCCACCGGCTTCATGGTCACGCCGGTGCGGGTTTCGGGCCGGGTCGTCGACGTGCACGGCCGGCCGGTGCCGGACGCTGAGGTGACGCTGGTCGCCGGCGGTGACACCGGCACCCACACCGCCGACGACGGCAGCTTCCATCTGGCCGGCGGCTACCGGATAGAGGGCTACGCGGTCGAGGTCAGCGCGCCCGGCTTCATCTCGCGCCAGGCCCAGGGCTCGGGCTCGCTGGTGCTCCAGCGCGCACCCATCGTCCAGGGACGGGTGGTCGACGAAGCCGGGAACGGCGTGGCCGGAGCCTGGATCGCGGCCCGAGCTCTGACCGGGCGGACCAGCGGCCAGACGGTGACCGACGCCGACGGCTTCTTCTGGCTGACCGGACTGCATCCAGGGCTGGCCGAGGTCACAGTCGTGGCGCCCGAACACGACGGCTGGCAGAGCCGGGTGGAGCTGGCGGCCGACCACATTGAGCAGCTGGCGCCGATCGCGGCGCGCCAGTTCGGCGTCCTCGACCTCGCCACCTCGCCGGCGGGCGTGGCGCCCACGCTGGACGGGGCGCCCATCCCGGGCTGCCCGGCGACACCCTGCGTTGTCTCCGTCCTGGCCGGCGACCACGTGGTGGCGGTCGACTCCCCCATCTACGTGCCCTGGTCGCAAGCCTTCAGCCTGGTCCGCAACCAGCGGCTGGCGGTGAGCACCACGCTGCAGCCCAGGCTCGGCGTGCTGGCCGTCACCGCGCCCGGCGGCAACGCCGCCGAGCTTCTGATCGACGGCAACGCGGTGGGAGCCGGGGGCTGGA
>DASUVY010000132.1:0-25530 GCA_036378695.1 Candidatus Dormiibacterota bacterium
TCCAAACCGGGCCCGTCGTCGCATGGGGAGAGGGCCCGGTTGCCTGTTCGGTTCTTCGCGATCCGGCACAGCGAGGAGGTTGCCGGCGCTGACGGCCGGCTCTGCTGGCGGCCCGGAGCACGTGACACAGGGCCGCGAAACCGCACGGCGGGGACTTAGTGACAGCGATGCGCACCCTCGCCTGCGGCGTCGACTCGCTCTACTTGTCGTTCAGCGGCAAGGTCGAGGAAGGGCTTCTCGACGCGTTTGAGGCTCTGAAGTCAGAGGCCCAGGCAGCATCGGACCCGGTCCCGATCTCATTCGAGGAGGGAAGGGCCACCGTCGTACAGCCGTATGGCTGGGGCTTCTACCGGTACTGGATCCACTGCAACGACTTCGAGCTCCATGTCGCCCGCAGCGAGCACGTCCCGCCCGTGTACGTGCGGCTGAGCAGCCTGTTCCTGCACTCGCGAGGGCCGGAGGCCGCCGCCGCGGAGGTCGATGCTTTCGTCAGGGCCAGCTTGATGACCCCAGCCAAGCCGGCGACCGTATCCCGCATCGACCTCTACACGGACTTCCAGGGCTGGGAGCCCGTCGCCAGCGATATGGACCGCTTTGTCACCCGCAGCGTCCATAACGAGGTCTATTTCGAGCCGGTCCAAGGACACCAGGCCGGCCGACGGTTCTCGGGTTTCCGGTTCGGGCGCGACCAGTTGGTGGCGCGCCTGTACGAAAAGTCCCACGAGATCACGCAGTCCGGCAAAGACTGGATGCATGGGGTCTGGGGCCAGCGCTACGAGCCGGCATTGCCCGTGTGGCGCCTTGAGTTCCAGTTCCGGCGGGGGGTCGTCGGAGACTTCAACCTGGCCGCCGTCTGTGAGGTGCTGTCCTGCCGCCAGGACCTTTGGAACTACGCGATGCGTTGGCTCTCGCTGCGCGTGGTGGGCGAAACGAAGGAACGCGATCGCTGGGCGCTCGATCAGCGCTGGGAGCAGCTGGCCTGGCAATCATTCGGCGTGCCGGTCCAGGGGGTCCTGCGCCGCCGCTACCGGGAACGACAAGAGTTGGTGCTTGTGCGCGGGCTCTCCGGCTACCTAACCTCCCACGCCGCCCTTGTCGGGGTGCGCGACTACGATCGCGCGCTGGGCCTGGCCTCGGCTCGGGTCAAGACATACATCGAGGGCCGAGGCCAGACCTTCTCAAAACTAGTCGCCAACAAGCGGCTGCGGCTGGTTTAGGGGCCGTCGGTGATTCGCGTCAGCTCAGATCGGTTGCGCCACGAGGCGGCGATTCGCGGCTGGGACCAACGACGTTTGGCGCGAGAAGCGGGTGTGAGCGAGGGCACTATCTCGCGCGCGCTGGCGGGCAATCCCATACGGGGCGTGACCGCGCTATCCGTCGTGCAAGCGCTGCGCCGAGCGCGACCTGTCCCAGAGCTGGAGCGGCTGATTGGCGACGGCTCGGACTGAGGATGTCTACGTACTGGTCTCTGTTTCACAATTCAGGCAGCGGCGCGGTTCCGACGCCCAGCGTTGCCGATGCCATCCCCGGCTAGCCCGGCGGACGCGAAGGGGGTTAGCCCCGGAGCCAATCGAGTCGGTTGGAGATCTCAGAGCTGAATCGCGGCCGGGGCGCGACCGGCAACTGGAGGTTTCCGATGCCCGAGAACAAGGCGTTCAAGAAGGCGGCTCGCGACCTCGCGTCCACAATGGGCGAGCCTTACTCGGCCGCCGCCAAAAGGCAGCGCCAAGAGGTCCTCTACGTGCCTGGCTATGGGTTCCGTGCCGCGCGCGGCGGCTTCCGGGAGACCCGGCCCGTCACCGTCCGGAGGGGAGGCGCAGCCTTCACCGTGACCCGGGTCCTTGGATCAACCGACGCGACTGAGGTCGACGTGGATCTGGACATTGAGAAGGAGATCCGGCCCATGTCGGGCTTGCACCGAGGCCCCACGGTCGTCGCCGAGATCGAAGCCGGCGGAAACGTTCAGCACAGCCGCGGGATGTCCATGCTCCTCGGCAAGAAATCGCAGCTCCGAATGACATTCCCGCCGATCGAAGGCCGGGTTCGCTCGCTCACCGTTCGGTTGTCGGGCGACCTTGGGTCATGGTCGGCGGAGGTTCGCATCAAGCCGGTAGGCAAGCTGGCGCGCACAGCTAAGCGGACATCGTCTGAGCGGGTGACCAGGAATGGTGTGACCGTCGAGCTCAGCCGCGTCGTATTCGACTCTGACAGGACGGTCCTTCGCTTTCTGGTCAGCGGCCGGCCGCCGATCCGGTTCATCCGTGGGCTTGCCACCGACGTGGGCCCTCGCCGGCCGCCAGGTGCTCCGCTGCAGCTGACCGACGATCTTGGGAACTCCTACAGCGAGGCGGAGGACCGCGGCCTGCGTCCCGATCCGTCCGGCCGAGAGCAGGTTGTCCTGTTCCCAGCGGTCAACCCAGGTGCATCTGCCTTCGCGCTTGAAGTGCCATGGATCATGGTCACCGAGATCACGGACCCCGTCGAATTCGACGCTAGTGCGGTCGGACAGGAACTGGCGCTGGGCCGATATCGAATCGTGATCGAGCGTTGCGAGGTCGCGACCGGACGGATGGCGGAGCACTACCCCATGCGGGTCCAGTTCCGCTCTATGAGCGAAAGCCGGGTTCGGCGGTTCGTCCGCCCGAGCCAGGTCTACGTCGATGGCGTCGGGGTCGCCATGTCCTATCCGTTCCCTGACCCAGGCGGCATGCTTAGCGTGCAGGTCCCGAATCAGCCCGCCAGGACGATCCGGTTCGCGCACGCGGACGCCAGAATCCGGGGTCCGTGGCGGATCACCTTCAGCCGAGATGCGGGCGGCTCGGGTGTTGCACGTGATCAGGTGACCGCATAGTGCGAGCAGGCTCTCCGCGTTGCAATCGCGAGACTGAGATTGAGCTGTTATGGAGGCAATTGCACTCAGATCGGTTACTCCAATTCAGAATTCACACGAGCGGCTCCCCATGAAGATCAGCCTGATGTACAACCAGATCGAGGACGAGTAGCCCGACCGGCTAGCTCTCGGCGCCGGCCCTGGATCTGGGCCCTTATCGCGTTCGCGGTCACGCGCGTTGCCTATGTGGCGATCACGGTCGCGGTCGGCTTCGCGCACGGCCGTCATGATCCCGCGACGCTGCTCGACAGGTGGCGGCAGTGGGACACCGGGTGGTACCTGGAGATCTCACGGCGGGGCTATTTCGAGCCTGCGGCCACTGTCTTCTTCCCGCTCTATCCGGCCGCCATGGCGGCCGTGGCCGCGGTCGCCGGCGATCAGTTCCGATTGGCGGGAGGGCTCATGTTGGCCAACGCCGGCGGGCTGGCGGCGATCGCCGGCGTGGTAGCGCTGGGCGCTCGGGAGGCCGGCGACACGGTCGGCCGGCGTGCCGCGCGGCTGTTCCTGGCTTACCCGTTCGCCTTCTACCTGGCCGCGGCCTACACGGAGGGTCCCTTCGCGGCCTTCGCCGTCTGGTCGCTGGCCATGGCGCGGCGCGGGCGCTGGGGTCCGGCTGCCGGACTCGCCTTCCTGGCCGCGCTGACCCGGGTCACGGCCGTGATCCTGATCCTCCCCCTGCTCTGGGAGCTGGGCCGGCAGCGCGGCTGGTGGAACCGCTGGACGCTGCCCGTGGCCGGCGCGGTGCCGGCAGCGGTGGCGCTCTACGCCGCCTATCTCTGGCGCCGCTTCGGCGATCCGCTGCTTTTCCTGAAAGAGCAGTCGCGCGCCTGGCACCGGCAGCCGATCGATCCCGTGACGGTGCTGCCGCGCGCCGCAGCCCGGATCCTGCGACTGCCCCTCCTCGACGAAACCCGCTGGGTGCAGACGGCGGAGGTGGCAGCCGTGCTCCTGTTCGCGCTGCTCACCCTGTTCGCGCTGCGGCGGCAGCCCCTCAGCTTCACGATCTACATGGCGGCGCTGATCTACCTGAGCGTCGGCTCACCGATCGTGACCGGGCCCTATTACCTGCAGAGCGCCGGCCGCTTCCTGGTGGTGGCGGCGCCCGCCTTCCTCTACGCCGCGCGCCGGCTCCAGGGCCGGGCCTGGCTGGAGGTGCCGCTGCTGGCGATCAGCTCAGGACTGCAGGCTCTTTTCCTCGGCCTTTTCCTGGCCGGGCACGTGATCGAGTAGGCGCGTGGCCGGCGGGTAGGGAAAGATGTCGATGATCTCGCCCTGCTCGATCTGGGACTGCATCTGGTGCCAGAAATCGACCCCGTAGAGGTCTGAGTGGACCTCGTTCATGACCTGCTGGTGCTCGGCAGGCAGGCCCATGAAGCGTGGAAACTCCTCGGGGAAGACGTCGCGCGGCCCCACGCCGAACCACGCCTCTGAGTCCAGGTCGTCGTCGTCGTGCTGCGCCGCGGGCATGGCGCGAAATGTGAAGTCGGTGAGCAACCCGAGCTCGTCGTAGTCGTAGCACACGACGCGCCCGTTGCGGGTGACTCCGAAATTCTTGGGCAGCAGCTCGCCGGGAAAGATGCCGTTGGCCGCCAGGTCCTTGACGGCCTGCCCGAAGTCGATGACCGCGGCGCGCGCCGCGGGCGGTTCTGCAACGGACAGATAGACGTCGAGCGGAACCACGCGCCGCTCGACATACGCGTGGTGCACGACCACCTCCTGGTCGCGCACGCTCACGGTGCGGTCCGCGTCGCGAAGGAACTCCGCGACCAGGTCCTGGCCGAAACGGGTGCGCTCGAACTTCAAGTGCTCGAACTCCTGCGCCTCGACCAAGCGGCCGGCGCGGTCGTGGCGGAACACAAGCTGGTAGTTGTTGCGCACGGCCAGCGGCGTGACCGGCTTGATGGCCGGGATGTGGTCGCGGATCAGCTTGAAGACGACGTCGTAACCAGTCATCGTGAAGACGACCATCACCATGCCCGGCACGCCGGGCGCGACCTCGAAGCGGCTGTCACTCTCGCGCAGGTGGTGCAGCAGGTCGCGATAGAGCTCGGTCTTGCCGTGCTTGTGGTAGCCGAGCGCGATGTACAGCTCGGCGACCGGCTTGCGTGGCAGCAATCGCTTCAAATAGCGCACGACCTGGTACGGCGGATCGAGGTCGACGTGGAAATGCGAGCGCGTGAAGCTGAAGAGGACGCTCACGTGGTCGACGTCGGTCAGCACCGCGTCGACGCGCAGCCCGCGTTCGGTGTGCAGCACGGCCAGCACCAGCGGCCGGTAGCCCGCGTCCGCGATCAGGCGGCCGACCAGGTACGCACCCTTGCGGCGAAAGAAGGGCGCGGCCATGATCTCGGCGCCGCGCAGCGTGTCCTCGGCAGCCCCCAACGCGTCGAGCTGAGCGCGCAGGGAGCTCGTGGCCAGGCTTATATCGCGCTCCCGATCCTCCCACGGAGCCGCGAACCAGGCGTCGCTCAGGATGGCGGCCAGCACCCTCGACAGGCTGGTGCCCTGGTATTGGCGGCAGAGCGATTCCGGGGGCTCGGGCCTGGGCGGGTCGAAGTCGGAGTCGATGAACTCGATATCCGGTTCCACGCCCGCGGTGGCGAAGATGCGCCGGGTCACCGAGTTGAGGAAGGTCTCCGCCACCTCCCAGTCCGGGCGGCCCGCGATCAAGCTGGAGTAGGCGGCCTTGACCTCGGCCCAGATCACGGTCTCGCGCAGGCTCGTCCAGAGCAGCCGCCGCACCTCGTTCTCGACCTCCTGCACCACCTCTCCATAGAGGTCGAGTCGCGCCGTTGCGTCGTTCAGCGCGCCCTTCCAATCGCGGCTGTCGAAGCGGCCTCCGGCGCGCCGCGTGACCTCCCTGAAACGCGTGCGATAGCGCTCGAAGCCGTCCAGGATGGCGGCCGCGGCAGAGCCTGCCAGCTCGCGCCCAGGCCGGCTGGCGGGCAGCGACATGCGCTGATCTTCCCTTATCCGCTTGACGTGAGGTTCCAGTTCGTCACAATGTCCCGGGCCCCCAGGGCCTAATACCAACCGGAGGTCAGGATGGCAGGCGGAGCGGACAGCATTCGGGAAATCGAAAGCGAGGAGCCTCCAGGCCCACAACCGTTCCGCTACCCGCCAGCCAAAACCTTCAGCGAGCCGGACTGGCACCGGCTGCCCGGATTCCGCGACGTCAACCCGGCCGAATGGGAGAGCGCGCGCTGGCAGAGGCTCCACAGCGTCAAGGATGTGCGCGGACTGCGCGAAGTCTTCGGCAAGCGGCTGACTGACGACCTCGCCGAGGACATCGCCCAGGACGTCCTGCAGCGGGCCACCATGACCATGCTGGTCCCGCCGCAGATGCTCAACACGATGGACGAGCACGACCTGCGCCGCGACCCCGTGCGCCGATACATGCTGCCCGCGCTGTCGGAACGCTGCGCTGAGTTTCCCAGCCATCCATATGCGATGCGCGACAGCCTGCACGAGGCCGAGATGTGGGCCGTGGAAGGTTTGACCCACCGCTATCCGACCAAGGTCCTGGCGGAAGTCGTGGCGACCTGCCCGCAGTACTGCGGCCACTGCACCCGCATGGACCTGGTCGGCCCGAGCACCGCGCAGGTCGACAAGTACGCGTTCCGCACGCGCTGGGCCGAGCGCGAGCTGGCGATTCTCGACTACCTGCGCGACACACCCAGCGTGCGCGACGTCGTGGTCTCCGGCGGCGACATCGCCAACGTGCCCATCGCGCGCCTGGAATCGTTTGTGGCGGCGCTCATGGACATCGACCACATCCGCGACATCCGGCTGGCGTCCAAGAGCCTGGTCGCGCTGCCGCAGCACTTCCTGCAGCAGGACGTGCTGGAGGCGCTGGCGCGTCTGGGCAAGCGCGCCCGTCAGCGCGGCGTCAACCTCGCGCTGCACACGCACGCCAACCACGCCAACCAGCTGACGCCGCTGGTCGCGCGCGCGACCGCGTACCTGCTCGACTTCGGCTTTCGCGACGTGCGCAACCAGGCCGTGCTCCTGCGTGGCGTCAACGCCACCGTGGAAGACCTGCTCGCTCTGTGCTTCAGGCTCATGGACGACGCGCGCATCACGCCGTACTACGCCTACATGTGCGACATGGTCCCCAACACCGAGCACTGGCGTACTCCGCTGTGGGAGGCGCAGGACCTCCAGCGCGGCATCATGGGCTACCTCCCGGGCTACGCCACACCGCGCGTGGTCTGCGACGTGCCCATGCTGGGCAAGGTCTGGGTGCACCAGGTCACCGACTACGACCGCGAGCTCGGAATCAGCCAGTGGACCAAGAACTACCTGACACCGCTGGAGGCGCGCACGGGCGACGCGCTCGACCGCCGCTTTCATTACTACGACCCCATCCACACGCTGCCCGAATCGGGGCAGGCCTGGTGGCGGCGAGCCGATCACGGAGCCGTGGCATCCCGCTGAGCCCGGCTCTCGAAATCGGCATCGCCTACGACCTGGTCACCGACTTCGCCCCCCGGCCGGGCGACCCGGCCGACAGCCTGGCCGAGTACGACTCCGAGAAGACGGTGGCCGCCATCGAGGCCGCGCTGCGCACCGCCGGCCACCGGCCCCGGCGCATGGGCGGCGGGCGCCAGCTCCTGGAAGGCCTGCTGGCGGACGCGCCAGACCTGGTCTTCAACCTGGCCGAGGGCCGGGGCGGCCGCTCGCGGGAGGCGCAGGTCCCCGCCGCTTGCGAGATGCTCGGCGTGCCCTGCACCCACAGCGACCCGCTGACCATGGCGGTGACGCTCGACAAGGCGGCGGCCAAGCGCCTGGTGCGCAGCGCGGGCGTGCCCACGCCGGACTTCGCGGTGCTGGGCGCGCCGGGTCCGGTCGACCTCGAGTTCCCGGTGGTGGCCAAGCCCGCGCACGAGGGTTCGAGCATGGGCATCGGCGCGCAGTCCCTGGTGCGGCGCCCGCAGGAGCTGCCAGGGGTCGTCGGGGAGCTCCTGGAGCGCTACCGCCAGCCCGTCCTGGTGGAGGAGTTCTGCCCCGGCGCCGAGCTCACGGTCGGGGTCTTCGGCACGGGCGAGTGCGCCCGGCCACTGGCGGTCATGGAGGTTGCCCCGCAGCGCCGGCCGCTGGACGAGTTCCTCTACTCAGGCCAGGTCAAGCACGACTGGGAGGTGGAGGTCACCTACCACGTCCCCCCGCGCGTCGCGCCCGCGGTGGCGGCTCGCGCGGCCGAGGTGGCGCTGGACGCCTGCCGTGCGCTGGGCTGCCAGGACGTGGCGCGCATCGACCTCCGGGTCGACCGCCGCGGGGAGCCCTCATTCCTGGAGGCCAACCCGCTGCCCGGTCTGCACCCTGTGGTCTCCGACCTGGCCATGATGGCGCGGCCCCTCGGAGTCGGCTACGACGAGCTGATCCTGCGCATCCTGGCCTGCGCGCGCGAGCGTCTCGGTGTCTGAACCACCGACCCTGGTCGGCATCCTATTCAACGACGACCAGACATTAGTCGCGGGCGAGGAGCGCGACCGGCTGGCCGTGGAAGGCGTCGACGCGGTGGCCGCGACCGTGGCGGCCGCTGTGCGCGCGGCGGGCTGGTCGGAATGGCGGCTGGCGGTCGGCCGCGACCTGCAGCCGGTGCTCGACCGCCTGCGCGAGCAGCGTCCCGACGTGGTCTTCAACCTGGTCGAGTCGGTTGCCGGCCAGCCGCGCATGGAAGCCGCGATGGCCTGGGTGCTGGAGTGGCTGGAGCTGCCCTACACCGGGAGCCCGCCCGAAGCCATGAGCGCCGGGCTCGACAAGGCCCACGCCAAGGCCCTGCTGCAGGCGGCCGGCGTGCCCGTGCCCGGCCTGTCCTTCCCGGCCATCATCAAGCCCCGCTGCCAGGACGCCAGCCACGGCATCAGCCCCGACAGCGTGGTGGCCGACGAAGCCGCGGCCGAGGCGCGGATCGCCTACGTGCGCGCCCGCTACCTGCAAGAGGCGGTGGTCGAGGAGTTCATCGAGGGCCGGGAGTTCAACCTCTCCCTGGTCGGACCCAGCGACCGGCCCACCCTGCTGCCGCCGTCGGAGATCGACTTCAGGGAGTTCACGCCCGGCCGGCCGCGCGTGGTGGGCTTCGAGGCCAAGTGGAGCGAGGGCAGCGCCGACTTCCGCGGCACCACGCCCTTCTTCCCCGAGCTGCCGCCGCCGACGCTGGAGGCCCTGCGGTCGGTGGCCACCAAGGCCTACGAGGCCATCGGCCTGCGCGACTACGGCCGCGTCGACGTGCGTTTTCATGAAAGTCGCGGGCCCTTCGTGGTCGACGTCAACCCGAACCCCGACCTCAGCACCGACGCCGGCCTGGCGCGGGCGGCGGCCCGGACCGGACTCGTCTATGACGAGCTGGTGCAGAAGATCGTGCGCATGGCGCTGGCCCGCGCCGGTGTCGCATCCCCACCCCACGAGATCTCCGATCTCGCGGGGACCCCGGGTTAGGCGGCGTGAGCCAGCTCGACGCCTGGTTGGAGGGCGAATGGCGGGCCTGGGGGGTCCGCCCGCCCGAATCCGAGCAGCGCACCTGGCGCGCGGTGCTGGCGCGCGGCCGGCTGTTGGCCCGCCACGAGGGCGAGCGGCTGGTAGCCGGCCTGGCTCACGTGCCCAGCCTGCTCACGGTCCCGGGCGCCGAGGTGGGGACCTCGATCCTGGCCTCGGCCTGGGTCGAGCCCACGCGTCGGGGCCGGGGCCTGCTGCGCGGGTTGGTGCGCGAATACCTGGACGGCCTGCATGAAGAGGGGGTGGCGGTCGCCGTCCTCCAGCCGGCAGAGTCCGGGATCTACCGCGGCTTCGGTTACGGGATGGCCGTCGAGATGGTGACGGCGCGCCTCCCCACCCGCGCGGGCGGGTTCCCAGGCGGCGAGGGCCGGCTCGAGCTGGCCTCCTGGCCGCAGGCGCGCGAGCCGATGGCCGCCAGCTACGAACGGGCGTGCGCGGCCTTTCCGGGCATGCTCGCGCGCGACGCCGCCTGGTGGGACTACTCCTACCACCGCGCCGAAGAGCTGCCCATCTTCGTGGCTCTCCATGACGGCGGCTTTGCCGCCTACAGCGTCGAGCAGCGCTGGCGGGACGGCTCGCCGGAGGACCTGGTGACCGTGCACGAGCTGGTCGCCGACAGTCCCGACGCATACGCCTCCCTCTGGAGGCACTGCCTCGACCTGGCCCTGGCGGGCCGCCTGGTCGCCTACTGCCGGCCCCGGGACGAGCCGCTGCAGCACCTGCTTCGCGATCCCCGGCGGCTGCGCCAGCGCCCCGTCGATGGGCTGCATGTCCGGCTGGTCGACGTGGCGGCGGCACTGGCCGCCCGCCGCTACGGCTCCGGCGAGGGGGCGGTGCTGGAGGTGGAGGACGAGTTTTGCGCCTGGAATCGCGGGCGCTACCGGGTGGAGGACGGCGGCTGCGAGGCGACGGGGCGGCCGCCCGACCTCGTCCTGGACGCCGGCGCCCTGGGCGCCGTCTACCTGGGCGGCGCCAGCCTGGACTCCCTCTGGCGCGCCGGAAGGGTGCGGGAATGCCGCGCCGGCGCCGTTAAGCGAGCCGACATGCTCTTCGCCTGGTCACCGCGCCCGTGGCTCTCCTGGAGCTATTGAGATGGGCTTCATTCGAGCCCTGGCCGTGATCGCGCTCCTCCTGGGCGTGGTCTGGGCGGCCTGGTGGATCGCCTGGTATGTGGGGGCCCAGACCTCTGGGACCACGCTGCCGCCACCGCCAGGCATCTCGACGAGCGGCTAGCTCCCCCCGCCGGCCGGCGCCAGTTCGACCCGCCGTTCGACCGGGGCGGCCTCACGCTCGCGCAGCCGCGCCAGGAAGGGCTCGCTGGGGAGCAGCAGCGCGACCGGGATCGTGGCCAGCACGACCAGGACCTGGCTGAAGAGCGCGGCCTGGAGGCCGAAGCGGTCGGCGATGGCCCCCGTCACCGGCACCCCGATGGCGCCGGTCACGAAGCCCAGGCCCATGATCAGGCCGCTGGCCAGCCCGGCCCGCGCCGAGAGCAGCTCCTGCGCCAGCACCAGCATCAGCGGTGCCGTGGAGGCGGCCAAACCGCCCACCAGCACGGCCCACAGGAATCCCTGCACCCCCGGAAAGGCCGCGAACAGCCAGACCGCGGGCACGCTCAGGACCATGGTCCCTACGATCACAGCCCGGCGGCCGAAGCGGTCGGCCAGCGCGCCGGTGCCCACCGCGCCCATGGCGCTGGCCAGGATGATGGTGGTCGCGAGCGGGCCATAGAACCAGGGCTGGTAGCCCAGGTGCTGGTACCAGGTCGGCGTGAAGGCCTGCAGTGCGACCGTGGTCCAGCTGCGCGAGGCCATCACGCCCACGGTCGCCGCCAGCGGGATCAGGGGCAGGGCGCCGGCGGGGCCCGCGCGGTGACGCGCCCGCCGGGGCACTGCGTAAGCCTGGCTGCGCATCGCGAGCACCAGATAGGCGGCGATCACGACGCCCGGCACCAGCATCAGCGCGGTCCCGCGGATGCCCGCCAGCCCAAAGACCGCCACGCCGATGAGCGGCCCGGCAGCCAGGCCCAGGGTGCCGGCGGTCACGTACAGCGACATCGCCATGTTCAGGCCGCGCGGCGGCAGCAGCGAGCGCACCGTGACCGCGCCCAGCGGGTGGAAGGTGCCAGAGCCGATACCGGAGAGCAGCGCGATCCCGACCAGGATCGGAAAGCTGGGCGCGAAGCCGGCGGCCGCGAAGCTGATCGCCGTCCAGGCCAGCGCCAGGCCGGTGAAGCGCGTGCCCCAGCGGTCGGCGACCAGCCCGAAGAAGGGCTGTGAGATCGCCCCCATCCCGCTGTAGGCGAGCGTGACCAGCCCCACCGTGCGCAGGTTGAGGTCGAAGCGGTGGATCAGCAGCGGGAACATGACCGGCAGCAGGCCGACGTAGCTGTCCACCATGAAGTGGCCGAGCGCCAGCGTCAGCAGCCGGCCGTTGCGGAAGAACTCCCTCAGGACGTCCATAGGGCGCCCGCTTTCATGTGCACGACCCGGCTGCCCGGCTGCAGCCGGACCTGACGAGTGGCCAGCAGATGGCGCAGGACGGCCGCGCCCAGCGCGCCGCCCAGGTGGACGCGGCGCTCGGTCCAGTCCAGGCAGCCGACCGCGAAGGCGCGCCGGGCCCGGCGGGCCTCGGCCAGGTCGATCCCCTCCGCGGCCAGTCCCTCCTCGCCCGCCGCTGTGAGCTCGAAGCGCTCCCCCTGCGCGCGCAGCCAGCCCCGCCCCAGCAGCGCATCCAGCACCTGGACTCCGGCCACGCCCGCCAGGTGGTCGTAACACGTGCGGGCACGCCGGATAGGCGCGTCCTTTTGGACGGCCGCGGCCGCGGCCCGGCTGCGCAGCGGAGCCGGCGAGCCTGCGAGCGTGCGCAGGGTGGAGAGCGCCAGCACCGGCGCCTCGCCGCGCAGCGCATAGACGCGGGCGCGGCCGTGCGCGTGGGCGTCGACCAGGCCCGAGCTGCGCAGCAGCTGCAGGTGCGTGGATACGCGCGGCTGGTCGATGCCAAGACGGCAGGCCAGGTCGCTGACGCTGGCCTCGCCCGCTGTCAGCTCGTCGAGCAGGCGGACCCGGGTCTCGTCCGCCAGCACCCGGGCCAAGCTGGCGACCGCGGCGGCGTCTTGCACGCCATATATCTTACGCGGGCGACGTGTCGGTTACGAGCTTGTGGCGCTCCAACAGGATCTGCTCCGCTTCGGCCGCGATGCGGCGGACGATCTCGCCCGCCGGCTCGATGGCGTCGATCAAGCCGGCGACCTGGCCGAAGTTGAGCTCGCCGTTCTCGGCGTCGTTCTCCGCCACCGCCTGCCGCATGCGGGCGGCGATCGCGGTCCGGTGGCGGCGGACCTCACCTTCGCGGCCCAGCCAGTCCTCCAGCAGCCGGTTGCGGCGGACGCGGTCGAAGGCCCCCGGCCAGAGGTTGCCCTTGGCGATGTCTGGGATCTCGCTGAGCAGCGTGTCGTGCCCGTCGGATTCGACGATCGCCTGCTTGAACGCCGCCGGCCAGGGCGACTCCGGAGTGGCCAGGAAGCGCGTGCCCAGGAGCGCGCCTTCAGCGCCCAGCATGAGCGCCGCCGCCAGCCCGGCGCCGTCGGCGATCCCGCCTGCTGCCAGCACCGGCAGGGGCGCCACCGCCCGCACCACCATGGGCGTCAGGACGAGCGTCGAGATCAGCGCCACGTGGCCGCCGCCCTCGGTGCCCTGGGCCACGATCACATCGGCGCCGGCCTCCGCCGCCCGCACGGCCTCGGGCACGCCGTTGACCATGTGCATCACGCGCGAGCCGGCCGCGTGCGCGCGCTCGAACAGAGGCCGCAGGTCGTCCTCCGGCATCGGCCAGGAGGTCGAGAACACCGGCGGCGCCAGCTCCAGCAGGGCGTCCCGGTGCTCTGGTGTGGCCAGGAAGAGCAGGAGGTTGATCCCGAAGAGCCGGCTGGTGCCGCTGCGGATCTCGGCCGCCAGCTGGCGCAGGACCTCGGGCGGGCGGCCGACGCCGCCCTGGATGCCCAGTCCGCCGGCCTCGGAGACCGCCGCCACCAGCTCGGGCGAGGTGCCCGACCCCATGCCGCCCAGCACCACGGGATGCTCGATCCCCAGCAGATCGGTCAGCCTGGTTCTAAGCGCCACCTTCCTTGGTCTCCAGATAATCCTGGTACTTCCGGTAGGCGTCCTGCTTGCGGGCGTCCACGATCTTCGTGTAGCCCTGCAGTGTGTTCAGGTTGGCGTGCCCGAGCACCTCCTGGACCAGGCGCACGTCGCCGCCGGTGACCTCGAGCAGGCTGGTGGCGGCCGTGTGGCGCGCCACGTGCGGAGACTTGAATGACCAGGTGCCGAGCTCGCGGCGGAGGCGCTTGACGATGTGCCGCGCGCCGGCCGGGGTGAGGCGCCGGTCGCCGGCCTTGCCCTGCGCTCGGTCGTAGTTCACGAACAGGGCCAGCGACGGGTCTTCTCGGGCCTCCAGGTACTCCTCCAGCGCCTGCTTGGCGTCCTCCGTGAGGTAGACGGCGCGCTGCTTGGCGCCCTTGCCGGTCACCACCACGCGCGTCCCCTGGCGGGGCACATCGCCGCGGTCCAGCGCCAGCGCCTCGCTGATCCGGCAGCCGGTGCTGATCAGGAAATAAACCAGCGCGCGGTCGCGCTTGGCGATCAGGCTGTCGCGGGGCAGGCTCGCCAGCAGGCGCGCCAGCTCGTCCGGCTGCATGGGCTTGGGCAGCCGCTGCTCCAGCTTGGGCAGGGTGATCCGGTTGGAGAGGTCCTTCTCGATGAGCTCCTCCCGTGCCAGCCAGCGCAGCCAGGAGCGGATGGCAACCAGCGCCCGGGCGCGCGAGGGCGCGGCGGGCAGGGCCTGAGCGAGGTGCCGCTGGTAGGCGCGGAGGTCTTCGCGACCCAGGTCGTCCATGCGCAGCGAATGCCCGCGGCCGGCCAGGAAGCCGGCGAAGCGGCGCAGCTCACCGGAATAGGCGCGGACCGTGTTGGGACTGCGGTTCGCCTCGTGCTGCAGCCAGCCGAGGTACTCGTCTTGAGCGGCCTGTAGGTCGAAGGGCATGGGCGAGGCCGCCAGCAATGCTACGTCCCGCCTCGCCATAATCGACGGTCATGGCTGCGTCTCTCCAGATAGTTCGGCCTGCCCGCCGGGAGGCCGTGGCGCGCCCGGCGCTGGACGAATTCGGCTTCGACCCGGCCTTCACGGAGTCGGCGCTGCCGCTGTTCCAGTGGCTCTACCAGAAGTACTGGCGCGTGGAGACCGAAGGGGTGGAGAACGTGCCCGCCGACGGGCGCGCGCTGCTGGTGGCCAACCACGCCGGGGTCATTCCCTGGGACGGGGCGATGATCCGCACCGGGATCTGGCTCGAGCACCCGCAGCCGCGCCACGCGCGGATGCTGGTCGTCAACTTCGCCTTCGCGATGCCCGGCTTCGCGCCCTTCCTGCTCAAGACCGGCAACGTGCTCGCCCACCCCGAGAACGCGGTCACGCTGCTGGAGCGGGACGAGCTGGTCGGCGTCTTCCCGGAGGGTGTCAAAGGTGCGGCCAAGGCCTACCGGGAGCGGTACCGGGTGCGCCGGTTCGGCCGCGGCGGTTTCGTGCAGGTGGCGCTGCGCACGGGCGCGCCCATCATCCCGGTCGCCGTGGTGGGCGCCGAGGAAGTCCATCCGATGGTGTTTGAGCTGCCCTCGCTGGCGCGCCTGATCGGCTTACCTACCCTGCCCATCACGCCGACTTTCCCGCTGCTCGGCGGCCTCGGCCTGCTGCCGCTTCCCTCGAAGTGGTTCATCGCCTTCGGGCGGCCGCTGGAAACAGCCAGCCTGGGGCCCGACGCGGCGTCCGATCCCCGGCTGGTTTTGGAGGTCAGCGAAGAGGTGCGGGGGTGGATCCAATCCACCGTCGATCGGCTGCTCCCCCGCCGGAAAACGCCCTTCTACTAAGCCTCGGGGGCGCCGCTTGACGGCCGGCTGATCACCCGGCTACGGTTTTTCGCGCCGGGCGCATCTCCACCCCGTGAAGCAGGCTTCACGGGGACCCCAGGGGGCCCGAGCACCGCGGTGGAGGGGAGTGTATGCGTAGACGCGCGCTGTTCCTCGGCGTGCTCGTGATCGTCCTGGGAGTGGGTTCTGCAGGTGTCGTACCCGCCTCCGCCGACAACGAGAACACCATCGTCAAAGTGGCCAAGGGCAAGGTGCACGCGGCCCAGATCCCGACCGCGGCCGGCCTTAGGACCCTGCCTCAGATCTCGGCCGGAACGGTCAGTGCGGCGCAAAAGGCGCCCGACGTCGACAACACCGACGTGCGCGCCGACAACACGGCCGAGGGGTCGGCTATCGACTCGCTCGGTGTCGCCAGAGAGTCGCTGGGCTGCAGCGACCGCAACTCGGACGGTGACGTGCGCGTCAATCAGGACTGCACCTACCGACGGCAGGCTGAGGAGATCATCAAGTACAACGTCAAAGATCCCAACAACCTGGTGGCCGGCCAGAACGACAGCCGCGTCGGGTTCAACCACTGCGGCTTCGACTACTCGTTCAACGGGGGCCAGACTTGGGGTGACGGGCTGCCTCCTTTCTGGCAGCACATCAACAGCCCGCAGTTCGACGGCATCCACACCATCCTTGGTGGAAACGGAACGCTCCACACCTACGACGCCGCCAGCGACCCGGCCCTGGCCACCGATGCCGATGGCCGCGCGTTCTTCAGCTGCGTCGTCTTCGACGTCGCCTCGGATGCGTCCGCGGTGTTCGTGACCTCTTCGCCAGTCGGGGCCGGCGGCAGCTTCTACAACAACCTGCCTGAGCTCGGACCGAGGTTCGTGGTGGCCGAGGACAACAACCCGGCCGTGGTGCACGACAAGCAGTTCATCATCGCCGACAACTTCGCCAACTCCCCCAACAAGAACAACGTCTACATCACGTGGACGGTGTTCCGCCAGAGCCCGCAGTGCGGGTCGTCTCCGAATCCGAACAACGAGTTCCGCTACTGCTCGTCACCGATCTTCGGCTCCATGTCGACGGACCACGCGCAGACCTGGTCCAGGCCGGAGGAGATCAGCGGCAGCGCGGACGCCATCTGCTTCTTCGGCAATTTCTTCGACCC
The DNA here is from genome assembly GCA_036378695.1 of Candidatus Dormiibacterota bacterium. GTDB lineage: Bacteria > Chloroflexota > Dormibacteria > Dormibacterales > Dormibacteraceae > CF-28. The sequence goes on from DASUVY010000132.1 coordinate 16,469, forward strand.
GGCACGAAACCCGCACGCTTGCGACTTCGACCAGGGCTCCGACCCCATCGTGCGCCCTGACGGCAGCCTGGTGGTCGTCTTCAACAATGGCAACACCGCCGCCACCAACCCCAATTCGCAGCAGCTCTCAGTGCTCTGCAAGCCCTCGGGCAGCTCCACGGCCGGCACCGCGCACATGAACTGTGGCGCGCCCGGCATTGTGGGCAGCGACGTGTCGGTCGGTGAGCCCCAGTGCAACTTCGGCCGCGGGCCGGAGGAATGCGTGCCGGGCCCTGACATCCGCACCAACGACTTTCCGCGGAGCGCCGTCAACCGCGAGAACGGAAACGTGTACGCGACGTGGCAGGACTATCGGAATGGCGAGTACGACATCCAGCTGGCGATGACCACCGACGGCGTCCACTGGACCGACGCCACCAAGGACGTCAACCCCGACTCCGGCAAGGACCACTACTTCCCGGCCATCGACCTCGGCACCAAGAAGGGTGAAGGCGACGAGAAGAAGGGCGACCACGTCGGCGTCAGCTACTACCGGTCCGGCCGCGTGCCGGGCGAGAACACCACGCCCACTGCCGGCTTTAAACCCGGCGTCAACCCGGGCGTGGCGGCCGAAGCCTCCGACTACGACCTGGCGGGCGGCCGTGGGCTCGACACGCCTTACGACGCGCGCCGGATCTCACCCGAGTTCCCGCCGCCGGACGGCAACCAGGTTGGCTTCAACGGTGACTACAGCGGCCTGATCGTGATCGGGAACACCGCCCATCCGATCTGGTCCGACACTCGCAACGCCACGCCGCCGACGACCCCGTCGCAGGGCAACACCCACGACGAGGACATCTTCACGATCGGCATCGCGCTGCCCGACGGCAGAGGCGAAAACAGCTAGGCGTCACCGGGAGAGGGCGCCGCGCGGCGCCCTCTCTCACTTTTAGGTGCTGACGCCGCAGAGGCGCAGGAACTCGGCCCGCAGCTCGGGCTCGTTTTCGTAGTTGCCGCGCCAGAACGTGGTGCGCGTGGTCGACTCGGTGTCGCGCACACCGCGCATCTGCGTGCAGAGGTGCGTGGCTTCCAGGTACACCGCCACGCCGTGCGACTCCAGGATGCCTTCCAGCGCGGTCACGACCTGACGGCCGATCCGCTCCTGCACTGAGAAGCGCGATGCGTACAGGCGCACCAGGCGCGTGAGCTTGGAGATGCCGATGATGTGCTCGTGCGCGATGTAGCCGACGTACGCGTGCCCGAAGAAGGGCAGCGCGTGGTGCTCGCACAGCGAATAGAAGGCGATCGGGCCCTCCACCACCTGTGACAGGCGGCAGTCAGGACCGCCGAGACATTCGGTCGGAAACGCCGTAACCAGCTTCGGGTCACCCTCGTAGCCCGCAGTGGCGTCGTAGAGCGCGTGCAGAAACCGCCCCGGAGTGCGCGTGGTGCCGGGCGTGTCGGTGTCCATGCCCATCGCTTCGAAGATCTCTCGCATGTGCTCCTCGAAGCGCGTCCACTGCTCCGCACTCAGGTTGCGCGGCTGGGTGCGTTCCCAGCTGCGGTCGGTCTCTTCGGCTTCCAGGCGCACGAAGTCCATCAATGGCCGTTCTCCTCGATCACAAAGCGGCAGCCGTCGCTACCGAGCGGTCCCAACGGTTCGATCCGCCGGTGGTTCAACGCGGTTTCCAGCAAGCTCGCGTGCAGTCCGCAGATCACCGCGCGGGCCTGGTCGCAGGCCTCCCGAAACACGCAGTTGCGGGCGGTGATGACGCGTCCCTCCACGACATGGTCAGCGCCCAGGTCGTCGAGACAGTCGATCTGGGCGCCCAGGCGCCGGCCCGCCTGCCGGGCGGCGGCCTGACCGCGCGTTTCCAGCCCCGCGAGCGCCCAGGCCAGGACTCCGGCCAGCTCCGCGAAGCGGCGCGGAGGCGCGCTGAAGTCAAGGGGACCGGCGGCGCGATAGAGCTTGGCCGGCTTGCCCGGCAGCCCACGGCGCAGGTCGGTGGCCAGCAAGCCGAGCGCGGCCAGCCGCTCCAGGTGGTTGAAGGCCACCGTCCTGTGCACGCCCACGGCCGCAGCCACCTCGTCCACGGTGCGCGGCGTGGGGTCTTCAAGCAGGGAGCGAAGGATCCGGCGTCGCGTTCGCTCGCCGACCGCCTCGGCCAGGCCGTCCAGGGTGTTTATAGTGACCAACCACTATAAACAGGGTCTAGCGGCGGGGCTTCCTGGGCTTGACCTCCGTGTAGGTGCCGGGCTTGGCGTCGATCGTTCGGGCGTCGCCACCCCGGCGGGCGACCTGGATCTTGATCTTCTCGGGCGCCTTGGGCCGCGTCTTGGGAATCCGGATCGTGAGAATGCCGTTCTCGGCCTCGGCTTCCGCTGCTTCGAAGCGGCAGTCGGCGGGTAGGGCCAGCTGGCGCACGTACTCGACCGGGCGGATCTCCTGGTGCATGAACTCCCGCTCGGGCACCCGGCTGCGGGCCCGGATCGTGAGGACCCCCTCGGCGCACTGGATGTCGACGTCCTCAGGTCCGGCGCCGGGGACGGCGGCGTCGATGACGAGCCCGCCCTCGCCCTCGTAGACGTTGACCGGCATGGGCTCGCCCTGCTGGCGACCCGCGCGCTGGCGCTCCTCGCTGAGCAGCTGCTCCAGCAGGGGCCGCAGCGGGCTGGACTCGAAGTAAGGCCAGCGAATCATGTCCGCCGACTAATTTAGCGAGGGTTCATGGGTTACGCCACGGTGCCCGACCTGCTCGCCGGCGCGGCCGAGCGCTTCGGCGCGGCGCCCGCCTTGCTCACCGCCGAAACCTCGAAATCGTTCACCCAACTGCGGGCGGCCGTCGAGGGCGCGGCGGCCGGGCTGCGGACGCGGGGAGCCCGCCCGGGCGATCGCATCCTGATGGCGGCCGGCAATTCGCCGGCCACCGTCTACGCCTGGCTGGGCGCGATCTGGCTGGGCGCGCTGCCCGCCCTGGTCAACCCCGCGCTGACGCAGCCCGAGCTGGATTACCTGGCCGCCGACCTGGAGCCGGCCCTGACGCTGCGCGAGGAGGCGGAAATCACGGCGCTGACCGAAAAAGGCGAGCGGATAGAGCCGCACACTGCGGACCCGTCTGCGCCCGCGGCGATCGTCTACACCTCCGGCACCACCAGCCGCCCCAAGGGCGTTCTGGTGCGCCATGCCGCCTACACCGAGACCGGGCTCTCATTCCCGGGCTGGATCGGCCTGGCCGGTCCCCAGCGCCTGTGGGCGTGCCTGCCGCTCTTCCATATCAATGCCCAGGCTTATTCGCTGATGTCCGCGCTGGCGCACGGCCACGCGCTGGTGCTCAGCCCGCGCTTCCATGCCTCCAGCTTCTGGCACGAGGCGGCGGACCTGGAGGTGACCGCCGTGAACGTGGTCGGCGCCATGCTGACCATGCTGGAGCGGCAGCCGCCCGAGAGCTGGGCGCCGTCGCGGCTCAGCACCATCTACGCCGCGCCGGCCCCGCGCACGCCCCCCGAGCGGACGGCGCTGGAAGCGCGCTTCCAGGTCCGGATCGTGGGCGGCTACGGCATGAGCGAGAACACGTTCGGCTGCGTGGAGAGCCCGACCGCGCGGGCCAAGCCGGGCTGCATCGGGCGGCCGCGACAGCCCGCCTCGCGCCGCTTCCGCAACCAGGTGCGGGTAGTCGACCCGGATAGCGGCGCCGAGGTCGGACCAGGGGTCGCCGGCGAGCTCCGCTTTCGGAACCCGCTCCTGACGCCGGGCTACTGGCGCGCGCCGGAGCTCACGGCGCAGGTCCTGACGGACGGCTGGCTGCGCACCGGCGACGCGGGCTATGTCGACGCCGACGGCGACCTCACGCTGGCCGGTCGCTACAAAGAGATGATCCGGCGCCGGGGCGAGAACATCGCGCCCGCCGAGGTGGAGGACGCTCTGCTCGGGCACCCGGCGGTGGTCTCGGCGGCGGCATTCGGAGTGCCCTCGGAGCTGGGCGAGGAGGAGGTGGTGGCCGCGGTCGTGAGGCGGGCGGACACTCCGGTCAGCGAGGCCGAGCTGCGCGAGTTCGCGGCTCGCAGCCTGGCCCCCTATAAGGTCCCCAGCCGGGTCGTTTTCCGGGAATCGCTTCCGATGACGCCGACCCAGCGCGTCGCCCGCGACGAGCTGCGCCGGGAGTACTCAGGCCTTGCGGGCGAGGGCACGCGCCAGCTCTGACTTCGTCATCTTGGAGCGGCCGCGGATGCCCCGCTGCCGAGCCTCGTTGCGCAGCTGGTCGTATGTGGGGCCGCCGGAGCCCTTGTGGGAGCGCAGGCCGCCGCGGCGCCCGGACGAGATGTCCTGGATCGAGGTGCGGCTCGCCTCCTTGGCCTCGCCCGCGCGCGCCCGCTCCTTGTTGACGGTGCGGGCGGCTATCTCCTCGGCTTTTTCTTCGCCGGCGCCGCGCTCGCGCAGGCCCTCCTTGATGTGCTCGTACTGTCTCTCACGCTTGGCGCTCCAGGCACTTTGTGGCATGCCCCGGAATCTACGACGCGGGTTCGGCGGCCTCCAGCTTGACCTCTTCCTCGCCCAGCCGGCGCCCGAACCAGTAGACCAGCGCGACGACGACCAGGAGCACGATCGCGAGCGGGATCGTCAAGGGGCCGAGCAGGCGGCCGATGTCCCCGTAGTGCTGGCCGAGCTTGAGCCCGGCGAAGGCCAGCGCCAGGTTCCAGGGAATGGCGCCGGCCAGGGTCGCGAGGATGAAGGTGCCCACCCGGATGCTCGAGAGTCCCGCCGGGAAGGAGATGTAGGTGCGGATCACCGGCAGCAGCCGGCCCAGGAACACCGCCCACACGCCGTAGCGATTGAAGAAGCGGTTGGCGAGCACCACATGGCCGGGCCGGATGCCGACGCGCCGGCCGGGACCGAGCAGGATGCGCTCGCCGTACCGCTTGGTCACCCAGAAGGCGACCAGGGAGCCCGCGAGGTTGCCCAGACTGGCGGCGGCCACGACGCCGGCGAAGGAGAGCTTCCCGGCAGCCGCCAGGGCGCCGCCCAGCGGCACCACGATCTCGCTGGAGATGGGGAGCCCGGCGCTCTCGCCGGCCATCGTGACGAAGATGGCGAGCAGCCCCCACGTCTCGACGAGGTGGGTGAGCCAGCCCGTCATCGCGTTTCAGACTAGCGGTGAGACGCCGTTTGTATACAAGCGGCCGAACGGAGCCGGGCTCGGGGGCGCCGGCTGTATACAAACGGCCGGTCAGGCCTGGACTTCGGCGCCGTCCTCCGACCAGCGGGTGTGGAACGACCCCTCGGCGTCCACCCGCTTGTAGGTGTGGGCGCCGAAGTAGTCCCGCAGCCCCTGGATCAGGTTGGCGGGGGCCCGCTCGCGCCGGTAGCCGTCGTAGTAGGCCAGGGCCGAGGCAAAGGCGGGGGTGGGGACCCCCATGGCAACCGCCTGGCCGACCACCGCGCGCCAGGCGTCCTGGGTGCGCGCCGTGCCCTCCCGGAAGTAGGCACTGAGCAGCAGGTTCTCGAGCTCCGGATCCTCAGAAAAGGCCTCGGCGATGCGGTTCAGGAAGCGCGCCCGGATGATGCAGCCCCCGCGCCAGATCCGCGAGAGCGGGCCCGGGTCGACGCCCCACCCCCGCTCCTCGGATGCCGCCCGAATCTGCTCGAAGCCCTGGGCGTAGGCCACGATCTTGGAGGCGTAGAGGGCGTCCCGCACCTTTTCCACGAACCCGTCCCGGGCAGACACATCCAGCCGCCCAGCGGGGCCCGCCAGCGAACCCGAAGCCCGCACCCGCGCCGGCTTCATGGCCGACAGGTAGCGCGCGAACACCGCCTCCGAGATCGCGGTCGTGGGGACGCCCAGGTCGAGCGCATCCTGCGAGCTCCACTTGCCCGTGCCCTTCTGCGCGGCCTCGTCCAGGATGACGTCCACCAGCGGCTTGCCGGTGCGCTCGTCGGTCTTGGCCAGGACCTGCGCGGTGATCTGGATCAGGTAGGAGTCGAGGTCGCCCTGGTTCCACTCCTGGAAGATCTCGGCCAGCGCCGGTGGCTCCAGCCCCAGCCCCTGGCGGAGCAGGTCGTAGGCCTCGGCGATGAGCTGCATGTCGGCGTACTCGATGCCGTTGTGGACCATCTTCACGTAGTGCCCGGCCCCGCCCGGGCCGATATACGTGCAGCAGGGCTCGCCCTCGACCTGGGCTGCGATCTGGGTGAGGACGGGCGCCACCTCCTCGTAGGCGTCGCGGGGTCCGCCGGGCATGATGCTCGGCCCGTGCAGGGCGCCCTCCTCGCCGCCCGAGACGCCGGTGCCCAGGAACCGGACGCGCCGCGCCTCCAGCTGGGCGCCGCGGCGCTCCGTGTCGGCGAAGTGTGAGTTGCCGCCGTCGATCAGGATGTCGCCGTCCTCCAGCAGCGGCGCCAGCTCGCGGATGGTGGCGTCGACGGGGTCGCCGGCTTTGACCATGAGCAGAATCCGGCGCGGGCGCGCCAGCGCTGCCACGAACTCGTCCACGCTGCGGGCGCCGGTGAAGGACCCCTCGCCGCCGTGCGCCTGCAGGAAATCGTCGGTGCGCGCCGCCGTCCGGTTGTAGATGGCGACCGGGATCCCGCGCGAGGCGACGTTGCGGGCCAGGTTCATGCCCATCACGGCCAGGCCGTAGACGCCGAACTGAGATTCCGCCATCAGCCGTTACTATGCGGCCCCGTGCGCCCGGGCATGTTCAGCAACGAGCAGCGGGTGCTGGCCGCCCTCCTGGCATTCGTCGCCGCCACCCTGCTGTCGACGCTGGTGACGATCCCCGCCTGGATCCGCTTTTTCCTCGCGGTGGCGGCGATCGTCCCCCTGGCCGGGTTCATCGGTGCCGCCACCGAGGCCTTGGCCGACCGCCTGGGCGCGCGCGTGGGCGGCCTTTTCAACGCCACCTTCGGGAACGCGCCCGACCTCCTGGTGGGCGTGATCGGCGTCCAGAAGAACCTGATCCCGCTGGTGAAGGCCACGCTGGTGGGCGCCCTGATCAGCAACTCGGCCCTGATCATGGGACTCTGCTACCTGGCCGCCGGCCTCAAGTACGGCCGGCCCCGCTTCAACCGGCGCGAAGCCGGCCACCACAGCGTGCTGATGATGCTGACGGTCGCCGCCGTCCTCTTCCCCTCGCTGGGTTCCTTCGTGACCTGCGGCGTGCGCGGTGGCTGCAGCGGCGCCGCGGAGTCCCCGATCCTGTCCATCAGCATCGGCATAGGCGTGGTCCTGCTTCTGGCGTACGTCGCATACCTGCTCTACGGAGTGCTTGGATTGGAGGCGCTGGGCAAAGCGGCCGAGCCCAGGGAGACCCACTTCCTGACCGAGGAGCTGGAGCCGGTGCGCCACCGTGCGTCCTGGCCGGTCTGGCTGGCCGTGGTCGTTTTGGCGCTGGCCACGCTGCTTCTGATCCCCGTCATCAACATCCTCACCGACAGCGTGGCGCCGGTGACCCAGGCGCTGGGCCTGACCGAGGTCTTCGTGGGCATGGTGATCGTGGGCAACGCCGGCAACGTGGCCGAGGCCTACGCAGCCATCCGGTTCGCGATCGCCCGGCCGGGCTCACCGCGCAGCGGCGTACACGGCGATTCCGGGCTAGATTTGGCGCTGGGCATCGCCTCGGCCTCCTCCATCCAGATCGCCGCCTTCGTGGCGCCGGTCGTGGTGATCTACAGCCTCTTCGCGCACCCCATGAACCTGGTCTTCAGCCCCATCGAGATCGGGATCCTGGGCCTGCTGATGCTGATCTTCACCTACACCGCCCAGGACGGCGAGTCGAACTGGCTGGAGGGCGCCCAACTGGTGGCGCTCTACGCGATGGCGGCTGTGGTCTTCTACGCCCTGCCGGCGTCAGCGTTCTAGCAAATGAACATCCTGGTCGCGGTCGACGAGCTCGACCCGTCTTGCGCCCACCACCTGGAGATCGCCTCCCGGCTGGCCCACGCTTACGGCGCGGGGCTGGTCGCCTTTCACGCGGCCGCGCCGCCAGATCTGGATCATGCCGCTCGCACTCTGCGCGCGCTGGCGGGCGGCGTCCACAGCGAGGTAGCGGCCTACGGCGAGGCGGGCCGGGCGGCGGCCATCCTGGAGGCGGCCGACCGCCACCGCTGTGACCTGGTGGTGATAGGCACGCAGGGCCTGGACCCGTTCGTCGGCCGCTTCCTGGACAGCCCCGCCCACAAGGTCCTGGAGTCCGGCCGCCACCCCGTCCTGGTGGTCCATCCCGGGCAGGGCATCCGCAGTCGTGGGCGCCGTACCGTGCTGGCGGCGATGGCCGATCCCGCTTTCTCGCAGCGAGTCCTCCAGCACGCGCTCCAGCTGGCCAAGGCCCTGCATGCCCGGCTGAAGGTCGTGCACGTGGGCGCGCGCGAGGAGGACCCGGTGGCGATTCTGGTCCGGCCGCGCGCTCCTCACCCCGGCCAGGTCATGGTCAGCGAGGCGGCGGCTCGGCTGGCGCGCGAGGGCGTGGCCAGCGAGGGGCTGGCGATCCCCAACTACGCCGGTCTGGCTGAAGAGCTCGCCCGGGCAGCCGACCGCCTGGACGCGGACGTCATCGTGATCGGCTCCTCGGGAAAGCTCGACCTCGGGCAGTGGATGCTGGGCAGCATCGCCGAGGCGGTGCTGCACCGCAGCCGGCGGCCGGTGCTGGTGGTGCCTAGCCTGACTTTGTGACGGGGACGGGCGGCGCCTCAGCGACTCCGCCCTGGGCCGGATCCTTCTCCTCGAGTTCCTCGACCGGCTTGGCGGCGTCCCCGGAGAGCTTGTCCATCGAGTGGCGCAGCTTCTCGCGCACCTCCTCGCGTTCCTGCTCGTCCTTGTCGTGATCGGACATATCGCTCAATTTACGTCACTTTTGGGTACAGCGGGACTATCAATTTCGGGGTCCCTTCTGGCAAGGTGGAGGTATGCCTGAACTGAAAGCCAAGAAGCGCGACAAACTTCCGGACAGTGCGTTCGCGTTCCCCAAGGAGCGCAAGATGCCGCTCAACGACGCCAGCCACGTCCGCAACGCCGCGGCCCGGTTCAACCAGGTCGAGGACGTGAGCAAGTCCGAGAAGCAGACGGCCAAGAAGCGCATCGAGCGCGCGG
>DASUVY010000133.1:0-5002 GCA_036378695.1 Candidatus Dormiibacterota bacterium
GCGCACCCTGTGGGCGCTGCGGCTGGGCGACTTCAACCTGCTGGTGTCGCCCCAGGTCACGCCGCAGAGCCAGATGCTGTACCGCACCAACATCGTCGAGCGCGTCAACGCGATCGCACCGTTCCTGATCTACGACAGCGACCCCTACATCGTGGTCGCCGACGGCAAGCTGTACTGGATCGTCGACGCCTACACCACCGCGTCGACATACCCCTACTCGCAAACCACCGAGGACGGCCAGCTCAACTACATCCGCAACTCGGTCAAGGTCGTCGTCGACGCCTACGACGGGACCGCGACGTTCTACATCAATGACCCCAAGGATCCGCTCATCCGCGCATATCGCGGGGCCTTCCCGTCGCTGTTCAAGCCGATCGACAGCATGCCCGCGTCACTGCGCGCGCATGTGCGCGTGCCCGAAGACTTCTTCAAGGTGCAGACGGCGATGTACCGCACCTACCACATCACCGATCCCACCGTCTTCTACAACCGCGAAGACGTGTGGGACTTCCCGCTCGAGCAGAGCGGACCCAACGCCAACATGCCGCTGGAGCCGTACTACGTGATGATGCGGCTGCCCGGCCAAGCGCAGGCCGAATACCTGCTCATCCAGCCCTTCACCCCGCGCGGCAAGCAGAACATGGTGTCCTGGCTGGCGGTACGCAACGACGCGCCCAATTACGGCCAGGCGGTCGTCTTCGAGCTGCCCAAGGACCGCACGATCCTGGGACCGCAGCAGGTGGCGGCGCTGATCCAGAACACGCCCGACTTCTCGAAAGAGGTTTCACTGCTCAACCAGCAGGGCTCCTCCGTGGTGCAGGGCAACCTGCTGGTCGTGCCCATCGGCGACACCTTCATCTACTTCCAGCCCATCTACCTGAAGTCGAGCCAGACGCAGACCATCCCGGAGCTGAAGCGTGTGCTGCTGATCAGCCGCGACCAGGTCGTCTACGCCAACTCACTGCAGGACGCGCTGGCCGTGCTGCTGGGGGCGCCACCGCCCACGCCGAACAACAACAACCCGCCGCCCACGGCCAACACCACCGTGCAGCAGTTGGCGCAGCAGGCGCTGCAGCACTACAACCAGGCCCAGGCCGATTTGAAGAACGGTGACCTGGCCGGGTATGCCAGCGAGATGAACCAGGTGGCCCAGATCCTGCAGCAGATCGTGGCCGCCACCGGCGGCAGCCCGCCGCCGCTCAGCTCGCCCTCGCCCTCGCCGTCGGTCTCACCCAAACCGACGCCTACGTAAGGGCACGAACCGGACCGGGTACAGGTCGGTCCAGCCGCCGTCCTTGGCGACGATTCGTAGGACCTGGTCGCCGCCCTCGGGGCCGACCGGGATCACCACCCGGCCGCCGGGCGCCAGCTGCATAAGCAGGGCGGGCGGGACCGTGGGCGCGGCGCAGGCCACCAGGATGCCGTCGTAGGGGGCCTGCGGCGGCCAGCCGTCCCAGCCGTCCCCGACCGCCACCTCGACGTTGCTGAAGCCCAGGCGCCGGAGGCGTTCAGAGGCGGCCTCCGCCAGCTCAGGGACGACCTCGACCGTCACCACCCGGCGGGAGAGCCGGGCCAGGATCGCGGCCTGATAGCCCGAGCCGGTCCCGATCTCGAGGACGTTCTCCTCGCCGCCCAGGGCCAGCGCCTGGGTCATGGTGGCCACCACCAGGGGTTGCGAGATGGTCTGGCCGTGGCCGATGGCGAGCGCAGAGTCCTCGTAGGCGGCGCGCCGCAGGTCGTCGGGCACAAAGTCCTCGCGAGCGGTCCGGGACATCGCCTGCAGCACCCGTTCGTCGGTTATGCCGCGGCCTCGGAGCTGCTCCGCGACCATGCGTCGGGTGCGCTCCAGGGGGTCGCCGGGGTGCCTCCAAAAGAGTCCCAGAGTTCCGATGGGGCGAGCGTACAATCGGGCGAGCCACTTGGCGTCCCCCATCGCAGCCAACGTCCCACCGAGCTTGCGCCGGCCGATCAAGCAGCGGTCGCGCCTGCTCCGCCGCTCGGGGCCGCCCCACACACGCGTCGGTTTCGCACATCCATCCGAGCAGGAGTTCGCGCGCTTCCTCGACTACTACCGCATCCGCTGGGTGTACGAACCGGTGGCCTTTCCGATCGCCTGGGACGAGGGCCGTGTGACCGAGATGTTCGCGCCCGATTTCTACCTGCCCGAGCACGACCTGTACGTCGAGCTGACGACCATGAAGCAGTCTCTGGTCACGCCCAAGAACCGCAAGCTGCGGCTGCTGCGCGAGCTCTATCCCGACGTCAACATCAAGCTGCTGTACCGCAAGGACTACCAGCAGCTGCTGGCGCAGGCCGGGTACGGATACCTCGAAGTTCAGAACATCAAGAAGTCGGACATCGAGCAGATCCTGATCTCGCCGGTCGAGCTGGAGACGCGCGTGCGCGCGCTCGCGCGCCGGATCTCGCGCGACTATCGCGGCCAGGGGGTGGTGCTGGTCGGGGTGCTGAAGGGGATCACGTTCTTCCTGGCCGACCTGGCGCGTCAAATCACGGTGCCGCTGGCGATCGACTACCTGGGCGTGGCGCGCCGCCGCGGCGCGGAGCGGGAGCGCGTCTCCATCGTGCGCGACATCGACTATCCGATCTCGGGCAGGCACGTGATCCTGGTCGAGGATGTCGTAAACACCGGCCTCACGTTGGACTTCCTGTTGACGCGCTTGCGGGAGCGCGAGCCGGCGTCGATCGAGGTGGTCACGCTGCTCGACAGACCCTCGCGGCGGCTGGTCAACGTGCCCATGAAATATGTCGGCTTCCAGGTGCCCAACGACTACGTGGTCGGGTACGGGCTGGACTACCGCGAGCTGTACCGCAACCTGCCCTTTATCTGTGTACTGCGGCAGAGCGCGTACATCGACCTGCCGACGCCGGCGCTGACCGTGGTGGAGCCGCTGCCTGACCCGGCTTGAGCTGCTACGCCGGATGCGCGCGCAGCCCTTCGAGTCGGTGTCGTCGGACCTCCTCAGCGGGCTGGAGAGATTGGTCGTGGAGGAGCACCGGGTGCTCTTCGGGGAGGTGCTGGGGCAGGCGTGGTCACGCCCGCGCGCCTATCACTGGATCCGCTATGAGGACCCGGACCCGATCGGCCAGCTGATGCTTGCGACGGAGCGGTTGGACGCTGAGTGGCGGCGCCACCCGGAGGCGGCCGACCGTCGGCGCGAGTTCCAGGCCTGGGAGCGGGATGAGCTTGCCCAAATTCGCATCGCTTTCGACAACTGGGCGACATTCAGGAGGCCATAGAGTCCGGCGCGTCGTGGAACCGCTGGTCGAGGTCAGGGACCTGCGCAAGCGCTACCGGGCCGGCGATCCGCTCGCGGTCGACGGGGTCTCCCTCTCGCTGGAGGCCGGGCGGGTGTTCGGGCTGCTGGGGCCGAACGGTGCGGGCAAGTCCTCGGTCGTGAAGGTGATCGCCGGCCTCACGCGGCCCACCTCGGGAGACGTGAAGGTGTTCGGTGGCTCGCCGCTGGATGCGACTGCCCGCCAGGCCCTGGGCTTCGCGCCCGAGGCGCCCGACTTTCCCAAGTACCTGACTGCGCCAGAGGTTCTGGACTACTTCGGCGTCTTGCTGGGCCTATCCGCGGCCGAGCGGAGGGCCCGGATTCCGGAAGCGCTGGAGTGGGCCACGCTGGCCGGTGAGCGGCGCCAGGTCCGCCATTTCTCGAAGGGCATGAAGCAGCGCCTGGCGCTGGCCCAGGCCATCCTCAGCCGCCCGCGGCTCCTCATCCTGGACGAGCCGACGGCCGACCTCGATCCGCTGGGCCGGCGCGATGTGCGCACCATGATCAGCGGCCTGAGGGCACAGGGTGTGGCGGTCCTGCTCAACAGCCACCTCCTCAGCGAGGTGGAGCGGGTGTGCGACACCGTCGCCATCATGGTCCGCGGCCGCGTCCTCAAGGAGGGGACCGTCGACGAGCTGGTGCCCGAGGGCCGCACGCTGGAGGAGATCTTCGTCCAGCTGGTCGAGGCCAGCGCCCCTGGGCGCGCCGGGCTGCCCGCGTTCATGTCATGAGCAAGACGCTCGCGGTCAGCCGCTACTCGCTGCTGGAGCTGTGGCGGCGCCGGATCGTGCTGGTGGTGGTTCTGGTGGCCGTGGCGCTGGTCGCCGGGACCGGCGTGGTCCCGCACGCGGTGCCCGGATTTCGCACCGACACCGACCGCACCATCTTCATCCTCGACACCCTCAGCCGCCTGGTCGGGCTGGCCGCCTCCCTCTGCGCGTATGCGGTGGGCATGACGATCATCAACCACGACCTCGAGTCGGGGACCGCGGTCGCGCTCTTCGCCAAGCCCGTGTCGCGGGTGGGCTACGCGCTGGGCAAGCTGGTGACGGCCGCCGGCCTGCTGCTGGCGATCGCCGCGTTGCTGGGCGGAGGCACCATCCTGCTGGTGGCGCTCAACGGCGGTGGGCACGTTCAGGTGGTGTTCTGGTTCGCGGCGGCGACGGCGGCCAACACAGTGCTGCTGCTGGTCCTGCTGATGATCCTCAGCGTGTACATCAACAACATCGTGGCCGCGGTGATCGTGCTCGCGTTCAACTACGTCGACGGCGTGGTGGTGACTGGTCACACCCTGGTGCAGGAGAACCTGATCACGAGCGCGCCGTTGCAGTGGATCGTGGACTTCTTTTACTGGGCCCTGCCGCATCCGCTGTACAGCGACCTGCAGCGCGACGTCGTGCGCCTGCAGCTGGGCACCGCGGGCCCTCACGTCACTCAAGCCATGAAGCAGCAGACCATCGAGCGGACGATCGCGGCGTCCAGCGCGAGTGACGTGGTGTTCTGGCTGGGCTACCTGGCGGTGCTCTGCGCGCTGCTGGTCCTGGCCGTCAGGAGAAAGCAGGTATGAAAGGAAATGCCCCAAGCGACCTTCCTGTTTACCCTGAAGTCCCCTATGCGTTTTTCGGCTTCTACCTTGCGGCTTCCACCTACTCGACGTTCGGTATCCTCAGGTTTACCGTACTCAGCCGGTTGGGGCGAGCGGAAAG
>DASUVY010000134.1:0-2305 GCA_036378695.1 Candidatus Dormiibacterota bacterium
CGGGCAGCCGCTCGAGGTGTGCGCGTGCGTGCAGTGGACGCCCGCCCGGCCGCTGTCGATGTAGAGCTGCCCGTGCACGGTCAGCTGGTCGCCGGTGTGGGCGGGTACGGGCCGCGCCAGGTTGACGTTGTGGTCGATCTCCAGGATGTCGCCGCTGCCGGCGCGGACCTGGATGTGTTCATGGCCCGGCGCCGAGGTGGGGTCGGCCAGCACCGTGGCGTCGAACGTCACCTCGGCGCCGGCGCGGTCCTGGACGATGTCCTGGTGGAGGGTGGCGTCGTCGGGCGTGGGGTCGCCGCCGCAGGCGACGGCCACGACAGCCGCCAGCACGGCGCAGTTCAGCCGGCGCACGCCAGCGCCTCCTCCAGCCGGAAGCGGCCCTCCAGCAGCGAGCGCCCCACGATGACCGCATCGGCGCCGGCCGCCCGTACCGCCTCCAGGTCGGCGAGCTCCGCGATGCCGCCGGAGTAGGTCAGGGGATGGCGCGCCAGCGCCCGGACCCGGCGCAGCGCGTCCAGGTCGGGGCCCTCGAGGGTGCCGTCGCGGTCGACGCTGGTCAGGATCACTCCACCCAACGCAGCCTGGTTCCAGGCGTCGAGCAGTTCCTCGAGGTCAAGCTCTTCGACGCCACTCCAGCCTGTCACCGCCGGCCGACCGGCCTTGAGATCGAGTGCGGCCAGCAACCGCCCCGGCCGCTCGGCGGCCAGCCCGTGTAGGACATCGGGCTGCCGCACCGCGGTGGTGCCGATCACCACGGCCGCGGCGCCGGCCTCCAGCCAGCGGTCGACCTCCGGCGCGCCGCGGATCCCGCCCGCCACCTGGACGGCGACCGGTGTGCGGTCGAGGATGGCCGCCACCGCCCCCCGGTTGTGGGCTCCGCCGCGGGCGGCGTCGAGGTCGACCACGTGCAGGTGGGTGGCGCCGGCGGCCGCGAAGGCAGCGGCAGCTGCGGCGGGGTCGTCGCCGTAGGCGCGCTCGGTGTCGAAGTCGCCCTGGCGCAGCCGCACCACCCGGCCGCCGCGCAGGTCGAGGGCGGGGATGACTTGCACTCGATGCCACTTTAGGATTCGATGCGGATGGCGGAGGGCGAGACGGAGCATCCCGACCTGGACGTTCCCGCCGACTTTCGCCGCGCACTGGCCACGACCGGGCTGGGCCTGGATTTCGAGAGCTTGCCGCTGGCCTCGCGGCGACGCTACCTGGACTGGCTCAAGCACGGCCCCGACGACGCGCGCGACGCGCGCATCGCGCAGGCCATCGAGTCGGTCCGCGCGCACAAGGACGCCCCCACCCCGACCCAGTAGCGCGAGGGGCTACCGGTAGTTCTTGAACTCCAGTGGGACGGGGATGTCCTCGGCCTCGCGCAGTGTCTTGATCACCGCCTGGAGCTGGTCCTTGCTGTTGCTGGTCACCCGCAGCTGGTCGCCCTGGATGCGCGCCTGCACCTTGTTGCTGACCGCGCGGATGCGCTTCTGCAGGTCCTTGGCCAGCGCATCGTCGATTCCCGCATTGAGCTTGACCTCGATCTGGCCCCGGCCCCGCCCCACCGTCTTGGGCTCACCCGGCTTGAAAAGCTTGGCCGAGAGCCCGCGCCGGGCGCCCTTCTCCACCAGGACCTGGAGTAGCGCCCGCGCCCGGTCCTCGGTCGACGCCTCGACCACGATCACGCCGCCGCGGTGCTCCAGGCTGGGTTCGGTGCCCTTGAAGTCGAACCGCGTGCCTGCCTCGCGGCGGGCCTGGTCGAGCGCGTTGGTTAGCTCGGCCTGGTCGTACTCGGAAACGACGTCGAAGCTGAACTCAGGCAAAGTGCACGATCTGGTTGAGGCCGATCAGGAAGGCCAGGATCCCCAGCCCGACGGCCAGGATCGCGCTTCCCCCCAGCAGCACCGCGATGCCCACCTGACCCTCGTCGATGGGTTCGTAAGCCGGCGGATCGCCGGGCGCCGGCGCCCGCTCGAGGTCGGCCACGCCCTCGGCTTCGGCCTTCTGCAGCAGCTCTTCGAGCACCGACTTGCCCCCGGCCGGCACGGGCTTGTCCTCCAGGTGCGCGACGGCTTCCCGCAGGTTGTCGCGGGTGCGCCCCAGCTCGGCGACGACCATGTCGAGCGTGCGCGAAGCGGATGGCGTCTGGTGCTCACGCCGGAGGTCCGCGATGATCCCGTAGAGACTCACTCCGGTCTGGATTGTAAGGGCGGGCCTAGAATCGATTTGAGATGAGCGCCGACCCGCATACCAGCGCGCCGCCCTACATGGCCAAGGGCCCCGAGCCCGCCAACTACTGGGTTTATTTCGACGGCGAGTTCAA
>DASUVY010000135.1:0-11743 GCA_036378695.1 Candidatus Dormiibacterota bacterium
GCCGGCGTGCTCGAGATCCGGGTTCCGCACTGGATGTCCGAGCGCGAGCGCGGCGAGTGGGCGGAGCGGATGCGAGCCCGCATCGAGCGCCAGGTCCGGCGCGCCCAGCCCTCGGACGCCCGCCTCGAGGAGCGCGCGCGGCGGCTCAACGCGCGCCATTTCGACGGCCGGCTGCGCTGGAGCTCGATCGCCTTCAGCGATCGCCAGGAGAGCCGCTGGGGGTCCTGCAGCTATCCGGCCGGCGTGATCCGGATCGCAGAGCGGGCGGCCGGGCTGCCGGACTGGGTGCTGGACTACATCGTGGTCCACGAGCTGGCGCACCTGGAGATCGCCGAGCATTCGGCCGCTTTCTGGGAGCTGGCCGGCCGCTACCCGCTGACCGAGCGGGCGCGGGGCTACCTGACCGCGCTCGACCACCATGCCGGCCGCGCCGCCGAGGCCTTCTAGGACGGACTGGGCGCGGCCGCAGCTGAGCGGCCGGGTCGCGGTGGTCACCGGCTCCAGCCGGGGCGTGGGCCGCGGCATTGCCAGGGTGCTCGGCGAATGCGGCGCCACCGTGTACGTCACCGGCCGGTCGGAAGGCGTGGAGAAAGTCGCCGCCGAGGTGACCGAGCTTGGCGGCCACGGCATCCCCGCCCGCACCGACCACACCGACCCCGCCCAGGTCGCCGCCCTCTTCGAGCGCCTCGAGAGCCTCGACCTGCTGGTCGCCAACGCCTGGGGCGGCTACCAGCACGACGACGGCGTCGCCTTCGGATCGCCCTTCTGGGAGCAGCCCTTCGAACGCTGGGACGTGATGTTCCGAACCGGCCTGCGCGCCACCTATCTGGCCGTCCGCGCGGCGGCGCCCCTCCTCGTGCGCCAGAAGCACGGCTTGATCGTGCTCACGGCGGGCTGGGCCGACCCCGATCGCTACCTGGGGAGCCTTCCCTACGACACCGTCAAGCTGGCGACAGCCCGCCTGGTCCGGACCATGGCCCACGAGCTGCGCCCCCATCGCGTCCAGGTGGTGGGCGTCTACCCGGGCTTCACCCGCACCGAGGCCGTCATCGAAGCCTTCGCCAAAGAAGGCCGCGAGCCGCCGCCCGAGACGCACTCGCCCGAATTCGTGGGCCGGGCGGTCGCCTGGTTGCTCGCCGACCCCGAGGGAGCGCGCTGGAGCGGCACCGGCGCCCAGGCCGCCGACTACGCGCGCCGCTATGGCTTCACGGACGTCGACGGGCGCGAGATCGAAACCTTTTTGCTCCCCGACACGCTCATGCTTGAGCCGTGATGTCGAAGGTGCTGCCCTGGGTCCTGCTCGTCCCGATCGACATCCTGCTGGCGATCGGCAACGTCAAGGCCACCGACGACGTCCAGCCGGTCGCCGCCGGTCTGATGGTCGCGGCCCTCGGCTACGGCTTCTTCAAGCCGCGCCTGGCCTGGCTCTTCGCGCTCCTGCTCTTCGCCGCCATCCCGATCTCGTCGGCCTGGTCGGGCAACTACGGCCATCCCCTATACGAAACGCTGATAGCGCTGATACCGGCCGGGCTGGGCGCGGCCGCCGGCTACGGCACGAGGACGATCTTGGTGGCCTCCCGGGCGTCGAACATGCGGTAGGCCTCCGGGGCCTCCTCCAGCTTCATGCGGTGGGAAATGATGCGCTCGGGCTGCAGCCGGCCCGCCGCCACCAAGTCGAGCAGAGGCCGCATGTAGGCCTGGACGTTGCACCAGCCGGCCCGGAAGGTCAGGTCCCTCAGCCAGGCCTCCACGATGGGGAAGTCCCACTCCGTCTGGCTGGGCACGCCGACCATGGACACGGTGCCCCCGCCGCGCACGCAGTTGTAGGCCGTCTCCACGGCGGGGATGGCGCCCACGCACTCGATCGCGCGGTCGACCCCATAGCCCTGGGTCGCGTTCTGAAGGAACTCGACGGGGTGCATCTCCGCCGCGTTGACGGGGATCGCGCCCAGCTCCTGGGCGACCTCCAGGCGGGCGTCCACCATGTCGACCGCGAAAACGCGGGCCGGGCCGAAGAGCTGGGCCGCCATCACCGCCAGCAGGCCGACCGGCCCCGCGCCGATCACCGCCACGGTGTCGCCCGGCTTGATCTCCGCCCGCTCGGCGCCGAAGTACGCGGTGGAGAGGATGTCGCCCACGAAGATGGCCTGCTCGTCGCTCGTGCCCTCGGGGATCGGCTCCAGCGTGTGGTCGGCCAGCGGCACCACCACCCACTCGGCCTGGCCGCCGCCCAGGCCCCCGAAGTACTCGCCATGCCCGAAGGTGCCCTTGTTCACGCACTGCGCGAACCAGCCCCGACGGCACAGGTAGCAGTGCCCACAGGCCGTGAAGAAGGAGGCCACGACCCGGTCGCCGGGCCGGAACCGCCGCACCTCCGGGCCCACCTCCTCGACCACGCCCGTGAACTCGTGGCCGACCACGGCGCCCGGGTTGATCGGCGTGTGGCCGTGGTAGATGTGCAGGTCCGAGCCGCAGATGGCGCCCAGGGTGACCTTGAGGAGCACGTCGGAGGCCGACTGCAAGCTGGGCTTGGGGACGTCCTCGACCCTGAAGTCGCCCACGTCCCGGAAGGTCACGGCACGCATGGGCAAAATCCTATCGACGGCCCTTGTCTAAATCACCGGACTCCCCTATCTTGATAGGGCAACTGTAATTAATCATCCGTCCCGGAGGTTTCAAACCGATGACCCATGAACTGCTGTGGGTCGTGGTGGTCGTGGTGGCCATCGCGGTCCTGCTCCTGATAGCGCTCTCCTCGGTGATGAGGCGGCGCAACAAGCCGTTCCGGACCCAGATGTTCCCGGCCAACTACGTCGAGCCGTACGAGCGCCGCATCGACGAGGTCGAGCGGATGTTCGTCAACCAGCCTCGTGAGGCGGTGGCCGCCGCCAAGCTGCTGGTCGACGACATGCTGACCCGCATGGGCTACCCGGTCCGCATCAGCAATGAGGAGCGCGTGCGCGACATCCGCCACTACAACCGCACCCACTCCGACCGCTACCGGCTGGCCTCAGGCCTCAAGTCCAACCCCACCACCGAGGACCTGCGCCGGTCCCTGATGGCCTACCTGGACACCGCCCGCGACCTCTGCGGCGAGGCCCGCAAGACCCACCGCACCACCGAAACCGAGGAGTCTCGCCGGCCCGAGATCGCCGGGTAACCTCCGCCCAGCCGTAGGCTGGGGCGCGTGCGACTGAAAGGGGCCTCGGTCCTGGTGACCGGGGCCTCCTCCGGTATCGGCGCCGCCACCGCGCGGCTCTTCGCGCGCTCCGGTGCCCGCCTCACGATCTGCGCCCGCCGCCTCGACCGCCTGCACGAGGTCGCCGACCAATGCCGCCACGCCGGCGCCCAGGCGGTGGTCGTGCGCCGGACCGATATGACCCGGCCCGCCGACGTGCGGGCCTTCGTGGCCGGCGCCCTCCGCGACTTCGATCGCGTCGACGTGCTGGTCAACAACGCCGGCCTGGGCTGGCGCGGGCGCTTCCAGGAAATGCCCGAGGAGGCGCTCCGCAGCCTGGTCGAGACCAATCTGACCGGCCTCGCTATCGCTGTGCAGGCCGTGCTGCCGGCGATGCTGGAGGCCAATTCGGGGGTGATCATCAACGTGGCCTCGGTGGTCGGGTTCCGGGCCACGCCCTACTCGGCCGTGTACTCGGCGACCAAGCACGCCGTGGTGGGCCTCTCCCACGCTCTGCGCGGCGAGCTCAGCGGCACCGGCGTCAAGGTCTGCGCGGTCTATCCCGGCACCAGCCGCACCGAGTTCCGCGGCAGCGCCGCTGCCCCCGAAGGACCGTTCGTGCACCGTGCCGAGCAGGTCGCGCGCGCCATCGTGCGCACCGCCCGCTGGCCGCGCCGGGACGTGATCCTGTTTCCGTACCGGGTCGCGCACCTGGCCGAGCCGGTGCTGGGCGGCCCGCTCGACCACCTGCTGGGCGAGGTCAGGCGACGGGGGCTGGAGCCACCTGCAGGCCCGCCGCCTGGAGGAGCTCCTCCAATTGGTGGGCGTTCTTGACCGACCAGTTCGAGTAGTTGTTGTTCATGATCGCGTGCACGTTCTGGGCGTGCTCCGAGAGCATCTGGATGCGCGGTACCCACTCCGCGAGCTCCTCGTCGGCGTAGTCCCAGCGAAAGCGCACATTGGGCGGCGCCCCCCGCAGCGCCCAGGTCTCCCGGTTGCGGCCGTGGAAGCGGATGACGGCCAGCCGCTCTGAGGTGGCAGCCGCCACCGGCGGCAGCGCCGTGTAGAAGCCGCCGGGGGTGTCCACCGCCACGTAGGGGATGCCGCGCAGGCGCAAAAAGGCCAGCGTCCCATCGCGGTGCTCGCCGTCCAGCCACTCGTCCTTGCGGAACTCGACCGCGATCGGCAGCGGATGCATGCGTTCTTGGACCTGCTCGATGTAGGTGAGGTTCTTCCGGGCCGGGAAGAACCAGTGCGGGAACTGGAAGAAAACCGCGCCCAGGCGCCCCGCCGCGTGCAGCGGCTGCAGCGCCTCCCGGAAGGCGTCCCAGGCCCGGTCCACCACCTCGGGCGGCACCTGGTCGAGGTAGAAGCTCTTCTTCTCCAGGAGCTCCGGGGGCAGGCCCTCGCGCAGCTCTGGCAGCAGCGCGTTGGCCCGGGTCGGATGGTGTGTGAACAGCGAGAAGGCCTTGACATCGAAGGCGAACCCAGGCGGCGTGCGCTGCACCCACTGCTCGGCGGTCTGGGCCTTGGGCATGCCGTAGTAGGTGGTGTCGGCCTCCACCAGCGGGAACTGCGAGGCGTAGAAGCGGAGGCGGTCTTCGGAGCTGCTGACGCCAGGCGGATAGAAGGCCTTGCTCTCGATCAGTGAGCGGTCGATCCAGCCCGCGATGCCGCACCTGATCACCCCGCAAACAGTATTGCGGGCATAACGCAGGCAATCCTCGGAACAATCCGCGGGCCACCATGAAGCTGCCGACCTGGCTGACGCACTGGTACACCTACCGCGGCGCCGTCGGCATCGTGGGCGGCTTCTTCTGCGCCCTCTTCTGCTTCGGCCTCTACGCCTCCTCTGTGCCGGGCGGCGTGCATCCCGAGGACCGGCTGTTCGCGCAGGACACGGCGCCCGCTCAGGACGTCGTCATCGTGGGCATCGACGACAAGACGATCGCCGCCACCGGCCATTTCCCCTTCACCCGCGACAAGTACTCGGGCCTGCTCGCCAACCTGACCGCGGCCGGCGCGGCGGCGGTGGTCTTCGACATCGGCTTCTCCGAATCCTTCACGACCGACGGCGACCAGAAGTTTCACGAGGCCATCGCCGCGGCGTCCAAGGCGAAGGTTCCGGTGGTCCTGGCTTACGGGCAGGGCGACCTCGCGCCCGGCGACCACAAAGTGGTGCAGGCGCACCTAAACGACGACGGCTCGCTCTCGGCGATCCAGGACGAGATCCCCATCCGCCTCTTCCGCTGCGCTGACGTTGCCCCCAATCCCTACGCGCCCTGCGCGCAGGCCCCGATCGCGGACATGGCTTCTACGGCCATCGTCAGCGACGAGGACGGCGTGGTCCGCCGGATGCCGATGTTCGTGGAACCGGCCTGCCACCAGCAGGGCCGGGTCTGCCCCGACCTCATCAACCCGATCGGCTTTGCCGGCTACCGCTACTACTTCGCGCCCGACCTGCAGCTGGGCCGGAACGACCAGGGCGCCACCTTCGGGCAGGCCTGGCCCAAGCCGCTCTGGGTCGACCAGAACGGGCGCGCCGTCATCAACTTCCTGGGCGAGCCGGGCACTTTCGAGCGGCACGGCCAGTACGTCTCCATGTCCGATGTGGTCTCGGGCTCCTTCGACCCCGGCAAGGTCAAGGGCAAGGTGGTGATGGTCGGCATCTACCACGCCACCGGCATCCATGACGAAAACCTGGTGCCCACCCGCAACGGCACCGAGCTGATGCAGGGCGTGGAGCTGCACGCCAACCTGGTCAGCCAGTTCGAGCGCGCGCTGTCTGGCAGCTTCCTGCAGCCCGAGCCCTGGTGGCTGGTCCTGCTGACGATGCTGATCCTGGGCGTGGGCATGGGCTGGGTGGTGGCCCGACTCTCGGTGCTCTGGGGCGCCGTCGCGGTGGTGGGCCTGCTGGTGCTGTACACGCTCTTCTGGGCGGCCGCCTTCGAACCGCTGCAGACCGTCCCCGACCTCTTCCACGTCTGGCTGGGGGTCGCGCTCGCCTACGCGGGCGTCACGGCCTACCGCTTCCTGTACGAGGACCGCGAGAAGCGCAAGGTGACCGCCATCTTCGGCCAGTACCTGAAGCCCGAGCTGGTCAAGCAGCTGGCCGCGGTGCGCAGCCTGGACCAGCTCCAGTTCGGCGGCGAGCGTAAGGAGCTGACGATGCTCTTCGTCGACATCCGGGGCTTCACCTCGATGTCGGAGAGCATGGCCGTGGAGGACGTGCTGGCGGTCGCCACCGACTACCTCACCGAAGTGACGCGCGTCATCTTCAAGTGGGACGGCACCGTCGACAAGTACGTCGGCGACGAGATCGTGGCCGCCTGGAACGCGGTCCACCCCCAGCCCGAACACGCGCTGCTTGCCATCCGCTGCGCCTACGACATGATCAGCCGCGCCCCCGAGATCCAGTCCCGCCTGGTCGCCAAGCGCCTGCCTCCCATCCGCTACGGCATCGGCGTCAACACCGGCCTCGCGGTCTGGGGCAGCATGGGCAGCCCCATGCGCCGGCAGTTCACCGCGGTGGGCGACACGGTCAACACCGCGGCCCGCTTCTGCGGCGCCGCCGGGCCCTTCGAGCTCCTGATCGGCGAGCAGACCTACGAGCAGGCGAAGGACTACATCGCGGTCGAGCTGGCGCCGGGCATCCAGCTCAAGGGCAAATCGGCCGAGACCTTCCGCATCTACAAGGTGGTCGCGATCCGTGAGTCCACCAGCTCACCC
The DNA here is from genome assembly GCA_036378695.1 of Candidatus Dormiibacterota bacterium. Lineage (GTDB taxonomy): Bacteria > Chloroflexota > Dormibacteria > Dormibacterales > Dormibacteraceae > CF-28. The sequence goes on from DASUVY010000135.1 coordinate 6,908, forward strand.
TGGGTCCCCTTCCCGACCGAGATGGCGACCCAGACCACGTACGCACAGACCCAGCGGTACCGAACCATGCTGGGGGCCGGCGCCACCGTCGCCGCCAACGTCGTAACGCCCCCGGAGACGCCCAGCCCGACTTAGGCTGGAAGCCGCGGTGGACGGGTTCCGGGTCGAGATCTTCACGCCCCGCGAGAAGCGGGCGGCGCCCGTGGCCGCGATCGCTCTGCTCGTGCTCGGTCTTTCCGTGACCTGGGCCTTGCGGGGGCCGGGGCACACGCCGGCGGCGGCGCCGCAGACCAGCTCGCTGCAGCGCTTCGCCGAATTCAGCTTCCTGGCCGGCAGCGAAGCCTTCGCGCTGGCCGGCGTGTCCGAGCACCCCCACAACCAGCTCGAGTCGCTGGCGCGGGTGAGCGCGTACAGGACCACCGACGGCGCCCGCAGCTGGCAGCGGCTGCGCCTGCCGGCCGGGGCCCGCGGGCTGCCGCTGGCCATCCAGGCTCTCAGCGAGCGCCTGCTGGTCCTGACCATGGGCGATCCCGTGGGCGCCAATCCGAGCAGCTTCTGGCTGAGCCAGGACGGCGGCGACTCCTGGCGCCGGTTCACCACGCCCCGCGCCGACCACGGCTCCTACCTGGTCGCGCTCGACGCCGCCACCGCCTATCTCGTCACCTATGCGTACAGCCCTGGCAACGGCGGCCCCACCACCACCTTGGATCTGTACTGGACGGCGGACGGTGGGTCCAGCTGGCGACAAACCCTCGCCCTGGACACGGCCACGCCGGCCGCCGGCGACCTCGAGATCGACCGGCCCTACGCGGGCCCGGTGTTCGAGACGCCGCGCGAGGGCTGGATCATGAGCGGCAGCTTCGTGCCCCGGCCGGGCGGCGCGCGGCCCGTCCTCCTGCACACTCTTGACGGCGGCGCGAGCTGGCGCGAGGTACCCCTCCCGGCCCCGCCCGACAAGTCCTTCACCCTCAGCCTGCCGGTGTTTCCGGGCGGTGGTCCGCACGGCTTCCTGGCACTGGGCGGCGCGGCCGGGATCCTCGTCTACGAGACGCTGGATGGCGGCGCCTCCTGGGCGGCGCCCTACCAGGCGGGCGTGCCCTGGTTCGAGGCGGGACCCGACCGCTGGGTGTTCAGCGACGGCCGCTTCCTGGAGACCAGCCGCGACTGGGGCCACACCTGGACCAGCGTGGTCGCCCAGCTCCCGCCGGGCCTGGCCCTCGGTCACGTGGTGGCGCCAGGCCCGGTGCTCTGGTCGTTCCCCGCCGGTGACGGCCCCGGCTACAGCACCGGCACCGAGACCGCGCTCCTGCGCAGCCTCGACGGCGGCCTGAGCTGGCGCCGGATGGCCTGGCCGGGGGGCTAAACCAGGCGCAGGAGCGCGGCCGCCAGCAGCGGTAGCAGCGCGGCCAGGCCCAGCACCCCCAGGCAGCCGACCGCGGCCCGCTTCGCCACGCCGCCCTTGGGCACCGGCGGCGCCGGGTTGTAGGCCGGGATCGGCGCCGAGACCCGCACCGGCGGCGCAGGCGGCGCCGGGTGGACGCGCGGCAGCGTCGGCGTGGACGGCAGCACCATGGTCTTGTCGACGCCGGCGGGCGCGACCATCTGGCTCAAGTCGGCGCCGGGGAGCAGCGCGCGCTGCCAGCCGGGCGTCAGCCGGTTGGCCACCCTGGACAGCGCCTGGTCGAACTCGTCACCGGTCTGATAGCGCTCCTCCGGCCGCTTGGACAGGGCCTTGAGGATCACCTCCTCCAGCTCGGGATCGACGTCCGGACGGTGCAGCGCGGGCGGCGGCGGTGGCGCCTGCACGTGCTTGGCCATCAGGGTGAAGGGCCCGTCGGCCTCGCTGGCCACGAACGGAGGCCGGCCGCAGATCGCCTCGTAGAGCATGATCCCGGTGCTGTAGAGGTCGGAGCGGCCGTCGACCTTGCTGCTGGCCACCTGCTCGGGCGACATGTACTGCGGCGTGCCCACCGTGGTGCCCGTCTTGGTGGCGGTCGACCCCGCGCCGGAATCGTCGGTCAGGCGGGCGATGCCGAAGTCGGCGACCTTGACGTCGCCCTCGTCCGAGATGAGCACGTTCTCGGGCTTCATGTCGCGGTGGACGATGTTGTGCCGGTGGGCGTAGTCGAGGCCCTGCAGGATGCCGTGCAGCAGCGCGAAGACCTGCGGGACGGGGATGCGCCCGCGATTGAGCAGGTCGCGCATCGACTGCCCCTTGACGAACTCCAGGATGATGAACTTGGCGTCGCCCACCTCTTCGAGGTCGTAGACCTGCACCAGGTTGGGGTGGCTGGTGCGGGCCATCACCTGCGCCTCCTGCAGGAAGCGGTTGAGCGCGCTGGGGTCGGCGGCCGCGCTCACCAGCAGCTCCTTGATGGCGACCATCCGGCCCAGGCCCGGCTGCTCGGCCAGGTAGACCGCGCCCATGCCCCCGCGGCCCAGCTCGCGTTGGACCACGTATTTGCCTATGCGCCTTTCCCCGGAGGTGGGCGGCGCGGCCTCGCTCATGGTCGCGCGGAGGCTATCAAAGGCGTTGGCGGTGTTGGCATTTTGGGCTTTTGGTGCGAGAATCCGCGGCACCGTCAATTCGGCTCCGCGCCCGAATCCATCCAACGGAGGTCTTGAATGCAGAACCCACCCCCGGGCCCGCCGCCGGGCCAGCCGGGCCCGCCCCCGGGCCAGCAGCCGCATATGCAGCCGCAGCCGCAGCCGCAGATGCAGCCGGCCGCTCGCTCAGGCGGCATCGACCGCAAGACCGGCGCCGCCCTGATCTACGGCCTCACGTGGGTCGGCGGGCTGCTGGGCCTCTTCGTCTTCGGCAAGGACGATCCGGAGCTCAAGTGGCACGGCGCTCGCTCGCTCGTGCTGTGGCTGCCCCTGATGATCCTGACCTGGATCCTCGGCCTCATCTTCGGCTTCATCCCGGTGGTCAAGTACATCGTCCCGCTGCTGCTGGACATCGTTCTGGTCGTGACCTGGATCTACTGCCTCTACAAGGCGTGGACCACCGCCGGGTCGCGCTTCAGCATCCCCGGCTTCGGGCCGATCGTCGACCCCTACGCCGATCGCTTCGCGGCGTCGGTCAACTAACTCTCAACTGACCTGGAGGCCCCGCTTCGGCGGGGCCTTCTTCATTTTCGGCGCAGCTGCTCCAGAGCCTGCTGGATCGCGGCCTGCAGCTGGTCACGCTCGGCACGGGCCTGCTCCAGCTGGTCGCGCAGGCGGCGGATCTCCTCCTCCAGGCGACCCAGGCGCGGGTCGTGACCGCGGGCGCGGCGCCGGAGATCGTCGTTCTCCAGGCGCAGCCGCTCGGCGGCGACCATCAGCTCGCGCTTTTCGGCCAGCAGGGACTGGACGAGGCTGGGGTCGGGCCGGCTAGGGCTAGGAGGCGGCTTCGCTGCGTCCGACGTAGCGGCAGATCCCCGGCTGGAACTCACGCAGGCGGAGGTGGTCCATCTCGCCGCGCAGGAAGCGGGCCTTGGCGGCCAGCGACTTGATGCCTTTGGTGTTCTCGAAGGGGAAGCGGTACAGGTACTTGGAGTCGATCAGCAGGCACACCGCGAGCTGTTCGACGCCGTCCTCGATCACGTACTTGTAGCAGGGCACCGTGCGGCGCGCGATCTCGCTGATCCGGTAGCCGCCCACCCGGCCGCGCACCACGTCGAACGGAGAGCGCACCGGCTCATGCTAGGCCAGCAGGGAAAGCTGCTGAGGCTCCGCGGCCGGCTCCAGGAAGTGCACCGGCCGGGCGCCGACCCCGTGCGCCTCACCCAGGCGCCGGACCTGCTTCTGGACGGGCTTCACGTGCTCGTCCGGCAGGTAGGCTCGACCGGCGTAGAGCGCCAGGTAGCGCGGCATCAGCTCGGGCCAATGCTTGGCCAGCGACTCCAGGAAATGCTCGCGGGTGCCCGGCCGCAGGTAGAGCACGTTGGCCCAGACGTGGGCCGCGCCCGCCTCGCGCGCGGCCTTGACCACCGACTCCAGCTGCTCCGGCCGGTCGCTCAGGCCAGGCAGTATCGGCGCCATTCCCACGCCTGCGCGAATTCCGGCGGCGACCAGCTTCTCCAGCGCCCGCAGCCGCTGGCGCGGGTGGGCGGTGCCGGGCTCGGTACGCCGCCAGACCTCGTCGTCGAGGGTGGGGATGCTGAAGTTGACGCTGAAGATGGCGCGCCGCGAGAGCGCGGTCATGACGTCGATGTCGCGCACGATCATCGGCCCGCGGGTGATCAGTCCCGCGGGGTTGGCGAAGTCGGCGAGGGCCTGCAGACAGGCGCGTGTGAGGCGGTAGGTGCCCTCGGCGGGCTGGTAAGGATCGGTGGCCGCTCCGATCGCAACGCCCTCCCGCTTCCAGCTGCGCCGGCCCAGCTCCTGGCGCAGGACCTGGGCCACGTTGGTCTTCACCCGGATGGTGCGTCCGTAGCGATCACCCGAAGGCCGGTCGGCGCGCTTCTCGAAGGCGCGCACGTAGCAGAAGGTGCAACGGTGTTCGCAGCCCATGTAGGGGTTGAGCGACCACTTGAACGGCATTCCCTTGACCCGGTTGAGCGCGACCTTGCAGGGCTGCTCCAGGTATTCGATGTCCGTGCGCCGCGGTTCCAGCTCCGCCGCCACCATGGAACCGAGTCTAGAACAAACGTTCGCAGTTCGGTTATGCGATTAGGCGCTCTTTGTGCTCTGAGCCGCCTTCGGCCGGACCAGCGAAGACGGACAGAAGTCGTTGAGGATGCACTCCTCGCAGCGCGGCCGGCGGGCGATGCAGACGCGCCGGCCGTGCAGGATCAGCCGCATCGAGAGGCCGGTCCACTCCGCCGGCGGCACGATCGAGCAAACCTGGGC
>DASUVY010000136.1:0-48194 GCA_036378695.1 Candidatus Dormiibacterota bacterium
CCGAAGCCGCGGTCGGAGACGAGCTTCTTGATGGTTCCGGACTGCATAAAACGCTCCTGTTCTCGAACGGAAGACCTGACTCTCGCGGGGCCCGTTCGAGAAAAAGGGACGCCACGGCGAAGCGCGTCCGCTGCGGACGCTCCTCAGAGTCTACCCAGGTGGACCCCCATTTAGTCCACCGTTGTCACTTTTGCGCACCACCGCGCATCCAGCCCCGGGCCTCGGCCACGTCCCCCGCCCCCAGCTCGTGGCCCGCGCTCTGCCAGGAGAGCTCGACGTCCGCCCCGGCCCGCCGCAGCAGCGCGGCCAGCCGCTCGGGCTGCCCGGGCGCCACCATCGGATCGGCTCTCCCTGAGAGCAGGAGGACGCGCTTGCCGCGCAGGTCGGGCAGGGGATCGGGCTCGAAGGGCACCATGGGCCGGATCAGCAGCGCGCCGCTAAGGGTGTGGGGGCTGAGTAAGAGCATGGCGCTGGCGATGTTGGCCCCGTTCGAGAAGCCCACCGCCAGCGGCGGGTCGTCGGCGTTGGCGTCCACCCAGACGGCCAGCTCCAGGGCGCGCGCGCGCAGGTCCTCCTGGTCGAAGACCCCCTCGGCCAGGCGCCGGAAGTAGCGCGGCATCCCGTTCTCCAGCACCTTCCCGCGCGGGCTGAGGAGCGGCGCCCCGGGCGCCAGCATGCGGCCCAGGCCGAGAAGCTGGGTCTCGTCGGCGCCGGTGCCGTGCAGCAGCAGCAGCGGCGTGCCTGTCCCCGGTTCCTTGAGGTGGACGAACTCAGCCGGCATCGGGATCCACGCGGAAGAGTCTGCCACCGGCAGCGCGCATGGCGAAGTCGAAGGCGTCCAGCGCCAGGCAGAGCTCGAGGTCGGCGGGCGGGAAGCCCGCCTGCCCGCCCTGCAGAAGGCGCCGGTAGCGCCCGGTCACCTTCAGGGGCGCCAGCAGCTGGTCGAGCGGCCGCGGCCGGCGCTCCAGCAGCAGCGCCTCCAGGAAATCCGCGCAGGCGCGGTCCTCGGGGTGGCCGTCGAGCGCGCCCGTGGAGAGCAGCGTCACCCGCGGCGGCTGCAGGCGCCGCAGGTAGCGCGCGCTGGCGGTGGCGTTGACCAGCCCAGCCCCCAGCACCAGCTCGGCGGAGTCGCTGGCGACCACCCCGCGGGTGCCGGCGCTCGAGCGCATCACAAGGACGCGGCCGCGGAGGTCGAGCGCCCGGACCATGCTGGGTGAGTTGCTGATCGGGATGCCCGGCACCGGCAGCCCGTCCTCCTCCGCCGAGAGGACCGAACCCGGGATCTGGGCCGCCAGCGCGACCGCCTCCGGCACGGTATCGGCCAGGCGGCACTCGACCGCGCCCTGGGCGAAGGCCCAGGCGGCCACGGTGAAGGCGCGGATGACGTCGATCACGACCACGGCGCCGCCCACGCCGCGCGCTCCCTCGATGCCGGCGGCGTGAGCGACTTCCATAATTCGCAGCCTCAAATGGAACACACCCCGCTGGGCTGGGAGCAGCTGGCGGACTGCGGCGCCATGCGGGTGGTGGGACTCCGCCTGCGGCCGGGCCAGCGCGTGCCCGAGCACCGGAACGCGATACCGGTCGCCGTCATCGTCACTGAGGGCGAGCTGTGTTTCAGCGAGGGCGCGGGAGTGGCGCAGACGGCGCGGGCGGGCGAGCTGGTCCTGGTGGACCCGGGCGAGCGCCACGCCTACTGGTCGGAGGTGGAGACCTCGGCCTACCTGGTGTACGCGGGGCTGCCCGGCGTCCGAGCACGGCCCTGGACCCTGCGCAGGCGAGGGGGGAGCGCCGGATGAAGGGCTTTGCCCGGCCGGCGCGGCAGGGGGGAGTCCCCCCAGGATGATCGAGCGGGCGCGCCGGACCTTCCTGGGGCGGGTGGTGGAGGCCTACGTGAACGAGGGCATGCCCAACTACGCCGCCGGGCTCGCCTTCAACGCCTTTCTGACCATGTTCCCGATCGTTCTCGGACTCGTGGCCCTGTTCGGCGTCTTCTTCAACGGCAGCTGGTTCTACTACCAGATGCAGTACGTGCTCTTGAACGCCTTCCCAGTAGACGCCCAGGCGCAGGTCCGGAAGACGCTCGATGCCGCCGGCCAGCACGCGGGGGTGCTGGGGCTGGTGTCGCTGTTCGCCCTGCTCTGGAGCGGCACCGGGCTCTTCGGAAGCCTGGAGTTCGCCATGAACCGGGTCTACGGCTTCCGGGGGCGCAACCCCTTCCGGATGCGCCTGGACGGGCTGCGCCTGCTGGTCGTCTTCGTGCTCGCGGTTGTGATCATGGTGGCGCTCAACAGCGCCGTCAGCCTGGTCGCGCTGCCCTTCCTCAATGTGCTGGCGGGCTGGCTGGTGATCGCCGGCCTGCTGCTGGCGATCTACCGGCTGACACCGGCCCGCGCCCTGCCCCTGGGCGACGTCCTGCCGGGCGCTCTGCTGGCGGGCGCCCTGGTGGAGGTGACCACGCTGGCCTTCCCGCTGATCGCGGTGCTCACCGTCCGCTTCACGACCTACGCGCGGGCCTTCTCCTTCGTCTTCCTGCTCACCACCTGGCTCTACCTGCTGAGCTCGCTGATCCTGGGCGGCGCGCTGGTCAACCGGCTACTGGCCGGGGGGGAGGTTCCAGAAACCGAGCACGCGCCCGTGGGCGCCGTCCTGCAGCATGGAAAGCGCCGCCGTGTCCAGGCTGAGGCGGATCGCGAACTCGACCGGCTCCTCGAGGAAGGCGGCCCCGACGGCCCGCAGGATGTGGCCGTGCGCGAAGGCTAGGACCTTGCCGCCGGCGCCCTGCGCCTGCGCAATGAAGTCCTGCGCGCGGCGGTAGATCTCCGCCGGCGTCTCACCGCCCGGGCAGCCCTCCCGGTAGAGCTCCCAGCTCGGCCGGGTCTTGCGGATCTCGGCCGTGGTGACGCCCTCGTACTCGCCGTAGTCGTACTCCAGCAGCAGCTCGTCGGTCGTCGCGTCCGGGAAGCCCGCCAGCTCGGCGGTGCGCCGGGCGCGCTGCAGAGGGCTGGTGTAGACGCGGGTGAATTCCAGGCCGCGCAGGCGGCTGCCGAGCTGGCGGGCGCGGGCCTCACCCTCAGGGGTGAGTGGGATATCCGTGCGCCCGGTGTGGCGGCCGGCCTTCGACCATTCGGTCTCGCCGTGCCGGGCCAGGTAGAGCTCTAGCGCCCGAGTAGCTCCGGGCGGCCGGAGCGCAGGGAGCGGCCGGCGGCCTCGATCACCGCCCCGGCGCGGAGGCGGCTGCCGTGATGCACGCAGACCAGGCCGACCGCGGCCCGGCGGCCGATGCCGGTGACGGACTGGTTGACCGAGTGCACGACCCGATTGGCCGCGTGCGCGGTGCCCGAGATGTCGGTGTCGGGGAGGATCGCCAGCAGCTGGGGCGGCCGGCGCATCAGGACGCCGGGCGTGTCGACGTCGCGCAGCGTGCCCGCGACTGCGCCCGCCATCTGCTTGAGGGTCTCCTCGTCGGCGGCCAGGTCATCGACGGGTGCCGCGCCGTCCGGCATCCGGGCCTCGATCAGGAGCACCCCGACCGGCCGCCCATATCGGTGGGCGCGGGCCAGCTCGTCTTCCAGGACGGGCCGGATGAAGCGGTCGTTGAAGAGGCCAGTGACGCGGTCGACGATGTGCAGCGGCTGGGCGTCGGGGTCGTCGGCGCGGATCCCGCAGCTGGGGCAGAAGACGGACCCGGCGGGCAGCGGATTACCGCAAGCGGGACATTTCGTTGCCTCGGGCCGCCGGCGGAGGAGGTCTCCCAGGGCGGGCACGGAAGCTAGGGTATCAGCGACCTTCTGAACTCCAGCCGCGTTAGCCGCGGTACGCGTGCGCACCGCCGGAACGGGCGGCGGCGGGTTTGTCAGCCGGTGGCAAAAGAGCCCTGACCAACCGCTTCCAGAATCCCTGACGTGGTGGCAGGGGCGGTAGGTCGCGACCGAGGTCTCGATCACTGCGCCGCGGTCGATCTAGCTTCACGACCCGATTTTACCCACGCCAATCAACCGGCCAGTCGCTCGTGAAGGCCGATAGTTTCATAGGTCGCAGTCGGACGTCCGGAGTCGACCAGACCAAAGCTGCCCCAGGTGAACTCCTCCCAAAAACGTAGTCGCCCCTGATCAAGGCGCGGGAAGAGGGTGCGCTGATCCCCGATAACCTCGCAGCGGATGGCGACAAGCCCGGCATCGTCGGCTAGGGGGGAAGGTCCCTTCGCTCTCAACACACGCCCCGGGTTCAAGCGATGCAGACCATGGCTCGAAAAGCACAGTCCCATCCTGTTGCTCGATCAGTTCGCCGTTGACCGAGAGCAACGCATCACGGGTCCCCTCTCGCCGCAGTCGTAGGTCACCCACGGCGTCGGGTATCTCCATGAGGAGGGTTACAGTCGCCCGGATCTCCCCGACCACCACGGCGCTCTCATTCGAGATGTGCACGCGGACGAGTAGGAGCTTGAGACCGTCGCCCGGTCTCTCGTAAACGCGGGTCGCCGCCGTCACCCGGACGGTGGCCTGACCCTCGCGCCGTCGACGATATAAGCCGAAGGCCCACAAACCTCCGACGACGAGGGCAACGAGCTGAAGTGCGCTGATCTGCGTCTCCGGCTTCAGCGCCCCGAAGGCCTGCCAGCGTCCGTAGATCCAAGCTCCGAGGAGCTCGGTCCCGAAGAGTGGATGGCCTAGCAACTCCCACGCTCTGACGGCGGTGAAGGCTGCGAGGAGAGCGAGCAAGGCCGGTGCGGCCAATCGCCGCCCGCGGGTCAAAGCCTGGCGATACTAGCCACCAAGCTGCCGCACGACGAACCCGCCTTTACGGGGGTTCGACCCCACCCGCCGCTGCAGCGGCGACCTCCCCACTTCGCGGGGAGGTGGTTAAACGGCGGCGGAGGCCTGGTGGCTGGTCAGCCAGGCCGCGGCCCAGTCGTCGACGGCGTTGACCACCGGGTCGAGCGCGCGACCCCGCGCGGTGAGCCGGTAAGAGACCCGGACTGGCGGTCCGGGGTCGACCAGGCGCTCCAGGATGCCCTCCATCTCCAGCTCGCGCAGGCGCTCGGTGAGGACCCGGTCGGAGATCCCCGGAATGCCCGCCAGGAGCTGGTTGAAGCGCGCCGGACGCGCCATCAAGGCGCGCACCACCGCCCCCGTCCAGCGCTTCCCGATCAGCTCCATCGCCCGCTGAAAAGGCGCGCTGTACTCGATGCCTGGGGCGGTCACGGCGGGTAATTCTAGGACGCGGCCCGGCCTTCTTCCAACACTTGGTTTTTCAGCGCGCCCACCCCTTCGACGGTCGTAAAAACCGTCTCGCCGGGCTCCAGCCAGCGCGGTGGCTTGCGGCCCAAACCAACCCCAGAGGGGGTTCCGGTGGCGATCACGTCCCCCGGCTCGAGGGTCGTCCACTCAGAACAAAACGAAATCACGTCGGGGATCCGATGGACCATCAAGCGTGTGTTGCTGCTCTGCATGGTTTCCTGGTCAACCTTGAGGCTGATCTCCAGGTTGAAGGGGTCCGGGACCTCGTCGGGCGTGACCACGAATGGCCCCAGCGGCCCCGAGCGGTCGAAGTTTTTGCCCGGGATCCACTGGCTGTTGCGGTTCTGGTAGTTGCGGATCGAGAAGTCGTTGAACACGGCGTAGCCACCGACGTGCTCCATGGCCTGCGCGGCGGGGATATAGCGGCCGCCGCGGCCGATCACGACGGCCAGCTCGACCTCGAAGTCCAGCTGCCGGCTGACCTGCGGTATGACCACCGGCTGGAAGGGACCGAGCAGGCTGGTGCGCGCGCGCAGGAAGATCTCCGGTTTCTCGCTGACCGCATGGCCGGTCTCGGCAGCGTGGTCGGCGTAGTTGCGGCCGACGCAGAGGATCTTGCCCGGGTTGGGGACTGCCGGCGCCAGCCGAGATTCCTCCAGCGGGTGCACGGCGTGCGCCGCTTCGAGCGCGCGCTGCTGGGCCTCGCGGCCGCCCGCCAGCAGCTCGTTGATCTCGCCGGAGAGCTCGACCAGGCGGCCGTCGCGCACCGCCACCGTGCGCAGGCCGGAGTCCGTTTGCAGAGTGCCAATTCGCATGCGGTTAAGTTTCCGGGATGGCGTCGGCGCTCGCCTTCGCGGAGGCGTCCAAGCGATACCGCAACGGCAAGCTGGCGCTGGACAGCGTCAGCTTCGCCATCGACGAGGGCGCGCGCGCCTGCCTGCTAGGGCCGAACGGCGCCGGCAAGAGCACGGCGATCCGGCTCCTGGAGGGCGCGCTGGCGCCGACCGGCGGCCGGGTCTGGCTGCTGGGCGAGGAGGTGGGCACACCCTGGTACCTGGAGGCCCGCCGGCGCACCGGCGTCGTCCCCCAGGGCCCGGGCATGTACCCCGACCTCTCGGCCGGCGAGTACCTGGGCTACGTGCGGCGCCTGTACGGCCGCGGCGACCTGGATGCGGTGGTCGAGGTGTTCGGGCTGGGCGACCAGCTCCGGACACGCATGGCGCAGCTCTCGGGCGGCTTCCAGCGCCGGCTGACGCTGGCGGGGGCGCTGCTGGGCGAGCCGGAGCTGCTGCTGCTGGACGAGCCCACGGTCGGCCTTGACCCCGTCGCCACCCGCGACGTGCACGACTACCTGGCGACCGTCATGCGCCAGCGCAGCACCCTGCTCTGCACGCACAACCTGGCCGAGGCCGAGAAGCTCTGCGACGAGGTGGTGATCCTGAGCGCGGGCAAGGTGCTCGTGCACAAGCCGCTCGCCCAGCTGCGCAGGGAGTCCCGGCCTCGTCTGCGCCTGGCCGCGCGCCAAGGCGCCGAGGCCGTGCTGGCGGCGCTCAAGACCCGAGGGCTCACCGCCGAGGCGGACGGCGAAGCGGTGGTGCTGGCCGCCAATGACGCGCGTGCCGAGGCCCCGGCGCTGCTGCGCGCGCTGCTGGCCGAGGGGCTCGACGTCTACGAGTGCACGCCCCTGGAAGCGTCGCTCGAGACGATGTTCCTGGAAGCCGTCGAGGGCCGCCGGTCATGACCTTGTTGACCGCGCAGGCCCGCATCCTGGTGCGTAAGGAGATCCGTCAGCTCCTGCGCAGCCGTGGCGCCCTCACCACCTCGCTCATCCTGCCCGTGATCTTCCTGGTGGTGGTGCCGGCGGTGCAGTACTTCAGCTTTCAGTCGGGCGGCACGTCCAGCGGCATCCCGGGCGCGGCTCCGCCGGGCCTCGCCGGCCTCAAGGCCGGCGGGGTGGTCATCTACTACCTCGTCCCCATGTTCACGGCGCTGTCGGGGGTGGTGATGCCGTCGGTGACCTCGCTCTACACGATCGTCCAGGAGCGCGAGCGCAAGACCGTGGAGCTGCTGGTGGCGCTGCCCGTGCGGCTGACCGACATCATCTACGCCAAGCTGGCAGCCACCTTGCTGGTCGCGCTGGGGGTGATGCTGCCGCTGTTCGCGATCCAGGCCGTGGGCGTTCTGGTGCTGGGTGCGGCCGGGCCGGCCTGGGTCGCGGCGGAGCTGCTGCTGCTGGGGTGCGCGATGGCCTGCTCGATCTGCCTCTCCTTCGTGCTGGCCCTCCTGGCGCGCGACTTCCGGACCTCGCAGCAGATCAACGGCTTCCTGATCATGCCGATCCTGATCGTGGTCAACGCCGTGCTCCTGCTGCTGCCCGCCCCGATCAAAGTTCCAGTGCTGGCGGTGCTCCTGCTGGTGCTGGGCCTCGTGACGCTGGCCGTCGCCCTTCGCCGCCTCACCTTCGAGCGCTATCTGTCGTAGCCCGTTAACGGGATTTTCTCGGCTCCCGGCTGGATCGCCACCGGACGCCGATAGGCTCGCCTCCCAGGTTGAAGCTCCGCGTCCTGGCTCCCTCCTTTGCTCTCGCCGCCGCTGTTCTCACCATCTTCCCCGCCCAGGCCTACGTCCGGTACTACATCCCGCCGCCGCCACCGCCGCCTGACTACCGGGCGCCCATAGCCTCGGCGCTGGCGCTGGACGAGCAGTACGCGCAGCAGACCCGCGACCAGCTGGCGCCGGTGATCGCGGCCAACACCGCCGAGGGCACGCGCGTCCTGGCCGCGATCAGCGACGCAGGCAGCGAGCGCAACCAGGCCGGCGCGCTGGCCACCGCCCGGGCCGAGCAGTCCACGCTCGCCGCCCTGGGCAGCCGGCTGCAGCTTCGCCAGGCCAACCTGGACTCCCTGGCCGGCACCGCGCAGCAGCAGCTGAACGTGCTCTACGACATCCCCGTCGAGGACGGCCAGGCGGCTTTCGCGGCCCTCGACAACGCCCTCACCAACGAGGCCGGGGATGCCCTGCAGGCGGCCTACGACGAAGCTCGGCAGGCACTGGTCGACCGCGGCCTGGTGGACACCCCGCGGTTGAGCTGGCCGGAGGCGGCGGGATTCGAGATCAGCCAGGGCTACGGCCCCACCGACTTCGAGGGGGAGCCGCCCTACGCCGGCTACGACCACTTCCACATGGGCGTCGACCTGGCCGCCCCCGAGGGCACGCCGGTGCTGGCGCCGGCGGACGGGGTGGTGGTGCTCACCGGCGCCGAGGGCTCGCTGGGCCGCTACTTCGGCTACGGCAACCACATCGTGATCGCCCATGGCGGCCAGCTGGAGACCATCTATGGGCACCTCGACCAGGTGAACGTCCAGGCGGGCGACTGGGTGGGCCGCGGGCAGGTCATCGGCCTGGAGGGGTCGACCGGCTACTCGACCGGCCCCCACCTGCACTTCGAGGTGCACGCCGGGGGCCAGCTGGCCGACCCGGCTACTTACTTGGGCTAGCCGACAGAATCCCCAGCAGGCGGCCGGCCAAGTCGGCCGGCCGGGTGTTGACCTTGATCAGGCGCCCGGCCACGCCCGCCGGCGGATGGTCGTAGAGGTGCTGGTCGTTGGTGAAGAGCACCACCTGGGCGCCGGCGTCGATCAGGTGTCGGGCCAGGTTGACGCCGGACGCGTTGATCATGCGGCCGTCGATGCAGGTGACGTCGGGATGTGCGCGTTCATTGATCGCGCGGGCGGTGGCCGCGTCGGTCGCGATGTGCACGGTGAAACCACGCTGACGCAGGGCCGCCGCGTAGAGATCGAGGATCAGAGGCTCGTCATCGACGAGCAGGACGCTGCATTGCGTCACGGGCAATGTCATGTATTGATAGCAGAACTCCTGAGGGCTGTCGAACAGTCGCCGCACCTATTTGGTGTTAAGACGCAAACGCACGCGGCGGGCAGGTCTTGCTTCCTGCGGCACTCTCCCCACCACTCCAGGCTCCTCTTCGATTTCAAAAGTGACGAGCGGTTCGCCCACCCGCACCAGGTCGCCGGGGGCCGCGTGCAACTTGCGCACGAGGCCCCGCCGGGGCGAAGGCATCTCCACCGTGGCCTTGCTGGTCTGGACCTCTCCCAGCAGCTGGTTGAGCTCCACCCGCTCGCCCTCTTTGACGCGCCACTCCACGATCTCCGCGTCCTCCAGGCCCTCGGCCAGGTCGGGGAGCCGGAAGACGTACTCAGCCATGGTCGAGGACCTTCTGGACCGCGGTCAGGATGCGGTCGAGGTCGGGCAGGTAGGCGTCCTCGACGGCGGCCGGCGGGTAGGGGACGTCGTAGCCGGTGACGCGCTGCACGGGCGCCTTCAGGTCGTCGAACACGGTCTCCATGAGGCGCGCGCTGATCTCGGCCCCGAAGCCGGCGGTCAGCGGCGCCTCATGCACGACCACGGCGCGGCCGGTCTTGCGCACCGAGGCGGCCAGCGTCTCCACGTCCAGCGGGACCAGGGACCGACAGTCGACCACCTCCAGCTCGACGCCGTCCTCGGCCGCCGCCTCTGCGGCCTGCAGGCAGCGGAAGGCCATGGCGCCCCAGGCGATCAGGGTGGCGTGGCTGCCCTGGCGGCTGACCCGTGCTCGGCCCAGCTCGCCGGTCGACCCTGCAACCTCTTCCTTGCTCCAGTAGCGCGACTTGGGCTCCAGGAAGATGACCGGGTCGGGGTCGGCGATGGCCGCCCGCAGCAGGGCGTAGCCGTCGGCGGCGCCGCTGGGCGCGACCACCTTCAACCCGGCCGTGTGCGCGTAGTAGGTCTCCGGGCTCTCGCCGTGGTGCTCGGGGCCGCCGATGCCGCCGAAGCTGGGGATGCGGATGGTCACCGGCATCGACGCTCGGCCCCGGGTGCGGCCGCGGTACTTGGCCAGGTTGGTGATCACCTGGTCCAGCGCGGGGTAGCTGAAGCCGTCGAACTGGATCTCGCAGACCGGCCGCCAGCCGGCCAGGGCCAGCCCGATGGCGGTGCCCACGATGCCTGACTCGGCCAGGGGGGTGTCGAAGACCCTTTGCTCGCCGAACTCCTCCTGGAGGCCGTCGGTGACCCGGAAGACGCCGCCCAGCCGGCCCACGTCCTCGCCGAAGACGAGCGCGCGCGAATCCTCGCGGAGAGCGTCGCGCAGGGCACGGTTGAGCGCCTGCACCAGCGTCAGCTCCGCCACTGCCGGAGCTCCTCGCGCTGCGCCGCCAGGCCGGCCGGCGGCTGGGCGTAGACGAACTCGAACATCTCCTCGGGATCGGCGCGGGGGGCGGCCAGCAGGCGCGCGCGCAACTCCGCGACCTGCGTCTCGACCTCCGCCGCCACCTCCCGCGTGAAGGCTTCGTCGTCGAGCTGCGCGGCCAGCCGGGCCAGCGGGTCCTGCGCCCGCCAGGGCTCGACCTCGGCCGCGGGTCGGTAGCGGCTGGGGTCGTCGGCAGTGGAATGGGCGCCCACCCGGTAGGTGAGGGCCTCGATCAGGGTCGGACCCTCACCGGCGCGCGCCCGCTCCAGGGCCTCGGCGGTCACGCGCTGCACCTCGAGCACGTCGTTGCCGTCGATGCGCAGCCCGGGGAAGCCGTAAGCCTCGGCCTTGCGGTGGATGGGCGCTGCGGTCTGGCGGGCGACCGGGACGGAGATCGCCCACTGGTTGTTCTGCACGAAAAACACGACCGGCGCCCGGAAGACGCCGGCGAAGTTCATGGCCTCGTGGACATCGCCCTCGGAGGTGGCGCCTTCGCCGAAATAGACGATGGCGGCCCGGCCTCCGCCATCCAGCGCCGCGCCCATGGCCCAGCCCACCGCGTGCAGCGAATGGCTGCCGACCGAGGAGGCGATGGGTCCGAAGTTGTGCGCATAGATGTCATAGAGGCCACCGTTCCAGTCGCCGCGGTAGGCGCGCAGGTACTCGACGAGGTCGACGCCCCGCACGATCGCCACTCCCAGCTCGCGGTAGGAGGGGAAGACGAAGTCGTCAGGGCGCAGCGCGTAGGCGCTGCCGACCTGGGCGGCCTCCTGTCCGGTCAGCGGCGGGAAGGCGGTGAGCTCGCCCTGGCGCTGGAGAGCGACCGCCTCCTGGTCGACGCGGCGGGTCAGGGCCATCAGGCGGTACAGCTCCCGGTGCTGCACCGCGCTGAGGGCCGCCACCGCTACATTCAAAAGGATGAGCCTGACCGCGGCCCGCCCGACCGCGGCGGCGCAGCCGGCCGTGGTCTCCGCGCGTTATCGCTGGGCCGCCTCCGGGATCATCGCGCTGGGCTCGGTCGCCTCGATCCTTTCCAGCACCACGGTCAACGTGGCGGTGCCCACGCTGGAAAAGGTCTTCCACGCGACCCTCACCGACATCCAGTGGGTGGCCACCGCCTACCTCCTGGGCCTGGCCGCGGTGATCCCGATCAGCGGCTGGGTCTCCGACCGCTTCGGGACCAAGCGCGTCTACCTCTTCACGCTCGCCGTTTTCGTGGTGACCTCGCTGCTCTGCGGCTTCGCCCGCACGGTGGAGACCGAGATCGCCTTCCGGATCCTGCAGGGACTGGCCGGCGGCATGGTGATGCCGGTCGGGATGTCGATGCTGATGCACATCACGCCGCCCCACGAGCGGGGCCGGATGATGGGCACCGTCGGGGTGCCCATGCTGCTGGCGCCGGCGCTGGGCCCGACGGTGGCCGGCTGGCTGATCCAGAACTTCAGCTGGGAATACATCTTCTGGATCAACATCCCCTTCGGCCTGATCGCCATCGTGCTGGCCTGGTTCTGGCTGCGCGACTCCATCCGCGTCGAGCCGGGGCCGCTGGACCTGGTGGGCCTGCTGCTCTGCACGCCAGGCGTCACCGTCTTCATCTTCGGCGTGACCCAGGCCTCCGTTTACGGCTGGGGGTCGGGCGCGGCGCTGCTGCCGATGGCGGCCGGCGTGGGGCTGACCGCGCTCTTCGTGGCCTGGGAGCTGCGCCAGCCTCGCCCCCTCCTCGAGCTCGGGGTGTTCCGGGACGCGGCCTTCTCGGCCGCCATCCTGGTCGGGGTGCTGCTGGCCGGCGGCATGTTCGGGGCCACCTTCATCGTGCCCGTGTTCCTGCAGCAGGTCCAGGGCTACAGCGCGCTCAGCGCGGGCGTGGTGCTGGCGGCGCAGGGCCTGGGCACCATCGTGGCGCTGCCGATCTCGGGCTGGCTGACCGACCGCTATGGGGCGCGGGTCGTGGTCTTCAGCGGCATCTGCATGCTGGTCGTGGTGTCCTTCGCCATGGCGACGGTGGGGCCTGACACCTCGAGTGGCGAATGGGCCGCGTTGCTGGCCGGCCGCGGGCTGGCGGTCGGGTTCTCGATGATGCCCGCCTTCAGCGCGGCCTACGTGACCATCGAGCCGCGGCTGATCTCGCGGGCCACCGCGCTGGCCAACACCGCGCAGCGCATGGCGTCCTCGCTGGGGATCGCCGTGATCGCCACCATCACCGCCGACCGGGTGGCCGCGCACCTACCGGCTGTCTCGCCTCAAATGCTGATCGGCGAGGGGGCGAAGCGGCACATCGTCCAGCAGGCCGTTGCGCAGGGCTTCGACCAGGCGCTGCTGGTGACCGGCGGGATGTCGATGGTGGCGCTGGGCGCCACCATGCTCCTGCGCCGTCCGCTGGCCAGCGGTCCGGGATCGGCGCATCCGCCGCTCGCCGCGCCCCTGCGCCGGCTCGCCGTCGTGCTGAGCGTGTTCGGCCTGCTGGGCCTGGCGCTCTCGATCGTCCTCGGCTTCAACCTGCTGTGAGCACCGCCTACATCTGCGAGACCTGCGGGGTCCAGTACGCGCCCTCGGACGAGGAACCATCGGGGTGCCGCATCTGCCTCGACTTCCGGCAGTACGTGCGGGCGGGTGGCCAGCGCTGGACGCACCTCGACGCCTTGCGCGCGGAGCGCCGCTTCGACATCCGGGAGCTGGAGCCGGGGCTGCATGGCATTGGCCTCGATCCGCCCTTCGGCATCGGCCAGCGCGCCCTGCTGGTGCGCACGCCGGCCGGCAACCTGCTCTGGGACTGCGTACCCCTGCTGGAGCCCGCGGCGATCTACGCCCTCGGCGGGGTGGCCGCGATCGCCATCTCCCACCCGCACTTCTACTCGACCTTCGCGGAGTGGTCGCGGCAGTTCGAGGTGCCGGTCTGGCTGCCGCGGGCGGACGCCGAGTGGCGGATGCGTACGGATGCGCGCATCCAGGAGTGGGAGGGGTCCGCCGAGCCCGTGCCGGGGCTTCGGCTGGTGCAGTGCGGCGGGCACTTCGACGGCAACGCGGTGCTGCTCTGGCCGGACGGCGCCGAGGGTCGGGGCGCACTCTTCACCGCCGACACGGTGTCGGTGGCCGCGGATCCGCGCTGGGTGACGTTCATGCGCAGCTATCCCAACCTGCTGCCGCTGGGGCCGCGGGGGCTGGGTGGCATCGTCGAGGCGCTGGCGCCGCTGGAGTACGACCGCCTCTACTCGGGCTGGTGGGACAAGGTGGTGCCCGAGGGCGCCAAAGAGGTCGTCGAGCGCTCGGCGGAGAGGTACCGGGAGCAGCTCGTCTCGGGCTGACCGCTCGTCCCCACCGCCTCGCTGCGCTCGGCACCTCCCCGCGAGCGGGGAGGTCCTCTAAAGGGGTGAAGGGCCCCCTTGCGGGAGCCCTTCACGGGAGGGGGGAGGGGTCTGATGTGTGGCGCGCGGCGGCCTTTACCCCGCCGCCCGCTGTCTTCGACCCTACCGACCAGGACCCCCACTTTGTCAAATGGGACCGCCTACAAAACGTGATAAACAACATGTATGAATTTGCGCCGGGCGCGGTCCCTGGCCGATCGCGGCCTCAACAGCCTGCCCGGCCGCGTGGTCCAGAAGTTCATGGCCGACAACGGCCCCAACCAGGCCATCCTGATCGCCTGGAACGTCCTCTTCTCGATCTTCCCGATCGCGCTGGCGCTGGCCGCCATCCTGGGACTGGTCCTCAGCCACGCCGGGGTCAAGGCCGACGCCATCTACCAGACCGTGCTGGCGATCATCCCCGACGACAAGGGCCGCGCCCAGGCACTCTCCGGCCTCGACTCGGTCAAGCGCCAGAGCGGCCTCTTCTTCCTGGTCGGATTGGGCGGCCTGCTCTGGAGCGGCTCCTCGCTGTTCGGCGCCATGGAGCAGTCGTTCGACGTGATCTTCCAGTGCCCGCAGCGCAACTTCATCCGCCAGAAGCTGATGGGCTTCCTGATGATGCTGCTCTTCGTGGTGCTGGCCGGGATCGCGGTCGGCACCTCGGCCCTGCTCCCGCTGCTGAAGCTGATCCCCGCGGTCCCCGCCTCCTGGACCCAGGGCGCCAGCGTGTACGTGCTGCAGCCGGCCCTGGGCATCGCGTCCGGCGTGCTGCTCTTCGGCGTCCTCTACTACGTGGTCCCCAACCGCAAGCAGCGGCTGGGCGAGGTCTGGCCCGGCGCGTTGCTGGCGGGCGTCGCCTTCTACGCGCTGACGCTGCTCTTCCCCCTCTACCTCTCCTTCAACAAGGGCCTCAACCAGTACGGCGCCAGCTTCGCCTTCCTCTTCATCGTCATGAACTTCTTCTACTTCCTGGGCCTGGTGACGATGCTCGGCGTGGAGCTGAACGCCGTCCTCTACCCGGTGCCCATCAAGCCCGAGAGCGCCAACGTGCCCGGTCCCGCGCAGGGCAGGCGAGCACCGGCCCGGCCCCGCTCGGCGAAGCCCCGGCGCTCGCTGCGCGGTGCGCTGCGCGGCGCCGCCTTCGGCGTGGTGGCGGCGGCGATCGGGGTCTTCGCCTTCACCCGGCGCCGCGACCTGACGTGAGGGCTTGGTAGAGGGCTCGTCCTTCGCGCCACTGATGGCGCCGCTGGGCGAGCGCCTGAAGGCGGTCGAGGGGACGGTGGGGGTCGCCGAGTCCTGCACGGGCGGCCTTCTCGGCGCCACCCTGACCGACCTCCCGGGTGCCTCCGACGTATTCGAAGGCGGGTTCCTCACCTACACCTACGACGCCAAGGAGCGCCTGCTCGGAGTCCCCCGGGAGGTGCTGGACGCGAAGGGCGCGGTCAGCCGCGAGGTGGCCGCGCTGATGGCGGAGGCCGCGCGCGAGCGCCTCGGCACCACCCTCGGCCTCTCGGTCACGGGCGTGGCGGGACCCGACGAGCAGGAGGGCAAGCCGGTTGGGCTGATCTACGTGGGCGCCGCCGTCGCCGGCCGCACCGAGGTGCGCGAGCACCGCTTCAGCGGCGGGCGGGCCAGCAACCGGGTGGCCGCCGTGGAGGCGGCTATCGACCTCGGCGTCGAGGTGCTGGGTCGGAAGAACCGCTGAAAAACGCCAGCAGCGCGCCGTAGACCCAGTGCGCGGCCAGCATCACGGCGGGCCGCCCGGGCCGGTCGCGCTGGGGCGGAGCCATGATCCCCAGGGCGGGCACCCAGCCGCCGTAGCTCAGCGTCCAGACCGCGGTGCCGAAGGCCAGGCCCTGCAGGAGGCCGGGCACCGGTGGCCGCAGGCGCCGTCGTACGACCTCGAAGCCGGCCCCCGCGCCGGCCCCGAATCCGAGGTGCAGCAGCGTCGCCATCAGGTCCTGCGCCTCGCGGCTGCGGCGGATGCCCAGCCGGTCGAGCAGGCGGGCGGTGATCTTCTCCGGCGGCATCCGGCCCAGCAGGCCGGCCCGCCGGCCGGCCAGCATCAGGGCGCTCATGCCGACCGTGGCCAGGGCGCCCGCGAGCAGGCCGCGGCCGGCGTCCCGGAGCAGGCTCAGTTGAGGTGCAGCCGGGGCTGCGGTCTCCGCAGGTCGAGGGGACGGCTCTGGCGCAGGAGGTCTCGGTAGGGGACGCGGGGGATGGGCTTGGCGGTGGACATCGAGCGCAGCAGCGCGCCCACCGCCGGCCGCCAGTTGAAGATCCGAGGTGACATTCTCGCTGTCACATTACGTGGCGAGCAGCTGCATTGCCCGGTCGATGTCCTCGCGCGTGTTGTAGAACCCCGTGGAGATCCGCAGCGCGCCGTTCTCCGGGATGCTGCGGATCAGCACCCCCTCGGCGGCCAGCCGTTCCACGATCTTGGCTGGATCCTGGCCCGCCACCTTGAGCGCGATCAGGCCCGCCAGCTGGCCACCCGGCGTGAGCACTTGGGCGCCGGGCACCTCGTGGGCGCGCTCCCAGCAGTAGTGGGCGTTCTCCGCGATGCTGCGCAGCGCGGCCTTCCGGCCGACCTGGTCGCGCACCCAGCCCAGCGAAGCTCTGAGCCCCGCGATGCTGGGGCGGTAGGGCAGCACGAACTCATAGCGCGAGGCGCCATCGTTCAGCGGCAGCACCGAGGCGTCATCCCAGCGGTAGCCGTCGTGGTCGATGCCCATGAAGCTGATGTAGGTGGGCTGGAAGCGGTCGAGCGCGTGGGCGGCGACGTAGAGGCCTCCGGTGGACTCCGGGCCGCACAGCCACTTCTGCCCGGAGAAGGCGTAGGCGTCGACACCCAGCGCCGGCGCGTCTACGGGGATGGCCCCCACCGACTGGGCGCCGTCGACGATGACCAGGCAGCCGGCGGCGTGCGCCAGCTCCGTGATCTCCTTCAAGGGCAGCGTGGCGCCGGTCGTGTAGAGGACGTGCGAGAGCACCACGGCCTTGACGCCGGGGTGGATCGCTCTGCGCAGGCCCTCCAGCGCCTGTCCGGCCTCTCCGTTGCCGACGTCGGCGAAGGTCACCTTGATGCCGTGCCGGCGGTGCAGGACGTAGAGCGGCAGCAGGGCGCCGCCGTGCTCCTGGGTGGTCGTGACCACTTCGTCGCCGGCCTTCCACTCGAGGCCGTGGACGGCGATGTTCATGCCCACGGTCGTGCCCTGGGTGAGCGCGGCGGCGGCCGGCTCCGCGCCCACCAGATCGGCCAGCTCGGCGCGCAGCGCGGTGATGCGCTCGCGCAGCTGCGGAAAGCCATTCGGGCTGATGCGGCCGGTCTCCAGCTCGGCCCGAGCTTCCTCGGCCATTGCCGCAGCGGTGACGGCGGGCAAGGGGCCGGCGGTGCCGGTGTTGAGGTAGGCCGCAGCCCGGGTGCTGGGCAGCTGCTCGCGAATAGATTCGATCGACAGCGGGTAGGTTCCTGGCATGGACATCGCGTTGCTCATCATGCGCATCGTCGTCGGGCTGACGCTGGCCGCGCACGGCGCACAGAAGGTGCTCGGCTGGTTCGAGGGGCCGCGCATCGGCGGCTTTGCGGCGGGGCTGGGCAGGATGGGCCTCAAGCCGCCCCGGTTCTGGGCCTGGGTGGCCGGACTCTCGGAGCTGACCGGCGGCCTGCTGATGGCCCTCGGGCTGCTCTGGCCGGCGGGTCCCCTGCTCGGCGTCGGCGCCATGATCGTGGCCATCGCCACCGTGCACTGGCCGAAGGGTTTCTTCAACACCAAGGGCGGCATCGAGTTCCCACTGGTGATGCTGGCCTCCATGCTGGCCATGGCCATCGCCGGGCCGGGCGCCTGGGCGCTGGACCGCCTGGTCGGGTTCCGGGTCCCGGAGCCGGCCGCCCTGCTGGTCGGACTGGTGCTGGTGGTGCTGGGGGCGGCGGGATCGCTGACTACGCGCGCGCTGCCGGCGCCCGCGCCGCGACCCGAGCTCGGGTGACGAAGACGTGGTTGATGCGGTCCCGGCCTGACTCCGGGGCCGCCTCCAGCCCCGCGTAGCCGCACCACTCCAGCAGCGCCTGGTAGGCCACCGGCGAGTAGTAGCCGGCGCGGTAGCCGGCATGGCGGCCGCCCTCGGCATAGGTGTCGGCCGAGAAGCAGTCGGTCACCAGAACCGCGCCCGGCGCCAGCTGCCCGCGCAGCCAGCTGAGGTGGGCCACGGTCTGCGGCTTGGGGAGCCAGCTGGAAAGGCCGACGAAGAGCGCCACCTGGTAGGGCCCGCCGGCCGCGACCTCGCGCCGGGTGGCCTCGGCGGTGAGGTCTCCGAGGATGATCCGGAACTTGATGCCCAGCTTCTGGGCCCGCGCCGTGAGCTCGGGCGCCAGCACGCCGTGCGGGTCGAGGTCGGCGGCGACCAGGTCGATGCGGCGCGCCGCTGCAGGATCGGCTTGGAGGATCTCCTCCAGCGGACGGAAGAGGTCGTAGGCGAAGCCGCTGGGCGCGGTGAAGATGCGGACGCGGCCCCGCTTTTGGAGCCGCGCCTCCAGCTCCGGCTGGAGGCGCGCGGTGAGGATCTGGAGCCGGTCGTACACGGCGCGGTGCAGCGGATAGCCGAAGAAGACGCGGTCCAGCGCGCCCTGGGCGGCCTGGTCGTGCTCGTGGATGACGCGCATGACGCCGGCCGAGTAGCCCTCTTGGAGCAGCATGCGCCCGGTCTTTGAAAGCGGGAAAGTCAGCTCGCGCCAGGCCCCGCTGAAGAGACGCGGCAGCAGGTAGCGGAAGAGGTAGCCTGGCTTGAGCGCGGTCTGGAGGCCGGCCTCCGGGCTGGTGCCGAGCACCTTTTGACGCGCGGCCTCGGCCGGCTTCTCGAGCTGCGGCTGCAGGTAGTCGAAGGCGACGCGCAGGATTTCGCCGGGCGTCTTGTCCTGGGCGTCTATGACGCAGGCGGGCCGCCCCGTGATGGCCGTGTAGGCGGCCACCGCCTTGACGTAGCTCTCGCGGGCGTGCGTCATGTCGGCCAGGTTCTCGTGGGCGTCGACGTGCCGGCCCCGGCGACCGACGCGCTCCAGGGCAGTCTCGGGCGGGAGGTCGAGGAAGATCACGGCGTCCGGCAGCCAGACCCCGTCGAAGCCGATCCGGCGCAGCCAGCGGGCCACGGTGGCGGCGGCGCCCAGCGCCGGCAGCCGGGAGGCGGCGTCGGCGTCCAGAGGCGTGCCGCTCAACAGGTGGCGGTAGGCCGCCTCGATGTCGGCGGGGGTGGCGCGCTCCTTGCGGTTGCGGTAGTTGCCCGCTCGGCCCGTGGCGGAGAGGATCAGATTGCCGTCGGCGACCATGGCGGCCGCCCGGTAGCGGCGCCCGATGGCCACCGCGGCGTCGTCCTGGAAGAGCATCTGGGCCAGCTTCAGGTAGGGGTAGAGGCGCGGATTGCCGGTGCTGCGCTTGGCCCAGCGCCGGGCCAAGCGGCTCAAGTGCGCGGCGATCGGGAAGCCGCGGGGGTGGAAGCGGGGCGCCAGGTGGTCCTGGTCGGGGCCGAAGACCCAGTAGTCGTCGCCGGCCGAACCCGCCACGATCTCCAGCTCCGCCGCCAGCACCACCGGCAGGGCCTGCGCCAGCGAGCTCTTGCCGCTGCCGTCGATGCCCAGCACCGCGACTTTCAGGCTCACGCCACGAAGTCCACGGTGCCGGCGGCCGCGATCGTGATGCCGCCGGTCGCGATCTCGGGATCCTCGTCGAGGAAGAACTCGGTGCGGCGGCGGTCCTCCAGCGTCAGAATGAGCTCCTGGCCCTGCTTCAGCGCGCCGGTGAGCGGCCGGCCGTACCGGGGGACGATCCAGTACGACAGGTCGGACCGGTCCGCGCGGGTGAGGACGACCCCGGCCAGCAGCCGGAGGCGGCGGTCGGGCTGGACCGTGACCAGCTCGCAGGACGTGGGAACCAGGGCGGCCAGGGCCATACGGGCGACAAAGGATGACACGTATTCGAGGTCGTTGATCCGCTCCAGCGGGATCAATTCGGCGGCCCGTTTGCGGAGGCCCGCGGCGCGCTCGTGGAAGCGGACCAGGTCGCCGGAGGTGCGGCCGAAGTGGCCGAGCCCGCACATGGTGACGCCGTGGTGGGTTTCGGCGCCGAAGTCGCAGCGGATGACGGCCGCCGGCCGGGTGCTGCCGCTGTCGATAAAGGCTTTCAGCCGGTGGGCGGCCGCGATTGGGTCGCGGGGCACGCCGTAGCGCTTGGGGATGACGTTGCCGGAACCCATGCGCAGGCCGCCGACCCGGACGTGTGGCCGGTTGGGAAGGCTGCCTTCGACGACCGCGCGCAGGGTGCCGCCGCCGCCGGCCGCTACCACCACCGGTTGCTCGGGATGCGTGGCCAGCCAGGCTTGGGTAGCCTGGCTGGCCTCTGGGTGGTTGGCGACGGTGTGGAGGTTGGCTTCGAGGATGCCGGCGAGCCGGGCGGCCAGCTCCTGGCTGATGCCGGTGCCGGCTTTCCGGTTGCAGACCAGCAGGACCTCGGCCGTCAGGCCGCTCTCCCGATCACCGCGGGCTCATTTTCGTGCGTGTGCCAGGTGCGCGTGGCGCGGTCCCAGTGCGCGTGCTCCAGGTCGCCGTGCGCGACCGACTCTTCGCGCCGGATGCCCAGCGCCGAGATCACGCCCCACCGGATCGCCTGTGCGATGTACATGACCATGGGAGTACCTCCTCTTTAAGCCGCCAGTTCCAGGTCCGGGGTCGTTGCTGACGCCGCGGCCGGCCGCGGCGGGCGCAGTACCACCAGCACCACCATCAGGGCGCCCGCCACCAGGGCGGCCGCGATCCCGTAGGCGAGAGAGAAGCCGCCGTGTCCGGCGGCGATGCCGCCCAGCGCCGCCAGCCCGAAGGCCGCCGACACCTGCATCGAGGCGTTGTTGATTCCCGTCGCCAGCCCCACGTGGGCAGCCGGCACGTCCGCCATCGCCAGCAGCGTGAGTGGCATCAGCGACATGCCGGCGCCCAGCCCGAAGAGCGCGTAGGTGAGGAGCAGGCGCGGGAAGTAGCCGGTCGCCGAGGTGACCGATGTCTGCAGGAGCAGCGCGGCGGTGATGCAGAGCAGCCCGAACATCAGGACGCGGCGGGGGCCGAAGCGGCCGGCCAGCCGCACGGTGATCCCGATCGAGACCGCGCCCAGGGCCACGGTGAAGGGCAGGAAGGCCAGGCCCGTGCCCAGGGCCGAGAAGCCGCGCACCTGCTGGAGGAAGAGCCCACCCAGGAAGAAGTTGGTGAACATGCCGGTGACCAGCAGGCCGCGCGCCGCGCTGGCGCCGACCAGGCTGCGGATGGTCAGGACCTGGAGGGGCAGAATCGGGTTGCGCAGGCGCCCCTGCAGCCAGAGAAACCCGCTGAGCAGAGCGAGTGCGGCAGCCCCGCAGCCGAGCGTGTGCAGCGAGGTCCAGCCGCTGGCGTCCGCCGTGACGATGGCGTAGACGCCCAGCATCACCGCGGCGGTGACCAGGATCGATCCCGTGACGTCCAGGCCCTGGTGGAGGCCGGCGCCGTGGTCGCGCTCGATGAGCGCGGCGCCTGCGATCACGGTCGCCACGCCGATGGGGAGGTTGATGAAGAAGACCCAGTGCCAGCTGGCGAGCTGGGTGAGCAGGCCTCCGGCCAGCAGGCCCAGGGAGCCGCCGCCGGCGATCGTGAAGGCGAACAGGCTCATGGCCTGCGCGCGCTCGCGCGGGTCGGTGAAGCCGGTGACGATCATGGCCATGATCACGCCCGACGACATGGCGCCGCCCAGGCCCTGCGCGAAGCGCGCAGCCACCAGCCAGGCCGATTCGGTGGCGATCCCGCAGAGTGCCGAGGCCGCCGTGAAGACGAGGAGCCCCGCCAGGAAGACGCCCCGGCGGCCCAACAGGTCGCCCAGGCGGCCAGCCAGGAGCACGAAGCCGCCGTAGCTGATCGCATAGGCGTTGACCACCCAGGTCAGGTCGGCGCGGGTGAAGCCCAGGTCCCTCTGGATGGAGGGCAGGGCCACGTTCACGATCGTGGTGTCCAGGACGACCATGAGCTGGCCGAAGCAGATGACCACCAAGGCGATCCATCGCCTAAGATCATCCCGCGAGCCGAATTCCCTCAGTTCTCTGATCATCGTCATCTCCTAATGAACCGCTATGAACGATGATCACTATATCAGGATTATTATCCCGTTTGTACAGTCCCGCCTTGTGGTAAGATCGCGCCTATGAGAAAGGAGGACGGTCCCGGCCTCATCGGTCTTCTGACCCAGCTCTACAAGGGCTTCCACCGGCGCACCAGCGAAGAGATGCTGGGGATGCGCTTCAAGGAGTTCATGGTCCTGGGCTACCTGCGCGACAACCCCGGCACCTCGCAGCAGGAGCTGGGCGACGCCATGCTCCTGGACGCCAACACCGTCGTGCTGCTGCTCAACGAGCTGGAGTCGAAGGGGTTCTCGATCCGCCGCCGGGATGCCGAGGACCGGCGCCGCCACGTGGTGGTCATCACGAACTCCGGCCGCACAGCGCTGGCGCGGGCCGAGAAGGCCCGCGAGGCCATCGAGGACGAGGCGCTGGCGGGGCTCAGCGCGTCGGAGCGCCGGGAGCTGCGGCGGCTGCTGGTTCTGGCGTTGGAGAGCCAGGCGCGTACGCTGGCGGCCGCCGGCCGCTAGCCCTCAGACCAGCTCACGCTCCGCAGCCCAGGTCGGCCCCCGCTATCGCCAGGGCACTCCAACCTCCGACGATGGCGCTGACCCAGAGGGGGAATGGGCCGCGTCGCACAACTCGAGGTGCGATGAGGTGATGACCGTCGCGGCAGCGCCGGGGTGGTGGCCATTGCTCCCGGTAGGTATCGCCGTGGCGTTGGTAGGGGTCGTTGTCGTCGGGTTCTACGAGCGGTCTCGATTCCTTGCCGTTGCTGGTTGGACGGCGATTTTCCTCGGCTTAGTCGTGATGAATCTCCGCGTCAGGTAGGGATGCCACGTCGGGCCTGCGCCACGACAACCGCGGCCATTCTTCCCGACCCTTGCGTCTTCGGACGGATGCAGTCCACAGCCAGCGAGGCGGTGTACGTTCGCGAACTCTAGACCAGGGGAGGGGACAGGGACGCCCAGTGTTGGACTTTGTCGGAGACGAAACCGGGCGTCACCTCGGACTTGATCACATAGTCCTGCGCACCCAGTCTGATGCCCGTTTCAACCATTTCCGCCGCGGAGTAGTTCGAGAGAATCACCACGGGGATGTGACGGGTGGCCGGATCGTCTCGCAGCTGTCGCAGGACGGTGAAGCCATCCATCTTCGGCAGCCGGATATCGAGGAAGACCAGGTCCGGGTGGATCTCGCGGACGGCTCGCAATCCCGCTTCTCCGTCCGCCGCGAGAGTTACACGGTAACCATCCTTCTCGAGCTTCATCCGGTACATCTGGGCAATGGTCGGATCGTCCTCGATGTAGACGATTCGCAGCGTTTCCGAGCGGCTGTCCATGGCGACCGTAACGACCTCCTCCTACTCCTGCTCCAGGACCATGCAGTACCCGATTCCGGGCTGATTGACGATCTGCATCGGCAGATCGAGCCGCGCCAGCTTGCGCCGTATCTTCGCGATGTAGCTGCGGAACTGCTCCTCTGACAATTGCTCGCCCCAGGCCTGCGCGAGGACCTCCGGCGCCTGGTAGTAGCGGTTCGTGTTGGCCAGGAAGAATTCGAGCAGCTCCCACTCCCGCCGCGAGAAGGTGACGGCGGTGCCACCCTGGCGGATGGTGCGCACCTCCGTGTCGAGCACGGCTTCGCCAACCTCGATCTTCTTCGCCACCGGCAGGATGCTGGACGGACTCGGTCCGCGCAGCTGTGCCCGGATGGCGCCGACGACGGCGCCGGGCACGAACGGTTTAGGGAGGATCTGGTCGGCCCCCGCCTCGAAATGGGAGCGAGCCTCTTCGTAGGACTCGAGCAGGAGGATCAGCGGGCAGCCAGCGGCTTTCCGCAGTTCAGACACCTTCTCGACGTCCTGGTCGGTCGAGTCGATGGCCATCAACACGATGTCAAAGCGGCGGTTGGCGGCCTCCTCCATCCCATGAGCCGCGTCGGAGACGGTCTCCGACTGTCCCCCCGCGATGTCCACGACGTGAGCCAGCACAGAGCGGTAATCGGGGTCGGCCTCCACAACCAGGGCCCGGAACCGGTCGGTGGCCTTCTTGGTGCGCGTCCTCCGCGGCATCAGCGGCCCCGACCATAGCGGCGAGGTGCGCAAGAGCGCAGCAAAAACCGTGCCATCTCCGCGCAAGCGTCAGGCACCCGCGTCAACCCTATGTCGGCCGGCAGGTGCGCCTGGCGTCAGGCGCCGGGGTCGCTCGCCCGGTAGATCGGACTGCCCGAGAGGACCCCGGTGATCCCGACCAGCGGTTCTCCGATGTGCATCCCGCTGCCGTCGATCTTGAACTCGCGGATGCTCTTGTCGTGCATCGAGCCACGCATCTTGAGGACCGTGATGCCGCGCTGGACTTCGCCCTGGCGTTCCAAATACCGGAGAAGCACGATGGTGTCGGTGACCGTCGAAACGTGCGTGGCGGTGATGGATGAGCCGCCCAGGAGCTGGGGCGTCGTCGCTGTGAACAGACCCGCGATGTCGTGGTCTCTGAGAAAGGTAGTCACGCCCAGGACGAATTCGCGGAAGCTCTTGGGTGTCGTCACCCGCTCGACGGCGGAGAGGCTGTCGATGGCGACCCGATCGGGCTTGAACTCCTGGACGAGAGCCTTCATCTGCACGAGATGTTCCTCGGGGCCTGTCATCTCAGGGTATTGACACCTGAGCCTGAGCTGACCCGCCTCCTCCATCTTCTGGAAGTCGACGCCCCAGCCTCTGGCGTTCCGCGTCAGCTGCTCGCGGCTCTCCTCGAAGGCGAAGACGAGGACTTTCTCCCCGTGCTCGAACCCGCCCTTCACGAATTCGGTCACCAGCAGGGTCTTGCCAGTGCCGGTGGCGCCAGATACCAGCGTCACCGAATCCCGGAAGAAACCGCCGCCGCACATTCGATCCAGTTCCTCGACGCCGGAGGTGATCCGTATTTCCGTCGACCGCTGCCTCAGCTCGTTGGCCGAAAGCGGGACCACGACCAGACCGGTGTCGGGAATGATGGCCAGGGGATACTCACCTCGCTGGTGGTAGGCGCCGCGGAACTTGAGGATCTCGACCGTGCGCCGGCGCTTTTCATCATCCAGAACGTTGCGCAGGATGACCACGTTGTCGGCCACGAATTCCTCGATACCGGACCTGGTCAGCTCTCCATAGTCATGAGTGCGCTCAGACGTGACGACCGCTGTGACGCCGAGCGCCTTCAAGGTGTTGGTTATCCGGAAAAGTTCGGCGCGCATCGTGCCCAGGTCGGGAAACTGGCCCTGCACCGCCGAGAAAGAGTCGAGGGCCACCCGCTTGGCGTTGACTTTGGCCATAGCGTGCTCGATGCGGGCCGTCAGCGCGCTCAGGTCGTACGAGCCGGCGATGGTGCCGGCGGTGTCGGGAGCAAAGGCGGCGTCCACAAATGCCCACAGCCCCTCGTCCTCCCACCGTTGAATGTCCCAGCCGAAGCTGAGCATGTTCTGCCGGATATCCTGGGCGGACTCCTCGAAGGTGACGAAGACGGCGCCTTCGTTCGACTTGCGGATGCCTTCGACCAGGAACTGCACGGCAAAGATGGTTTTGCCGGTGCCGGCGGTACCCGAGACCAGCGTCACCCGGCCGGCGGGCAGGCCACCGTCCGCGATGACGTCGAAGCCCTCCAGGAACGTGGGCAGCTTGGCCGGCGCGCCGTTGGGCGAAGCGCTCATCGCGACACCTCCGTATCAGGCGGGGACAGATTGAGAACGGAGCGGACCATCGCTATGTCGCTGAGATCGCCCAGGATCCTCTGTGGCGGGAGCGGTATCTCCCGGACCAGGGTCGGCGTGGCCAGGATCTGGGCCGCCTCCGCCACCTCGGGATGGGCGAGGACGTCGATCACCTCCACGTCGCAGTCATCCCGACCGGCACAGATCTCTCGGAGCCGCCGGATCGCCGTCACGCTGCGAGGCAGTTCGCCAGAGACGTAGAGCTTGAGAAGCATCCTTCCGCCTGTCCCCCAATCGGCGTCGAGGCCGGCCCTAGCCATTTTCGGCCCCGGGGGCAATCGGAAGCGTCAGCAGAAAGCAGCTGCCCTCCCCGGGCAGGCTCGCCTCGATGGTGAGGGTCCCATCGTTCAGTTCGGCCAGGTCGCGCGCGATCGCCAGGCCCAGGCCGGTTCCGGATCGACCGCCCCCGGTGGCGTTGGGTAGTCGCCGAAAGCGCTCGAACACCGCCGGTTGCTGGGCCGGAGGGATGCCCAGACCGTGGTCGAGCACGCGGACTTGGGCGTGCTCCCCGGCCACCCGCAGGCTGACCTCGACGCGGGGATCGTCGGTCGTGTATTTGAGGGCGTTGTCGATCAGGTTGTCCACGACGATCCCGATCTGGACCGGGTCGATCTCGGCCAGCACCTGGTCCTGCGGCAGCTCGATGCGGAGGTCGGCGGAGACCAGGGCCGCGCGACCGGTGGCCCTGCCCAAGGCTGCACGCACCACCTCGGTCACGTCGGTCAGGTCGCGACCGCCAGGTAGGCGGCCCGCCTCCAGACGAGCCGCGGTGAGGATCCGCTCCAGCATCGCCTTCAGCTCCTCGGCCTGCTCACTCGTGTGCCGGAGCGGCTCCTCCCAGCCCTCCGGGGCGGGCCCGAAATCACCCGCTCGCAACATGGACACGTAGCCGGTGATGACGGAGATCGGCGACTTCAGCTCATGCGCCACCATGTCCAGCAGCGCAGTCTTGGCGCGGGCGGCGGCTTCGGCCTCCCGGCGCGCGCGCTCCTGCTCGGCCGCGATCCGTTTCCTCTGGGTGACATCCCGCAGGGACACGACGAATGCCTCTCCGTCCGGGAGCCGGCCGGTGGACACCACCATTTCGCAGATACAGGGGTCCGCGCGCGGTCGCGTGATCTCGATCTCGGCTCTTCCGCCCGAGACCACCGGCACCCGAACGGTTTGCCGAGCAGCTCCCGGCGCGCCTTGCCCGTCAGCTCCTCGGCGGCCGTGTTGGCGAAACGGATCAGTCCGCGACGGTCCACGATCAAAATCCCATCGGCCGTGTTCTCGATGACCGCCAGCCAGGCGTCCGCACCCAGGTCGTGAAAGTCGCGGGCGACCATGTTCAACTCGGTCTCACACCCGGCAGGGCGCGCGGCAGCCGGACAGCCATCACCGTGCCCTGGCCGGGCGCGCTTTCCACCAGGAAGACGTCGCCGCCCATCGAGCGCGCCAGGCGACGGCATAGATAGAGGCCCAGGCCACTGCCGCTGTGTACCGGCAGCACGGCGGGCGGCAGCCGCACGAAGCGCTCGAAGATGGCCTGGTGCGCTTCCGGCGCCACGCCGATGCCGTGGTCGCGCACGAGCACCATCGCGTCCTCGCCGTCGGCGGACACCTCGAGGACCACGCGGGCCGGCCCCTCGCTGTAGTCGAGGCTGTTGTTGATGAGGCTGTCCAGGATCCGCGCCAGGTGTTCCGGGTCCGCGACCGCGTGGACGGGCTCGCGGGCAGCCTGGATCTTGAGCTCTGCGCCCTCCAGCTCGGCGCGCGGCTGGGCCCGCTCGACAGCCCCCATCGCCTGCGCATTGAGGTCTAAGACCAGGGCGCTGGGCAGGAGCTGGATGGTGTCGACGCGGGCTGCGCGGATGACCGACTCGATCAGGTGCTCGAGCTCCGCGAGCTTGTCCCGCATGATGCCCAGGGCGCGGTCCCAGGCCTCGGGCGCCGGTCCCAGGGTGCCCTCGAGAAGGAGGGACAGGTAGCCCTTCAACACCGTGAGCGGTGTCCGCAGCTCATGACCGGCGACGTTGATGAACTCGGTCTTGGCCGCTTCGGCCCGGCGCGCATCCTCCAGGAGACGAGCGGTTCGCACCAGCAGCGCGGCCACACCGGTGACCTGGTGGAGGCTGGCGACCTGATCCTGTGTGAAGGCGTCCGGGCGCCGCTTGACGACGCCGAGCACGCCGACGACCTCCTCGTTGACGACCAGGGGCAGCACAAGTGCGCGCTGGATCGGGTGTGGGCCCGGGGCCAGCCCGGCCGACTGGATCAGGTCACCGATCTCCTCGCCGCTGGCCTGCTCCGGCGCCCGGCTTTGAACAGCGCTCCGGGCGGGGCCGGTCAGTGGAAAGCGCTGGCCGGGTGCAGGCACCGGATCACCGAGCAGATCGATGCACCGCTCGATCACCATCTCCGCGCCCTCGACGCGCGCGATCGAACCCCGGTCCGCCTCGCAAATGGTCAGGCCTCGGCTGAGCAGCTTGGCGATGAGCTGATTCAGGTCCGGCTCTCGGGCCAGGTCGGTGGCCACGTCGAGGGCGAGGCGGATGCGCTGCTCGTTGCGTCGCGCTCGCTCCCGCTGGGTGATCGATTCCTTGAACAGCCAGGAGTTGTGCAGCGCCAACGCCGCCGGCGCGGCGATGCGGTCGACGGCGCCGCGCTGCTCGGGCGTGAACGGCACCGAGCTCCGACCGAGGGTGAGCACGCCGACGATCTCGCCGCCCATCACGAGGGGAACCGTCAGCCGGTAGGTGAGCCTGGGAACGTGCCGCCGGATCGCATCCGGCAGCTTCTCCACATCGACGCCGCGCCACCGGGTGCCCGGACTGAGGGTCGTACCTCCAGCGTCGTAGGAGGCCTCCACCACCATCTCTTCGCCTTCCATCCGCGCCACGGTGGCCTGGGTGGCCTGGGCCGCCGCCACCGCGATGGTGAGAAGGCGGTCCAGTACCTGCTCCGGCTCCAGGCTGGAGTTGAGCTGTGCGGCGACCTGGTTGGCGAACTCGAGCTGGGCGAGGGTGTTGCGAAGCTCGGTGATGTCGCGGTTGACTTCCAGGATTCCCGTCGGCCGGCCTTCGGTGTCGGTGTCGACAGTCCAGCGCCCGTCCACCACCAGCTGGCGCCCGGTCTTGGTGGTCTGGATGATGGTTCCGCTCCAGCGCCCCGCCTCGATGACCTGCGCCACGATTTCCGCCCGCGGCCGGTCGTGGACGGTCCTCAGAAGCTCGTGCGGTCGCGCTCCGACGGCCTCTGATGCCGTCCAGCCATACATCTCTTCGGCGCCGCGGTTCCAGCTGGTGATCCGGCTGTTGGCGAGTTCGAAACGGAAAATCGCGTCATAGGCGAGGTCGATCAGCCGCCCGCGGGGATCTGTCTCCTGAGCCGGGTCAACGGACCTCACAGCGCTTTCATACAACCGGCGCGAGATCCATCGCCAGGGCATATCCGATGCCCGGCCGGGTGACCAGCTGGAAGGGCAGTCGCAGCGGCTCGAGCTTGCGCCGGATCCTGGTCACGTAGCTGCGAAACTGCTCGGTCGAGATCTCGTCGCTCCAGACCTGGTCGATGACGTCGCGGGCCTCGTAGTAGCGGTTGGTGTTGGCGAGGAAGAAGGAGAGGAGCTGCCATTCACGCCTGCTCAGCGAGGCCGCGAGCCGGCCGTGGCGAACGCTCCGGGTGGCGGCATCGAAGGTGACGCCGCGGACTTTGATCTCGGTCGCCACCGGGACCACGGAGTTGGGGCTGGGTCCCCGGAGTGCGGCCTTGATGGCGCCGATCAGGGCGCCGGGCACAAAGGGTTTGGCCAGGATCTGGTCGGCGCCGGCCTCGTACCGGGTGCGGGCCTCGTCGAAGGACTCGTCGAGGACGATGATCGGGCAGTTGATGTTCCGCCTCAGCTCGGCGAGGAATTCGATGGCCAGCTCCTCGCCGGTAGAGGTGCCGACGACTACGAAGTCATAAGAAGAATGTCGCGAGAGGTCGACCGCCTCCTCATGGGTCGAGACGCGATCCGTCGAGGCTCCGGAGAGGCCGGCGACGAAGCCGATGACCTCGCGATAGTCCTCGTCGCGCTCGACCACCAGTCCACGCAGCGCGCGGGAGCTGGGGGCGTGTCCGTTCAGGTTCTCCGCGGTCTTCATCCGCAGGAGGTGGCCCAGCTAGGGACCATCTCCGCCAGCTGGCGCGGCACGACTTTGCTCTTGAGCAGGTAATCGCGCGCACCCAGGTCGAGCGCGCGCCGGCGCAGGGCTGGGTCATCGAAGTTGGTCAGCATCACCACCGGCCAGGCCTGGGTGCGGGGCCGGCCGGCCAGAGTTTCCAACACGGCCATGCCGTCCAGCCTGGGGAGGCGGATGTCGAGCAGCACGAGGTCGAAGTCGTGGCCGCCGGCGGCTTCGAGGGCGACCACTCCGTCCGGGGCGATGGTGACGTCGTGGCCGTGCATCCTCAGCACGGTCGCGTAGAGGTCCGCTATCGCGGGCTCGTCCTCGACGAGGAGAATGCGGCACCCCTTCTCCGGAACCATCGCAGCGCTGTTGAGCAGACGATCAACCCCCTTTGGATGTGATGGATCTTGAACGTAGGCGGTAATGGCGCGACATGCAGCCATCGGCGCGCGACAAGTCGCAACACCGCACCGCCTCCGCCCTCGGATTCGCTCCTTCGGGAGAATAAAACATGACAGCAAGACTGTCAAGAGAAATGGCAGGGAGTAGGGGTAGTTGTGCTTGGTTAGTCAGAGTGCCGGGGTGAGGGCGTGGTGCCCGTGCACATCCGCCGAACACCTTTTTGAGGCACATCAGCCGAAGTAGGACACTCTGGTCGGTGAGAACGGTCACCGAGCCCGTCCAGGCCTTCGAGACTCATATCGAGCCAGCCACCTGTGCAAAGTCGCCCGGTCGACCTGCGAGTGGGCCGCCACCTCGGTCACCGTCCTGCCCTGCGCGATTACCGCCAGCACCGCCTGGTACCTCTGCTCAGCCACGCTTAACTCCCTCATGGCCGGGAGTGTTGCGGCTCAGCCGAAGCAGCTGTGGCGCATCAACCGAAGTTCTATTGCACATCGGCCGAAGACCTTTTGAGGTACATCAGCCGAAGCAGGACAAGGGCGTGGTGCCCGCGCACGGACTCGAACCGTGAACCTTGGGATTAAGAGTCCCCTGCTCTGCCAAATTGAGCTACGCGGGCGCGGCGCGCTGGGCGCCCGGCGGGCGGCGCGGAGACCGATTCTACCCTTGCCTTAACAAGCGGGGTTCCCCTTGCGGGAGGCGCGGTCCTAGCCTCGCGCGGTGCCTGCACGCATCCCGCTCGACGTTGACCTCGAAGACCGGCTTATCTACGGCCTGACTCCGCAGCGCTTCGGGTACGCAGCAGTCGCGCTGCTCGCCGCCATGGCCGCCTGGCACAGCCTGCCGGGCCTCAGCGGACCGATGGCCGCGATCCTGATCGGGGTCGTCGGCGTGGGGCTGGCCTGGGGGCGCTTCGGCGGCCGTGGCTTCGATGCCTGGCTGCTGTCCATCCTGCGCTATGGGCTGCGCAACTATCGGATCGAGTTCAACCGCGAGGCGGTAGCCGCGCTGCG
This sequence comes from Candidatus Dormiibacterota bacterium, assembly GCA_036378695.1. Lineage (GTDB taxonomy): Bacteria > Chloroflexota > Dormibacteria > Dormibacterales > Dormibacteraceae > CF-28. Next base: position 31,264 of record DASUVY010000136.1, read on the forward strand.
CCGGCGTCGGCCGCGACTCGTGCGTCCACCGCGCCGGCCGCCCTCGCAGTGGACGCCGCGCCGCGCACGGCCCAGCCTGCCAGCACCCAGCCTCCAGGTGCTGGGACGCTGGGAGTCCGACCCCTGACGCCGGTTCGGCTGCGGCGCCGGCCGCCCGGAGTCCGCATCGGGACGCCTCGGACGTCGATCGTGCGCTTTCAGACCGGCGCCCTGGGCTACCTGGGAGCCCGCGCCGACGACCGCAGCCACTGGCTCGGCGCCTTCCGGCATCTGCTGGACGGCATCGACCGCCCGCTCCAGGTGGTCCTGCGGTTCACGCCCGGATCCGGTAGCGACGCGCCCACCATGGCCATGGCAACGACGCCCGCCGCGCGGCGTGCAGCCGACCTCGCCTTCGCCGCCCACCTGCGCGACTCGACCGCCGCCCAGCGGCGTGAGGTCGAGCTGGTTGCCGCGTCCGCATCCGCTGACGCATTGCGCGCAGGCCTGCAGGACATCGGCGTCGAGATCCTGGCCGAGGGTAGTGATGCTCAGACCGAATTGGCCGGCGAAGAAACGCTGCTCGCCTTCCACGACGACGCCGGCTGCCACCGCACATGGTGGCTGGAGCGCTTCCCCGGCGGCGACCTGGAGCCCGGCTGGCTGCTCCGCCTCGCGCCCCCCGGCTGCGCCGTGAGCATCAGCTGGCACGCCTCTCCGCTGCCCACCGCCTGGATGGTCGACTACCTGCAGCGCCAGCTGGCCGCCATGCGCGCCACCCGCGCGGCGGCCAGCGGGCGCACCGATCCCGCCCTGGAAGGAGCCCTACCGGCGGCTGAAGACCTCCAGCGGCGGCTGGTCGCTAGCCAGGAACGCGCCTTCCACGTCGCGCTCTACCTCACCCTGACCACGCCGACCGTGGCCGAGCTCGCCGACGCCTCGGAGCAGGTCGCTCAGGCCGGCCGCGCCGCGCTCTGCCGGCTGGAGCCGTGCACCTTTGAGATGGCGGCCGGCCGCCTGGCCACGCTGCCCTGTGGCACCGATCCGCTACGACGCGCGCGGGTGCTCGACACCTCCTCGCTCTGCACACTCTTCCCCTGGCTCGACCCCGACCTCCAGCAGCCGGGCGGGCTGCTCATCGGCACCAGCCGCGCCACCGGCTGCCCCGTGCTGCTCGACCCCTTCGACCAGGCGCGCTACGCCAATGCCAACATCGGCGTCTTCGGCCATTCCGGGGCGGGCAAGACCTTCCTGATGTCCACCCTCGCGCTGGGCGCCCACGCCACCGGCGCCCAGGTCTTCGTCCTCGACCCCGAGCACGAATATGGCGGGTTGGTGTGGGCCCTGGGCGGAATCGACGTCCGCCTGGCGCTGGGCTCCGGACACGCGCTCAACGTCCTCGAGCTGCCCCCGGGCCCGCGCATCGAGGCGCAGGTCGGTCCGGCGGTGGCCGACACCGTCGACCTGGTCTCGGTGATCTGCGGCGGCCTCGACGAAGCCGACCGCGTCGACGTCGAGGAGGCCGCGCGCGCCGCCTACACGGAGCTGGAAGCACCCCTGCTCAGAGACGTGGCCAAGCGCGTCAAAGCTCCGCGCCCGGCCGTGATCCTGCGCCGCTGGGTCGGCGGCAGCCTGGGGGCCCTATTCAGCGCGCCGACCAACATCGACCTGGACGCGCCGATCGTGGTCTTCGGGATGCGCGAGCTGCGCGAGGAGCTGGTGGCGCCGGTCCACTTCCTGCTCGCGCGCGCCCTCTGGAACCGCATCAAGGCCCGCGGCCGCCGCCGGCTGCTGGTCGTCGACGAGCTGGGCCTACTCTTCGAGGACCTCACCATCCGGCGCTTCGTGGTCAGTCTGGCCCGGCGCATCCGCAAATACGACGGCGCGCTGGTCTTCGCCACCCAGAACCCGGGTGACCTGCTCTCCACCGACGCCGGTGCGGTGGTCGCCACCAACCCGGCCATCCATTTCTTCGGCGCCACCCGGCCCGGTGAAGCCGCCCGCCTGCAGGAGGCGTTTCACCTCAGCGCGGCGCAGCGGTCGACCATCGAGGCGGCGCGGCGCGGGCAGTTCCTGCTCACCGCCGGGCCTGAACGCCTGGCTGTCAACGTGCGCTGCTCGCCCTGGCAGTCCGAGGTGATGACGCAGGGCCGCGATCCGCCCCGTTCGTAGAATCGGACGCCGTGAAACCGGCCGCGGCGCGGATCGCGCTGGACGCCGGGCGCCTCGACCTGGCCTGGGACGGCATGGCCGCGGCCGAGGTCCTGACCGCGCGCGTCGAGCTCGGTGAGGGCAGCGTCCACACCAGCGCCCAGTGGCGGCAGGCAGGCGACGCGTTCATCACCGATTGCGGACCCCTGCAGATAAGACTGGCGACGCGGGTGCGCGCCGGCCTGGCGCAGCTCGCAGTGTCGGCGCAGGCCACCGCCGCCGCAGACGTGAGCGAGATCGGCGTCGAACTGCGGCCACGGCTGGGGCAAGCCACGCCGGAATGGGTCGTCTACAACGGCTACCAGAGCTGGGACGCCTCCGGAATCGCGGATACGTCCGCCAAGCGCCAGTCCTGGTGGACGGTGGGCGTCGCGCTGGCCGACGGCCGCGGCCTGGCCGCGTCCGCCCGCTCCGCGCGCCGCCACACCACCCGCTTCGATGTGGAGGCGGGGCGTTTGCTGATGACCGCCTGCGAGTTTCCGGGCCTCAAGCAGAACCCCGTCATGTGGAGAGCCCGAAACGGCCAGCGCTGGCACACCGACGACCTCGTCCTGGCCACGGCCCCCGATGTGCGCGACGCGCTCCGGCGCGCTGCCGGCCAGGTCCGCGGCCGCCGGTCGAACGCGGTGCCCCGCGGCTGGCTCAGCTGGTACCACTACGGCCCCTGGATCTCGGCATCGGAGGTGCTGGAGAACTCCGCGCAGCTGGCGCACGACGGCCTGCGCAGCCTCGGTTACCAGGTCGTGCTGGTCGACGACGGCTGGCAGCAAGCTATCGGCGATTGGACGACTAACACGAAGTTCCCGGGCGGCCTACCGTCGCTGAACGCCGAGCTGGCCGGACGCGGCCAGCTGCTCGGGCTCTGGACGGCGCCCTTCCTGGTCAGCGCCAGCGCCGACCTGGCGGCCCAGGCGCCACCCGGGTGGTTCCTCAAGGACCCCATCAGTGGCGAGCGCGCCGTCGACCCTGTCCACGTCGTCTTCGGGCCGATGTACATCCTCGACCTGCGCGTGGCGGCGGTGCAGCGACACCTGACCGAGACCTTCGCCCGGCTGCGCGCTGAGGGCGTGCACTTCTTCAAGATCGATTTCCTCTACGCCGGCGCCTACGCCGGGACCGCCGCGCTGCGCGCCGGGGTCAAAGCCGTTCGCCGCGGCATCGGCGACGACGCCTACCTGCTGGCCAGCGGAGCTCCGCTGCTGCCCATGGCCGGGCTCTGCGAGGCCTGCCGGATCGGCCGCGACACCGCCAGCCCCATCTTCGACTTCGAGCTGGGCTCGCCCAAACCCACCCTGATCGGCGACGAGGTGGTGGAGGTGGGCCGCAACCAGGCCGCGCGCCACTTCCTGGACGGCTGGTTCCAGCTGGATGCCGACGTGGCCCTGGTGGGCGGCAACCTGACGCCTGAGCAGGGCCGCACCCTGGTCACCGTGGCCGCGCTCAGCGGCGGGCCTTTCTTCGCGAGCGACCACCTGGCCGCGCTGGACCCCGAGCGTCTCGGCCTGCTCGTCAACCCCCGCATCCTGGACCTGGTCGGCGGCCGGCCCGCGGTGCCCGATTGGCAACCCGACGCCAAGGACCGGGCCAGCAATGTCTGGCGGCGCGACGGCCTGGTGGCGGTGTTCAACTGGGACTGGCAGGAGCGTGCCCTGCAGGTGGCTCTACCAGGGCCCCGGCGGCGCGTGCGCGACCTCTGGTCGGGCCAAGATCTGGGCCTCGCCAAGGGGGCGCTGGAGGTGCAGGTGCCGGCCGCCGGCGCGAGATTGGTGGCGCTGGAGGAGGCGTAGGCTGTAGCGGTGCCGCGGGTAGTCCACTATCGCGTCCACGGACTGCCTGGGGACCGGCTGGAGAGGGTGCACGAGCAGGTGGCGGCACTGGCGGCCGCGCGGGAGTGGCGGGGCGACGCGCCCTGGCTGGCCAGCGACCGCTCGACCGGACTGTTCGAGATGGAGTTCCTGCGCCACCAGCGCGAGGTCGACGGCGAGGGTCTGTCCGCCGCGGGCTTCATCAAGCTGGCCGGCGACGAGCTGGACGCGCTCATCCTCACGCTCTTCGTTCGCGACCTCAGCGCCGAGTACGGCGTGCGCACGGTGCTGCGCGACGAAGACAACCCGATCGCCAAGCTTCGCTACCTCGAGTTTCGCCACGGCCGCCTGCCCTCGGGCAACTCGCTGGAGGAGATGTTCGCCCGGCGCCCGGTCATCAAGAAGGTGATGGGCCAGGCGATCATGTTTTACCCGCCGTCCCACCGCCTGAACACGACCACCCCGGCGGGCCCCGAGGAATGGGGCTACGGGCTGCACGGGCTGCGGGCTTTCGCGCCCACGCTCCTCGAAGCCGAGCAGGAGGCGCTCAAGATCCTCCGAGGCTGGCGAAGGCTTGGCCACCGCTAGGGCGGGCCCGCGCGTCGGTCGGCTGCGCTCGCTGGACGGCACCCATCTGTTCTGGCGGGCCTGGGAGGTCGAGTCGCCCCGCGCCACCTTCGCCGTCATCCATGGCCTGGGCGAGCACTCCGGGCGTTACGACCGGTTCGCCAACGCCATGGCTCAACGCCGCTTTTCGACCTTCGCCGTCGACCTGCGCGGGATGGGCAAGAGCGAGGGCCTGCGCGGGCACGTCGAGCGCTGGTCGGATTGGGTGCAGGACGCGGCCGCCCTCGTCAACATGGTCCAGGACCACCCCAGCGCAGGCGAGGTGATTCCGGTCGGGCACTCGTTCGGCGGCGTCCTTCTGCTCAGCGCGGTGCTCCGGGAAGCCATCCTGACCCGCCGTTTTGTGCTTTCGAGCCCGGCCCTCGAGCCGCGGATCCGGGTTCCGGGCTGGAAGCTGACCTTAGGCCGGCTTACCTCCAACCTGCTGCCCCGCCTGACCATGAGCAACGAGGTCGACCCCGCCGCTGTGTCTCGAGACCCGGCCGTGGTGAAGGCCTACCGCACCGACCGCCTGGTGCACGACAAGATCAGCTCACGCCTGTTCACCGAATGGACGGCGGCTTGCGCCGAGGTTTACCGGCGGGCGGACGAGATCCGCACGCCTCTGCTCCTGATCCTGGGCGCGGCCGATCCCTTGATCGACCCGGCCGGCGGCCGGCGCCTGGCCGAGCGGATCGGTTCGGCCACCGAGGTGACCGTGCGCGAATACGCGGACCGCTACCACGAACCCTTCAACGACCTGGATGCCAACCAGGTCTTCGACGACCTGGCGGAGTGGGCGACCGCCCGCCCCGCCCCGGCCGGCTCTTAACAGGCGACCTTCCGCGCGCCGCCCGCCGCCGAATACGCTGCGCGTCACACCCCCTGGGTGGGGGGTTTGGGGGTGGGGAGTACTGACGTGAGATTGGTGGCGCAGCGGGTGCGGGGGGCGTCGGTGTCGTGGGGCGGGGAGCGCCGGAAGATCGGCCGCGGGCTGGCCATCCTGGTTGGCGCGGGCCACACCAGCGACCCCGCCCAGGCCGCCCACCTGGCCACCAAGCTGGCCGCCCTCCGCATCTTTCCCGACCCCGCCCGGCCCGGCAGCTTCAACCTCAGCCTGACGGACATCGGCGGCGAAGCCCTGGTCGTCAGCCAGTTCACCCTCTACGCCGACACCACCCGCGGCCGCCGCCCCGGCTTCACCCCCGCCGCCGACCCCGCCCACGCCCAGCCGCTCATAGAGCACTTCGCCCACACGCTCACAACCCTGGGCATCAAAACCCAAACCGGCAGCTTCGGCGCCGACATGCTGGTCGAGATCGAAAACGACGGCCCGGTGACGATCGTCCTCTCCACCGACGACTGGCCCACCCGGGCATAACGCGAAGACACCGATACTGGACAGCCAGAAATGCCCACGGAAGCAGCCAGCGGCACCGGCACCGACACCTTCCTCCAGCAGCACCGAAGCGAGATCGACCGCGCCGCCCAAACGATCAAGCCCTACATAAGGCGCACCCCCACTCTCACCACCGACCTCGCCGACGACCTCCTCCTCAAGCCCGAGTGCTTCCAGGTCACCGGCTCCTTCAAGCCACGCGGCGCCTTCAACGCCATCCTCAACCTCAAGCACAACAAGCCCGACACCAAGGGCGTCATCGCCGTCAGCTCCGGCAACCACGCCCAGGCCCTCGCGCTGGCCGCCCGCACCGCCGGCCTCCCCGCCTTGATCGTCATCCCCCACGACGCCAACCCCCAGAAGATCGCGGCCACCAAGGCCCTGGGCGCCCAGGTCATCACCGACAACGTGACCTTCGCCAACCGCGAGCAGCGCCTCCAGGAGACCATCGCCGAGACCGGCTACACGCTGGTCCACCCCTTCGACGACTGGGACATCATCCACGGCGCCGGCACCGCCGCCGCCGAGCTGCTCAGCGATGCAGCGACCAAGCCCACAACCATCGTGACCCCCTGCGGCGGCGGCGGCCTCCTCACCGGCACCGCACTGACAGCCAAGTCAACCAACCCACACATCAAGGTCTTCGGCGTCGAGCCCGAAGCCGCCGACGACGCTGCCCGCACCTACCAGACCGGCCGGCTGCAAACGCTGGAAGACAGCCCGACCACCATCGCCGACGGCGTGCGCACCACCCACATCGGCCAGAAGAACTTCGAGGTCATGGTCGAGCGCCGCCTGGTCGACGGCATCGTCACGGTCAGCGAAGACGAGATCAAGCAAGCCACCAAAGTGGCCTGGACCAACCTCAAGCTCGCGCTCGAGCCCACCGGCGCGCTCCCCCTGGCCGCCTACATTGCCGGCAAGATCCCGAAAACCGAAAAAACCGCCCTCATCCTCAGCGGCGGAAACGCCAACCTGGCCGTGATCGCCGAGCTGCTCAAACAGTGATCTCCGTCAAGGAGGTCATGAACAGGCACGTGATCTCCTTCCAGGAGGACACGAAGATCGACGAGATCGCCCAGACGCTCACCGACAAGAAGATCACCGGCGCGCCCGTCCTGGGCGCCCACGGCGAGGTGGTGGGCATCGTGAGCGAGCTGGACGTCTTCAGCCGCAAGGGCGACACCGCCAAGGACATCATGTCGCCCAACGTGATCTCGATCACCGAGGACACCACCATCGTGGAGGCCGCCGCCCTGCTCGCCGGCGAGCGCATCAGGCGCCTGCCGGTGCTCAGCAAGGGCAAGATGGTCGGCCTCCTCAGCCGGTCCGACGTGCTCGACTTCTTCACCCACAGCCACTGGACCTGCCGGCGCTGCGGCCACGGCGAGCGCGGCCTGCAGGCCCCCGAGGAGTGCCGCCACTGCAGCGGCACCGACTTCGTCCTGGAACGCACGCAGCCAGGGACCTGATGCAGCAAGCGGAAGAGCCCCAGCTCAGCCTCAAGGCCGGCTCCTTCACCGAGTCCGTCATCCGCGAGATGACGCGCCTCAATCTCGCCCTCCACGGCCCCGACAAGGCGATCAATTTCGCCCAGGGCTTCCCCGACTTCCCGCCCAGCCCCGAGATCGTGGAGGCGGCCCACCGCGCCCTCGACGCCGGTCACCACCAGTACGCCACCACCTGGGGCGCGCCCCAGCTGCGCACCGCCATCGCGCAGAAGCAATCGAAAGCCTGGGACAGAGAGGTCGACCCCGACCGCGAGATCACCGTGACCTGCGGCGCCACCGAATCGATGATGGCCGCCATGCTGGCGGCGGTCGACCCCGGCGACGAGGTGGTGATCTTCGAGCCCTTCTACGAGAACTACGGGCCCGACTGCATCCTGAGCGGCGCCGTCCCCCGCTACGTCACCCTGCACGCGCCCGACTGGCGGATCGACGAGCGCGAGCTGCGCGCGGCCTTCACCAGCAAGACCCGCGCCATCGTCGTCAACACCCCGCACAACCCGACCGGCAAGGTCTTCAGCGAGGACGAGCTGCTGCTCATCTCCGACCTCTGCCGCGAGCACGGCGCCATCGCCATCACCGACGAGATCTACGAGCACATGGTCTACGAGGGCCGCCACCTGAGCCTGGCCACCCTGCCCGGCATGGCCGAGCGCACCATCACCATCAGCGGCGCCAGCAAGACCTACTCGGTGACCGGCTGGCGCATCGGCTGGCTGATCGCGCCCGCCCACCTCACCGCGGGCATCCGCAAGGTCCACGACTTCCTCACCGTGGGCGCCGCCCACCCGCTCCAGGTCGCGGTGGCCGAGGCCCTGGCCTACCCGCCCAGCTTCTACGACGCTCTCCTCGAGGAATACCGCGAGCGCCGCGACGCCATGGTGGCGGGGCTGCGCGCGGCCGGCTTCGACCCCGTCGAGCCCAAGGGCGCCTACTACGTGATGGCCGGCTTCGAGCACCTGGGCTGGGACGACGACGTGGCCCTGGCCAAGCACCTCATCGAGGAGGTGGCGGTGGCCACGGTTCCCGGCTCCAGCTTCTTCCACGACCCTGCGCTGGGCCGCCACCACCTCCGCTTCAGCTTCCCCAAGCGGATGGCGACCATCTCCCGCGGTCTTAACAACCTGCGTTCCCTGGAGCGGCCCCGGTCGAGCACGATCGGGGCATGCGACGCCCCCTAGCCTGGCTGATCCTCCTCGAGTTCGTGGTGGTCGGCGCCCTGGCCGCCAGCGCCTACCACCTGGTCATCACCCGCGCGCCGGCGTCGGCGGCGGCCCCCGCGCCGGCGCTCGCCCCCGCCCCGCGCCCGAACGCCAAGCGTCCGGCCACGCCCGCCGCCGCCCCTGCCGCCCCAACGCCCACCCCACAGCACCCGGCCGGCCCGCCGCCGGGCCTCAACCTCGACCCCGTCTTCTGGTCCGGTGAGCTGCAGCGCATCAACCGCGACCAGCACCTGCTCGAGCAGCTGCAGTGGCGCCTCACCAGCGCCGTCACCGATTGGGTCCGGTCGTACGTCAACCGCGTCCTGATCCCCGCCGTGGAGGAGGCCGAAAAGCACTAGCCTCAACGCTGTGCAGGCGCCCGCGTTCACCGACGTCCTGGCCGCGCGCCGGCGCATCCGCCCGCACCTGGCGCCCACCCCGCTGCGCCGCTACCCGGCCCTGGAGCGGCTCACCGGCACCGAAACCTGGGTCAAGCACGAGAACCTGCTGCCGACCGGCGCCTTCAAGGTGCGCGGGGGCATCAACCTGGTCTCGCAGCTCGACGGTGCCACCCGCGACCGGGGCCTGGTCACCGCTTCCACCGGCAACCACGGCCAGTCGGTCGCCTACGCCGCGCGGCTGTTCGGCACCACCGCCATCGTCTGCGCGCCCGAGAACGCCAACCCGGTGAAGGTCACGGCGATGCAGGACCTGGGCGCCGAGGTGGTCCTCATCGGTCGCGACTTCGACGACGCTCGCGAGCACTGCGAGGGGCTGGCGCGCGAGCACGGCTACCGCTACATCCACTCCGGCAACGAGCCCGACCTGATCGCCGGCGTCGGCACCCACACGCTGGAGCTGCTCGAGGAGCAGCCCGAGATCGACGTGGTGATCGTGCCCATCGGCGGCGGCAGCGGCGCCGCCGGCGCCTGCCTCGTCGCTAAAACGGTCAACCCCAAGATCAAGGTCATCGGCGTGGAGAGCGCCCAGGCGCCCGCCGCCCACAACGCCTGGCGCGCCAAGCGCCTGGTCGAGGCCGAGAACCACACCATCGCCGAGGGCCTGGCCACCCGCACCACCTTCGAGCTGCCCCAGAGGATCCTTTGGGACCTGCTCGACGACTTTCTGCTGGTTGACGACGAGGAGCTGAAGGAGGCGGCCCGGCTGATGATCGAGGGCACGCGCACCCTGGTCGAGCTGGCCGGCTCCGCCCCCCTGGCCGCGGCTCGCCGGCTTCAGCTCAGGGGCACGCGGCTGGCCCTGATCTGCACCGGGAGCAACATCAGCCCCGCCCAGCTGGGCGCGATCTTCAGCTGAGCGAGCACAGGTTCGCCAGGTCGGACGCCGAGGCGCCGGCCGGCCGCGCGATCACGTGCGAGGCCGGCGGCGCGCTCCCCCGCTCCACCCACAGCGCGAGCGCGTCCAGGGCCGAGCGCACGCAGGGCAGGATCGGCCGCAGCACCGTGTTGCCGTAGGAATCGACGCCGTAGTGGTCGTCGAACTGGGGATCCACGTGGTTGCCGCCCGCCACGGTGTAGTAGCGGAAGCTGCCCGAGCGCCCGGCGGCCGCCACCATCTGGCTGTACACGTCCGAGTCGACCTTGATCGGGAGCAGCGAGTCCTGGTCGCCGTGCAGGGTGATCAGCGGGTGCTGGATGGCGCCCCTGTTGGCGACGGCGTCGAGGCGCGGCCCCACCACCGCTATCCGGGCGCTCACGTTGTACAGAGCGTCGGGGTCGGTGGGCGGCACCGTCTCGGCCGCGGGCGAGACGCAGGGCGGGCCGGGCGCCGCGCACCCATACCCCGTGTACTCGGGGTCCATCTCCAGCCGGTAGACCTTCTGCGTCAGCCCCCAGTAGATCGTCCAGTGGTAGTTCCACAGCGGCTGTGACTGCGGGTTGAAGCCGACCGCGGCCATGGCCGCGACCGCGTTGGGATCGCCGTTCACGTTGCCCGGCCACTGCGCCAGCGAGGTGGGCAGGTAGGTGAAGAGGTTGTTCGAACGCGTGAAGAGCGTCCCCTCCCAGTCCACGCCGCCGTCGTAGAGGCGGTGGGGGGCGGTGTCGGTCTCCAGGGCCCGGCGCACCTGGTAGCCGCCGTTGGAGACGCCCGCCGCGTAGGACCGGGTGACCCCGTGCAGCCCGTACGACCCGGCCACCGAGTCCAGCAGCGAGCGGGCGGCGCTGGTGGCCTGGCGCATGCGCGTCGTCCATTCCTGGATGGCCGCCCCCGGGCACCAGGGCGTGCCGCAGGAGCCCACCTCGTCGGAGCCGTCGCGGTAGAAGTTGGCACCCATATTGCCCTTGTCCTGGGAGACGTAGGCCCAGCCCTTCTCCAGGGCGTAGTCCGAGAGCACGAAGTCGGAGGCGTACTGGTCCCGGATGCCGGGCGTGCCCGCAGTCATCAGGCGCCCGTTCCAGGTGTCCGGGATCCGGAGCACGAAGGCGGCGTCGTGGTGGCAGTCGCTCACGCAGTCGCCCGCGCCCGCCGCAGGCGTGCAGCCCGGCATCCAGGGCTGCCCGTTCTTGTTGGTCAGGACCGGCTCCGCCTGGAAGGCGTTGCAGCCGTCGGCGAACCAGCCGTCGATCTGCAGGCCCGGCACCGGCGGCGCCGTGGGATTGGTGTAGTGGGAGTCGAGGGTCCCGCTGCCGGGCGGCGGGAAGCCCATGCCGGTCAGCGATCCGGGGTCGGTCCAGGGGTTGCCGGTGGTGGTGAGGTCGGCCACCTGGTGGCAGTCGATCCACTGCGCCCCCAGGCTCGTGCGCCAGGCGCTGAGGTCTGCCGGGCACGCGTGCACGGTGCTGGCCGCGACCGGACGCACCGGGACCAGTGCGAAGAGGAAAGCCAGCAGCGCCAGCAGTCTCACTCAGAAATATGTACCGGCCTTCGGGGACCCAGAGTCAAGCCCGCGATCACGGCCGCGGCCAGGCAGAGCAGTGCCGCCAGCAGGAAGATCTCGTGGTACTCGGCGACCAGCGCGCTGGTGACGTTGGCCTCCAGCGCCTGCAGGCGGTCGTGCAGGCTGCCGGTGTCGGGGGGCGGCTTGAGCAGCTGGTAGAAGCGATGCAGCCCGAAGGCGGTCAGCGCCGCCAGCGCGCCCAGCATGCCCACCGTGCGCGCGGCCACGAGGAGGCTGCTGACCAGGCCGTGCTCGCGACGCCGGGTGGCGTCCAGCGCGCTGGCCGCCAGGGGCGCGATCACCACCCCGAAGCCGAGCCCCATCACCGCCAGCTCCACATACGCGCGCGCCCGCGGCTCCTTCACGCCCCAGCCCGCCAGCAGCAGGAAGACGCCGCCCGCCAGCAGCAGCCCGGCCACTGCCGGCAGGCGGGGCCCCGAGCGGGTCGCGCCCCAGCCGCCCACCACCGCTCCGACGGGGACGCCCACCAGGAACGCGGTCAGCAGGAGCCCGGCGGCGTTCTGGTCGACGTTGAAGACGCCGCGGGCGAAGATGGGGACGTCCACCAGCGCCACCATCAGCGCGCCGCCCACCAGCAGGTTGGCCAGCAGCGCGCCCCAGAACGGCGGGCTGGCCAGCAGCGGCCGCGCGATCAGCGGCTCCAGCCGCCGCAGCTGCCGCCAGAGATATGCCCCCAGCAGTAAAGCGGCCAGCGCGGACAGCGGCGCCCACCAGTAGTTGACCGCCCGCACAGAAGGCTGATCCGGATAGAGGGCCACCGCCAGGGCTCCCACCCCGAGCCCCAGCAACCCCGCGCCCACCAAGTCGGGGGAAGAGGCCCCCTCCCCGCTCCGCGGGGAGGTCCCTCCGCCGGAGGCGGAGGGGGTGGGGGTCGATCTCCACAGCACCAGGCCGATCAGGAGAACCAGCGGTAGGTTCAGCCAGAACGCCACCCGCCACCCCCCCAGCAGCGCCACCGCCGTCCCCCACACCGGCCCCACCACGCTCCCCGCCTCCTGTACCCCCGACACCAGCCCCAGCACCACCCCCCGCCGCCCGGCCGGGTAGAGGTCCGCCGCCAGCGCCAGGGTCAGCGGCACCAACGCTCCGCCCCCCAGCCCCTGCAGCACCCGCCCCACCACCAGCCAGGCCAGCGTCCCGGCCAGCGCCGTCAGCACCGACCCCAGCCCGAACACGGCCAGCGAGGCCAGATAGACCGGCAGCCGTCCCCGCAGGTCGGACGCCGCCCCCAGCAGCGGCATCGCCACCACGTACCCGGCCAGGAAGCCGGTGATGATGGGGCTGGCGGCCTCCAGCCGGTCCACCGGCAGGTCGACGTCCGACAGCATCCGCGGCAGCAGCGTGACCACCACGTAGGCGTCGAGCGCGGCCAGGAAGAGCCCGGCCGCCGCGACCGCCAGGCCGAAGCTAGGCCGGAGGCGTGGGCGCAGTGATGGTGAGGGGCGCGTTGAAGTCGTGCAGGGTCACGTCGGCGCTGCTGGAGGAGGAGCTGGAGACCAGCGGCCCGGACAGCTTGACGCGGCGCAGCAGGTGGTCCGACTGGCCGACCCAGAGCGTGGCCGCGATGTCGCCCGACGGCTTGAGGCCGCCGCCCAGCACCTGCCCCACCTGGTCGGCGGTGTAGGTGGTACTGATGCGGTCGCAGTCCACGCCGCCCACCTTCTCGGTGCCCTCCAGCTTGGGCGCGCGGCCGGCCGCCATCACGGCGGGCAGGCCCTTTTGAGCATCGAGCAGCGCGGCCAGGTCGGGCAGCGCCGCGGCCTCGTCGGGGGAGATCTCGACGAACTTGGAGAAAGGCGCCTTGAAGTACACGTGGCCGTCGACGGTGATCACTTCGAGGTCGACCAGGAAGTCCTGCTGCTTGACCTTGATGAGGGTGTCGGACGCTGAGGGCAGCTTGATCTTGGAGCTGGCCGAGTCGAGCGTGAATCCCTGGTAGACCAGCCCCGCGCCGAACTTGACGTCCGCGCTGACGGTCTGCACCTTGGACATGGCCGCGGCCGACTGCCGGAGCTCCGCCGCCGGGTCGGGGGGCGGCGAGGAGCCGCCGCCGGAGCAGCCGGCCAGCAGCAGCAGAGGGAGCAGGAGGAGCTCGCGCTTCATGGCTCGGGGAAGGCCCCCGCTGCCGTAAGCACCGGCGGGTAGGCCCGCTGTGACGCCCGCCCGAGCAGAAGCAGGCTCAGGACGGCCGCCAGCAGCGAGGTCAGGCCGGCCACGAGAAGGGTCCCAGTCAGCGAGCGCGTCACCAGCTGGCCGCCGAGGGCCGCCCCGATCGGGAAGCCGAGGCTGTTGAGCATCATGGAGATCGACATCGCGCGCCCGAACCAGGCCCGCTCGATCGAGCGTACGCGCAGGCCGAACATGGCGACGTTGACGGGCCCGGCGCAGAAGCCGGCGACCAGCTGACCCAACAGCGCGAACCCGGCCACCGGCGCCAGCGCCAGCGTGACCGGCCCGAGCGTGGAGCCGGCGAGGCCCGCCGCCATCAGGCGCGGCTCCCGGCCCTCGGTCCGCAAGGCGCCGGCGGCCAGGTTGGAGACCACCGCGCCGGCGCCGAACGTCGACCAAAGGATCCCGACCAGCGCGGCGCTGGCGTGAAAGCGGCTGAACACCAGCACGGGCACGGCGATGCTGAGGATGCCGGGCGCCAGCGTGCTCACCGGGAACACGATGGAGAGGCGGCCCAGCATGGGGTTTCGCAGCAGGTAGCCGAGGCCGGCCAGCGCGTCGCCCAGCAGGCTGCGCGCGCCCTCGCCGGCGCTCCGCGGCTCGCGCACCCCCAGCAGAAACCCGCCCGCCAGCAGCCAGGTCGCGCTCACCGCGGCCATGGTCGGCGAGCTCCCGAACAGCGCCACCGCCGTGCCGGCCAGGGCCGGGCCCGCGATGGAGGCCGCCCAGAAGGTGGCGCTGTCGAGGGCGTTGCTGCGGTCCCAGAGGTCGCGCGGCGCCAGCAGCGGCAGCAGCGAGCGCGCGCCGCTGGCGGAGAGCGGAAGGCTGAAGCCGGAGAGCGTGACGATCATCAGCAGCAGCCAGGGCGGCAGCCGGCCGAGCGCCCACAGGGCCGGCAGCAAGAGCGTGGTCAGCACGCCGACCCCGTAGTCCAGGAGGATCAGGCGGACCCGGCCGTAGCGGTCCAGGAGCGCGCCGGCCACCGGGGCGGCTGCGATCCCGGAAAGCCCGGCGCAGAGCGCGACCAGGCCCGCCAGGGCAGGGGAGTGGTAGTGCTCGAGCACGAAGAGGACCGCCACCAGCTGCACCATCCCGCCGCCGAACCGGGCGCTGCCCATCGACGCCACCAGCCGTGCGACGCCCGGTTGGCGCAGCAGGTCTAGATAGCCCGTCACGGGTCGATCAGCACGCCCGGGTTCATGATCCCGCGCGGGTCCAGCGCATGCTTGGCGGCGCGCAGCGCTTCCGCGAAGAGGTCGGGCCGCTCGCGGTCGTACCAGCGGCGGTGGTAGCGGCCGACGGCGTGGTGATGGGTGATCGTCCCGCCCAGCCGGATCAGCTCGGAGGAGGCGGCCTCTTTTACCGCCGCCCACTGCTCGACCAGGTGCCCCGGTTTGCCGGCGGCCACCACCGTGTAGTAGGGCGCCGGCCCGTCCGGGTAGCAGAAGGCGAACCGGCAGGAGACCGCGCCGGCGCCGCAGACCTCGCGCACGGCGCGCTGCGTCGCCTCCATGACGCCGGCGTGGAACTCGGGGAAGCGGTCCCAGGTGATGGCGGTCTCGAAGGTCTCGTTGACCATGCCCAGCCGCACCAGCGCGTCGTGGGTGTGGCCGCCGCGCACGAAGGCGTCGCGCCAGGCCCCGGCCGCGCCCGCGCGCGCGCTCGCCGACACCTCCGGCACCTCGCCGCCGAACTCCCGGCAGATCTCGGCCGCGCGTGCCATCCAGGCCTCGACCGGGTGGTCGGCGGACTCGAAGGTGACGATCAGCACCGACTGGCTGCCGTCCCCGCTGCCGCTGAGCAGCGCCTCGTTGGCGTCCAGCAGCCGGCAGTTGGCGGGCCAGAGACCAGACTGCGCCACGCCCCGTGCGGCCCGCCAGGCGTTTTCGAAAGAGGCGAAGGCGACCGCCGCCGAAGCGCGGTGGACCGGCCGGTCCTGCAGCCGCATCCAGGCCTCCGTGATGACGCCCAGCGTGCCCTCCGAGCCGATCACCAGCCGTGCGGGGTCCGGCCCGGCCCCGGAGCCGGGCAGCCGCCGCGTCTCGTAGACGCCGCGCGGGGTCAGCGCACGCACGCCCTCCACGAACTCGTCGATGTGGGTGAAGAGCGTCGCGTAGTGCCCGCCCGAGCGGGTCGCGATCCAGCCGCCCAGCGAGGAGAACTCGAAAGACTGTGGGAAGTGGCGCAGCGTCAGGCCCAGCGGCCGCAGCTGCTCCTCCAGCGCCGGGCCCAGCACGCCGCCCTGGATTCGCGCGCTGCGCGACTCCCGGTCGACCTCCAGCACCTTGTCCAGCGCGCGCATGTCCAGGCTGACCGCGCCGGCGTAGCCGTCGCCCACGTCCGGCTCGATGCCGCCGGCCACGCTGGAGCCGCCGCCGTAGGGCACCACCGCGGCGCCGGCCCCGGCGCACCATTCCAGGACCGCGCCCACCTCAGCCTCGGTGCGGGGATAGGCGACCAGGTCGGGCGGGTGCTCCCAGCGCCCGGCCAGTCCGCGCGCCAGGTCGTCGAACGACTTGCCCAGCGTGTGCTCGGCCCGGTCCCAGGTTTCCTGGCTGCAGATCCCGGCCAGCGACTGCGGCGGCTGCAGCCGCGGGTCGCGCAGGCGCACGTCCTCGATCCGCGGCGCCGGCTGCAGCGCGGGCGGCGGCAGGCCCAGGTGGCCGGCCATCAGGCCTCCGAGCGCGAGGATCTCCTCGTCCGCCAGGCCCTGGCCTTCGAGGCCCCAGCCCCAGAACTTCCGCCGCACCCGGCGAAGCCTAGCGGCGGGCGAAGCTCCAGGCGATCAGGCAGACCGACAGCAGCAGGCCACCCAGCAGCGCGACCGTGACCGGGCTGGGCCCTGCCGGCTCGGCCGCCGGCAACGCCACCAGCTGCACCGGCGGCACCGTGTCGCCCTGGGCGTCCACCGGCGCCGCCCCGCCGGTCGCCGCCAGCGGCTGCACCACCGGCGCGTACGCCGGCGCCGGCGGCCGGCTGCAGACGACGTTGAGACCGGCGTCGTCGGCGCTGAGCGCGCCGAAGACCTGCAGCCGGTAGCGGCCGGTAGGCAGGGGCCCGAGGTCCGCGATCGCGGCCGGGCCGCCGCCGGCGTACGCGCCGGTGGTGCAGCCGCTGGCGGCGACCGGCGGG
>DASUVY010000137.1:0-29709 GCA_036378695.1 Candidatus Dormiibacterota bacterium
AAGCCGAGGCCTTCATCAAAACCTCGTTGCGCGAATGGGCCTATGCCCAGCTCTACACCTCGAACCAGGAGCGGCTCGATGCCCTGCCGGTCTGGCTCGACTACTACAACAATCACCGCACCCACACCGAGCTGAAAAACCGCGCGCCCATGTCGGTACTCGTCAGCAACGTAAGTGGGAAGTACAACTAGGTCGCGGGCACTAGGTAAGGGCGGCCACGATGGCGTCACCGACCTCGCTGGTGGAGGCGGCGCCGCCGAGGTCGCCTGTGAGCACGTTGCCGTCCTCGCAGACCGCGTCGATGGCGCGCTCGATGCGACCGGCGCCCCGCTCGTCGCCCAGGTGGCGCAGCAACAGTGCCGCGGACCAGATGGCGCCGATCGGATTGGCCCGGCCCTGGCCGGCGATGTCCGGAGCGGAACCGTGCACCGGCTCGAACATCGAAGGCCAGCGCTTCTCCGGATTGAGGTTGGCCGAGGCGCACAGCCCCAGCGACCCCTGGAGCGCGCCACCGAGGTCGGTGAGGATGTCGGCGAACAGGTTCGAGCCGACGACCACGTCGATGCTGTCGGGTCGCAGCACCATGCGCGCGGCCATGGCGTCGACGTGAACGCGTTCGACGGTGACGCCGGGGAAGTCGCGCGCGACCTCGGCCACCACCTCGTCCCAGAGCACGTAGGTGTAGCGAGAGGCGTTGGACTTGGTCACGCTGACCAGCCGGCGCGAGCGCCCCTCCGCGAGCTGGAATGCGTAGGCAGCGCAGCGAGCGATGGCGTGGCGCGTGAACACCGGCGTCTCCACCGCCAATTCCTGGGGATGCCCCACGTGCACGCGGCCGCCGGTGCCCGAGTACTCGCCCTCGGTGTTCTCGCGCACGAAGAGCATGTCGATGTCCTGCGCAGTGCGGCCCGCCAGCGGCGAGCGCAGGCCGGGCGGAAGCCGGACCGGGCGCAGGTTGACGTACTGCTCGAACGCCTTGCGGATGGGCAGCAGGCACCCCCACAGGCTGACGTGGTCGGGGACGGTCGGCCAGCCGATGGCGCCCAGGTAGATGGCGTCGAAGCCGGCCAGGGTGCCCAGCGCGTCGGCCGGCATCATCTCGCCCGTCCGGCCGTAGCGGTCGGAGCCCCAGTCCAACTCGCGGAACTCGAGGCCGCCGTCGACCGCGGCCAGCACTTTCAGGCCTTCGGGGACGACCTCCTTGCCCACCCCGTCGCCGGGGATGACCGCGATCCGCGCACCCACTCGAATCGAGGTTACGGCTTCAGGAAGTCGACCTGCTCTTCGACCCCGTCCCACACCACGGTGGTGCGGGCGGGCTCCGTTCGGGCCACCACCTTGCCCTCGCGCAGGACCAGCCGGCGGGGCGCGACCAGGCGGATGGCGTCCATCTCGGTGGGCGCGGCGAAGGCGACCAGGCTGGCGGGCCGTCCGGGCTCCAGGCCATAGTCCTCCAAGCCCAGGGCTCGGGCGGGGTTGCCGGTGATCATGTCGACGAGAGAGAGCAGCTCGCCGTGCCCCGACATCTGGCCATAGTGGGCCAGCACGAAGGCCGCCTGCAGCGGATCCCCGTAGCCCAGCGGGTACCAGGGGTCCATGACCGAATCGTGGCCCACGCAGACATTGACGCCGGCGGCCAGCAGCTCTTTGACGCGCGTGTGTCCGCGCCGGATGGGATATGCGTCAAAGCGGCCCTGCAGCACCGAGTTGTCGAGCGGATTGGTCACCATGTGCATGCGCGCGCGCCGCAGGTTGTTGATGAGCCGGTACGCGTAGGCCGCGTTGTACGAGTGCATGGCCGTGGTGTGGCTGGCGGTGACACGGCCCTCCAGGCCCAGGCGGATGGTCTCGGCCGCCATCACCTCGCTGAAGCGCGAGTGGTCGTCGTCGGTCTCATCGCAATGAATGTCGACGCGCAGGCCGTGCTCGGCGGCCAGCGCCATCGCGAACTTGACCGAGCGCTCGCCGTACTCGCGCGTGATCTCGAAGTGCGGGATGCCGCCCACCACGTCGGCGCCGGCCTGGACGGCCTTGCGCATCAGCTCTTCGCCGTTGTCGAAGCTGTAGATGCCCTGCTGTGGAAACGCCACCAGCTGGATCTCCATCTGGCCGCGCACCTCGTCGCGCAGATCCACCAGCGCGCGCAGCGCGGTCAGCTGCGGGTCGCAGACATCGACGTGGCTGCGCACGTGCTGCACTCCGTTGGCCAGCTGCCAGCGCAATACCTGGCGCACGCGACGCTGGACGTCTTCCGCCGTCAGGTCTTTGACGCGTTCGGCCCAGATGGCGATGCCCTCGAAGAGGGAGCCGGTCTGGTTGTGCCGCGGTTCGCCGACGGTGAGCACGGCGTCCAGGTGGATGTGCGGCTCGACCAGCGGCGGCGTGACCAGGGCGCCCTGGAGGTCGATGGTCTCGGCGGCCTCCGGCTCGGGCTCTGCCCAGCGGCCGCCCGCGACGCCGAGGTCGCGGAGGCCTTCGGAGCCCGGCAGCCGGGCGCCCTTCAAAAGCAGGTCGAGCACGGTGCCGGAAGCCTATAAGAGGCGGGACCTGGAAATCCCGGCGACATCTTCGGCGCCCAGGCACCCCGTCTGCGGCGTCAGCTTCTGCGCTCCTCGGTCACGCAGCCATGGCTGCGCTCCCTGCGGTGCTCGGCGCTTCCTTGCATCCGAGGCACCTGGACACCGAATCCGGTCCCCGGGCTTCCAATCCCGCCTCTAAACTTCCATTCGCAATCGCTTAACCGGGAGCTAAAGGGGGGTTTCGCGTATGGCAACAGTCGAGCAGGTGGACGTCCACGTCCCGATTCGGGAGGGCGAATACGGCGAGAAGGTAGCCGCCATCGAGCCGGGGGGCGTCGAGTACATACCGCTCGCCGAGCGGCACGGCCGTCCACTCGACCTCTTCTGGACCTGGATGTCGCCCAACCTCGAGTTCGCGACGGTTTACGTGGGCGTCCTGGGCATCGCCGTCTTCGGCGGCAGCTTCCTGAGCGTGACTCTCGGCATCATCGTCGGTACCGCCATCGGGTCGCTAACCCACGGCATCCTCTCCTCCTGGGGCCCCAGGTTCGGGGTGCCGCAGATGGTCCAGAGCCGCGCCGGCTTCGGCTTCTGGGGCAACATCCTGCCGGCCGGGCTGAACGCGCTGACGGCCAACGTGGGCTGGTTCATCGTCAACTCGGTCAGCGGCGCCTTCGCGCTGAGCGCGCTGACCAACGGCGCGCTCCCCTTCGTGGTGACGTTCACCATCATCGTGCTGGCCCAGGTCCTGGTCGCCTTCTTCGGCCACAACCTGGTGCACGTGTTCGAGCGCTACGCGTTCGTCCCGCTGGTGATCATCTTCGGACTCGCCACCATCTTCACGTTCACGCACGTGCAGGGGGTCGGCTTCAACGCCAAGGCCCCGCTGGCCTTCGGCGGCGACTTCGGCGCCTTCATGCTGACGGCGGGCACTGCGCTCGGCTACGCGGTGGGCTGGAATCCCTACGCGTCCGACTACACGCGCTACCAGCGCCCGGACACGAACCGCACCATGGTCGGTTTCTGGGCCGGTTTCGGGGTCTTCCTCTCCTGTGTGGTGCTCGAGCTGATGGGCGCGGCGCTGGCCACCGCGGCCGGCACCAAGTGGGGGCCCAACGACATCCCGACGGCGCAGATGGTCAACACCATGCCGTCGGTGATCTACTACGCGACGCTGATCGCCATTGCTCTGGGGGCCGTGGCCGCCAACGTGATCAACATCTACAGCGGCTCGATGTCGGTGCTCACGCTGGGCATCAACATTCCCTCCCACATCCGGCGCGCGATCGTGGCCGTGGCGGCCGGCGTGCTGGGCCTCGTGATCGGTTTTGCGGCCCAGGCCAACGTGGGACCGGGCAGCAAGTACGAGGGCTTCCTGCTCGTGATCACATACTGGATCGGCGCCTGGCTGGGGGTCGTTCTCACCGACTACTGGATGCGCCGCGGGGCCTTCGGTGACGAGGCCATCTTCTACGAGCGCTCATACGCCAACTGGGCCGGGCCGATCGCCATGTTCGTGGGCGGCGCGATCGCGATCTGGCTCTTCGCCGACCAGTCCGTCTATGTCGGCTACGTGGCGTTCCACTACCCGCAGATCGGTGACATGACCTTCGTGGTCGGGTTCATCCTGACCGCGGTCATCTACTACGTCCTGCGCATGTCGGTCTTCAAGCCGGTGGCTCGGGAGAGCTCTTCGACCACCGTCTAGTCCTGGCCTCGGGCTCGCCCCGGCGCGCGGACCTGCTCCGCGCCGCCGGGGTGGAGTTCCGGGTCGTGCCCAGTACGGCCGAGGAGCCGCGCTACGTCTCCGGGCCGCCGGCGGACTACGCGCGCTCGGTCGCGCTGCTCAAGGCTCGCGACGTGGCCGCGCAGGTTGGCTCCGGCGTGGTCGTCGGCGCCGACACCATCGTGGCGCTGGAGGAGACCGTCTTCGGGAAGCCCGCCTCTCTGGAGGAGGCGCGGCGGATGCTGGAGCAGCTGTCGGGGCGCACGCACACGGTCCTGACCGCGGTGGCGGTAGTCGATGCCGCAGCCGGGGTGTCGCTGGTCGCCCACGACTCCGCGCGGCTGACGCTGCGCCCGTTGAGCGCCGCCGACCTGGACTGGTACCTGGGCACCGGCGAGGCCATGGACAAGGCGGGCGCCTACGCGCTGCAGGGTGAGGCGGTGCGCTTCGTGACGGCTGTGGTGGGCGACCGGGAGACCGTGATCGGGCTGCCGACGAAGTTGGTCCGGCGCCTCCTGGAGGGGCTCGGCAAGCCTCTCAGCGGCAATCGCGGGTAGCCTGGCGACCGCGAAAATTTTCTTCTTGCGCCGGGCCTTCGCCCTCGCTTAACCTTCGTGACGGCCCCGAGGGACACGAGCTCTGGAGACGGCGCAAGCCGGAGCCGGAGAGGCGATCCGTCGGGGTCACTTCTTTTTTGCGGCATGAGGCCGAACCGCGGGCTAAGCCCAGGCATTTGTATACAAACGCCTACCTGGGGGGCGGGCAGCGCGCCTCCTTTGCCTACATTCGGGCGGTCAGCCGCCGCCGCAGTGTGACGGGTCGTGTAAGCCGCCCAGGGCGGACAGCCAGCCGCCGACCACGATCCAGGCAGCTACCAACAACACAGCCACGGCCAGCGTCACCGACCAGGTCGGAATTCGGCGCAGCATCAATGCGGCAACGCGGACGCCTGAGCATGGGTTTCGGGTCTTAACAACCGACGTTCCGCTGCGGGCCGGGCCGATCGCATCCTCGGGCGCATGAAAGCCCTTTCCTTTCGACAGCCCTTCGCCGACGCGGTGGTGGCCGGCCTCAAGACCGTCGACTTCCGCGGCCTCTCCACCCGCCACCGCGGCCCCCTCGCCATCCACGCCTCCAACACCTACGGCCAGGCCGAGCGCGCGGCCTACGAGGACCTGCGCAAGCGGCGCCTGCGCCTTCCCGAGCCCGATCCGGCCCGGCGCGGGGCACTCATCGGCGTGGTCGAGCTCACCGGGTGCCGGCCGGCGTCAGCGGCCGACCGCAAGCGCTCTCTGGCCGAGCTGCCCGAGCAGGGCGCCTTCGCGTACGAGTTGAGCGACGCGCGGGCCCTGCCCGCGCCCGTCCCCTGCAAGGGCCACACCTACATGTTCGAGGTCGACGACGCCCTGCTCGGCGACCTCCTAGAGGCCGCCGTGTAGCGCCCCTACAATCGAGGCCGATGGCCTCCGCGATCGTGCCGCCGGCCGCCTACAACGAGCCGGTGAAGGCGTACGCGCCGGGCTCCGCGGAGCGGGCTTCGCTGCGGCGCACGCTCGACCGCATGGCCGGCGAGCGGGTCGAGATCGCGTCGGTCGTCGGCGGCAAAGAGCTGCGCACCGGCAAGACCAGCCCGGCGGTGATGCCGCACCTGCACAGCCATGTCCTCGGCGACGTCCACCAAGCGGGGCCGGCCGAGATCACCCAGGCGATCGAGGCCGCGCTCGCGGCGCGGCGCGAGTGGGCGGCCACGCCCTGGCCCGACCGCGCGGCGGTCTTCCTGCGTGCGGCCGACCTGCTCACGGGGCCGTGGCGCGACGTGCTCAACGGCGCCACCATGCTCGGCCAGTCCAAGACGGTCCACCAGGCCGAGATCGACGCGGTCTGCGAGCTGGCCGACTTCCTGCGCTTCAACGTCGAGTACATGGCGCGCATCTACGCCGAGCAGCCGGCCTCCCCACCCGGCACCTGGAACCGCATGGAGTACCGGCCGCTGGAGGGTTTCGTCTTCGCGGTCTCGCCCTTCAACTTCACCTCGATCGCCGGCAACCTCCCCACCTCGGCGGCCCTGATGGGCAACACGGTGGTCTGGAAGGGGGCCGAGACCGCGGCCCTCTCGGCGCACTACCTGATGAAGCTCTTCCAGGAGGCTGGGCTGCCCGACGGGGTCATCAACCTGGTCCACGGTCCGGGCTCAGTGGTCGGCGCGACCGTGCTCGACCATCCCGACCTGGCCGGCATTCACTTCACGGGCTCGACCGAGGTCTTCCGCTGGATGTGGAAGCGGGTGGGCGAAAACCTGGAGCGCTACCGTGTCTACCCGCGCCTGGTCGGCGAGACCGGCGGCAAGGACTTCATCGTGGCCCACCCCAGCGCGGACGTCGAGGAGCTGGTCACCGCCGTCGTCCGCGGCGGCTTCGAGTACCAGGGCCAGAAGTGCTCGGCGCCCTCGCGGGTGTTCGTGCCGGCACCGATGTGGCGGGAGGTCAGCGGCCGCATCGCCGAAGAGGTCTCGACCATCCGCATGGGTGATGTGCGCGACTTCGGCAACTTCATGGGCGCCGTCATCGAGCAGTCGGCGCTGGACCGGCACAAGCAGGCCATCGACGACGCCCGCGGCCATGCCGAGACCGACATCCTGGTCGGCGGCGAGGTCGACGACAGCGACGGTTACTTCGTGGCGCCGACCGTGGTGGTCACGCGGGATCCCGACTTCCGGCTCCTCAAGGAGGAGCTGTTCGGCCCCATCGTCACCACCTACGTCTACGAGGAGAAACGATGGGGCGACACCCTGGAGCTGATCGACCGCGCCACGCCCTACGCGCTCACGGGCGCGGTTTTCGCCAAGGACCGAACCGCCATCCAGGAGGCGGAGACCGCGCTGGTCAACGCGGCCGGCAACTTCTACATCAACGACAAACCGACCGGCGCCGTGGTCGGGCAGCAGCCCTTCGGCGGTGCGCGGGCTTCGGGGACCAACGACAAGGCCGGCTCCATGTGGAACCTCATCCGCTGGGCCAGCCCGCGCGCCATAAAGGAGACGCTGGTGCCGGCGCGCGACTACCGCTACCCCTGGCTGAAGTCCGACTAGAACTCGAAGGCGAAGGTCGCCAGCCGCCAGGGTTCGAGCTCCAGCTCCGGCTCGGTCTGCGCGCGCTGCGTCACCTCGCGCAGGTTCACCAGCTCGACGGACCTCCAGCGCCGGCGCGGCCGCACGCGCACGGTCTGGGCAACTGGACTCTGGTTGAGGACGCGCACCAGCAGCCGGTCCGAGTCCTCCGCGCGCTTGACCGCGGTGACCACGACGTCACCTACAACCTCGACCAGGCTGGCCTCAGCCGGTAGCTCGCGCGGCCGATCGACGCGCGGCGGGAGGGGCTCGCCCTGGGGCCGCATCGCGACCGCCCTCAGATCGGCGCTGAAAGCCAGCGCGTCGCGGAGCGCAGAAGCTCCCGGCACGATGCTGTAGCGGCCTTCGACCGACCCCAGCATCTGCGCCTCGGGCACCGGCAGGCTGGGGCCGGCGTCGCCGGCGCGGCTGCCGAGGTCGGCGCGCGACAGCCAGCCCACCGAGCGCAGCAGCGTCAGCGCCAACACGCCGTCGGGACTGCACGAGAACTCGGGGAGGCCGCGGTTGGCGATCGTCAGCGCCCGCTCACCGGCGGCGGCGCTGCAGAACGACTGCTGCGGCTGCTCCGCCACCGCCGGCTCGCCCGCCCCCGGCACCGGTGGCGGCACGTCCGTGGGCCGTTCCGCGATCTCGAACATGCCTTCGGCGGTCGAGGCCGCCACCGGCGCGCCCAGCGGGAACGTGGCCTGCAGGCGGTGGTCGCGCGCGGTGTTCACGAAGTGCGTGCGGATGTCCAGGCGGCGTGCGCCGGCGGCCAGGGAGACGTCGCTGTGGACGGCCAACGCCACCGCCGCCGCCGAACGCGAGGAGCGATCGTCGGTGAGACCCGCCGGCAGTGACCACCGGCGGGTGACGCGCAGGGTGGAGCGCACCGGCCCGCGCTCCAGCCAGTGGGTGGTGCCGGGCCCGCCGTGGACGATGGGCTGGTCGCCCGGCACGGGGTCGTGGTTGTAGGTGTCGCCACGGTCGCCTACGTCGCGCAGGCCGTTCAGCCCCGAGTAGGTCTGGCCGGACGCCTTGTCGAGGACCGACAGCGTACCGTCCGTGCCCACGCGGACCGTCAGGTGCTCGTTTTCTAAGTCCCCCACCCCTTCCCTCCCCGGTGGGGAGGGGGTCCGTTCGAAGGTATACACACGCCAGCCGAGGCCGGGGATGTCGCGCGCCAGGAAGGTCACCTCGGTCCAGTCGTGGCGCCAGTAGCGGAACAGCCGCTCCGCCGGCCGCACCTGGAATGGCACCTCCGCGCCGTCCGGGCCGCGCAGCGCCCAGGAGCCCGGCTCGATCCCGAGGTCGGGATTCATCAGCACGGAGGCCGCCTCGGTGCGTGGCCAGTTCAGAGGGTTGAACACCAGCACAGGCTCTCCGGGCAGTGGTTCGATCCTGGCCGCGAGGTCTTCGAGCGCGCTCTCGGCCAGCAGCTCGCCGATCTGCTGCGCCTGCGTAAAGCGCGGCAGCATCTCGCGGTGGACCTGGTCGATCGAGCACCCGCAGATGGAGTCGTGGGCGTGGTTCTGGAGCAGGAGGCGCCAGGCCGTCCAGAGGTACTCCTGCTCGTAGGCGCCGCCCAGCATCCAGGCCAGCGCCTGCAGTGGCTCCGCGTAGCGCTCCAGCTGGGACTGTGCGTCGCGGTTGGCCTGCTTCAGGTAGAGGCGCGTGGAGAGCACGCCGGGCAGCACGTTGGCGCCGCGCCCGAAGGCGCGAGCCTCGCCTGGCCAGGTCACCTCCAGCGCCGGAGCGGCGGCCCGCGCCAGGCCGACATATTCGGTGAGCGAGCCGATCCGGTAGTCGATGCCGGCCTCGGCCAGCGCTTCGGAAACCCTGCCCACGTGGTCGGCCAGCTCGGCGTCGACCGGCAGGTGGTCGCCGCCATACGGCTCCAGGATCACCGCCGTCGTGGCGTAGGGCCGCATGACCTCAACGAACTCGCCAAGGCGCTGGGCCGTGTCCTCTGGGCGGTAATGGCGGCGGGTGTACTCCTGCGCCAGGTACACGCCGAGCACCCGGCTGCCGTCGGGCGCCTGCCACCAGAACTCGGAGCGCATCTCCGGCGGCCGGCCGCCGAACCCGCGCCAGACCACGGCGCTGTCGATGCCGAAGCCCGACAGGATCTGCGGCATCTGGCCGGCGTGGCCGAACTGGTCCGGCAGATAGCCGACGCGCGCGTTCTGGACGCCTAACCGGCGGGCGACCCGCTCGCCCAGCCAGAGGTTGCGTACGGCGGCCTCGCCGCTGGTCAGGAACTCGTCGGCCAGGACGTACCAGGGCCCGACCTGGATGCGCGCTGCCCGAATCAGCGAAGCCAGCCGCTCGCCTTGTGTGGGCCGCACCTCGAGGTAGTCCTCGAGCACGATGTTCTGCCCGTCGAGCATGAAGCTGGAGAACTCCGGGCGCGACTCCAGCGCCTCCAGCAGGCTGTCCACGGTCTGGACCAGGCGAAACCGGAAGTCCTGGAAGGTCGCCCACCACTCCCGGTCCCAATGGGTGTGGTGGTAGACGAGGACGAGCAGGCGGTCGGTCAGAAGACGCTCAGGGCCAGGTAGGCCGAAACCCCCCAGTTGGGCTGGTCCACGATCTGGCTGATCTTGAGGTCGGCGGCCAGGCTGCAGAGGATGTAGGCGTCCTCCCGCCCCAACCCCTTCTCGCGGCCCAGCCAGTCGATCAGGTAGCGCACGGCGTTCTTGGCGTTCTCCATGAGGTCCGGACCCAGCGCGGTCATAGCCAGGTAGCCCTTCTCGTCGGAGCGCTTTTGCAAAGAGCCTGGGGGCGTCTTGAAGGAGTAGCTCCAGGGCTTGGGCGCCGCGCCCTTGATCACGTTGAAGCGCAGGCTGAACGCCATCGGGCACTCGATGCCGGTCACGCAGACCTCACCGTCACCCTGGGCGGCATGGCAGTCGCCCGCGGAGAAGAGCCCGCCCGGCACGAACACCGGCAGGCGCAGCTTGGCCCCCACGCCCAGGTGCCGCGTGTCGATGTTGCCGGCCCCCTTGGTGGGCGGCAGGACCGCCTGCGGCTCCGGGTCGTCGGTGGCCACGCCCATGGTGCCGCAGAAGGGCTGGATGGGTATCCGGATGTCCTCGCGGAGCTGGGCGTACTCGCCGTTCTCGAGGTCGAAGTGGCGGATGTAGGGCTCGGTGAAGTCCTCGGCCAGCAGGCCCAGGCCGGGCAGGATGGCAGCCCAGCCCCAGTCGATCGGGCGCAGCTCCAGGATCTCGACCTCCAGAGCGTCCCCGGGCTCGGCGCCCTTCACGTAGATGGGACCCGCCAGCGGATAGAGGCGGTTGAAGTCGAGGCTGCCCAGCTCCGAAGCGCGCGTGCCCGGGCGGACCTGGCCGTCGCTGACCTCTTCGGTTTCGCAATGGACTACGTCGCCGGGCTCGACCTCGATCGCCGGCGGCTGGTTGCGGTCCCACTTGTAGTGGACCTTGCCCCGCTCCAGCACGTGCTCGTTGGTGACCATGGCTGCACCTCCACAAAACCCCGGCCGGCCGTGAAGGTGACTCTAACCCGCGCTGCCCAGGCCTACCTCGCCGCCCAGCGCCGCCCGGCCCGAGCGCAGGTGGTTGCAGAGCACGGGGTCGGGCGGCTCGAAGAAGAGCACGCCATGCAGGTTCTCGCTTGAGTAGCGCGTGCTGGTCACGACGTAGGTGGCGCTCGGTGGCGACTGGGGTGGCCCGGTGTAGCGGGCGAGGGCGAGCCCGAGGCTGGGCAGCACGTTGCCGTTCAACCCCACCGCGGCTGCCGAACCGCCGGTCCGGAAGCCGAGGACGGTTGTCGAATGGTCCGCCCAGGTCACGATCGCGCTGCCCGTGCCGGTACTCCCCGCGCAGCCTCCGCTGCCGGAGGCCGGGGGCTCCTGGTAGGTCGCGTAAGCGTTGCCGGAGAAGGTCGCGCCGGTCAGCTCGTCGACGTAAGACCAGTAGTAGGGCACCGTCAGCGTCTTGCCGGCCTCCACCGTTCCGGTCGGAGGCGCGGGCCCGTCCAGGCTGCGGCAGCCGCTGAGAACGCCGCGGAAGCTGTACGTGAACACGTCCGCGCCGGGCAGCTGCGCGAACTGGGCCCCGCCGCCCATCTGGCAGGCGGTCCGGAACTGCGCTGCGGCGACCGCCCCCGGCGACAGCACGAGCCCAACCAGCGCCGCGTTGACGGCGACGAACAGGCACCAGCGGCTCAGCGACACATGCTCTCCAAAGCCTCGGTTGAAAAAACTTGATAGTGAGGCTTACTTGTTTTCTACGGGACTCATACTGCGTTTAGCAAGGGCCAGCAGCGCCAGCGGGGCGGCCACCAACGCCCAGAGGGCCGGCTGCAAGCCCACCCGCTCGGCCAGCAAACCGAGTCCGAGCGGCGCCAGGTAGCCGGCGGCGCCGGCCAGGCTGGTGAGCGCCGCGGCGGTTCCGGCGGCGCCGGGCAGCTCGCTGTACAAGCGCGCTTGCGGGATCGAGTACCAGCCTGCCCGGAGCAGGCCGATGGTCGCCAGCAGCGCCAGCTTGAGCAGCGGGTTGGGGACCAGCAGCAGCGCCGGGTATGCGGCCAGGACCAGCCAGCCGCTCCAGCGCAGCCAGCGGGCGCCGTCGAGCCGCCGCAGGATCAGCAGCAGGAGCGCGTCGCCGGCCAGGCCGGCCACCGTCCAGACCACGAGCGCGCCCCCGGCGGCCACTGGCGAAACCCGCGCCACGTCCACGAAATAGAGGGCCAGGAAGCCGGCCAGCACGTCGCCCATCAGGTCGGTCGCCTCCAGCGCCAGCAGCCAGCGCCACACCTCACGGCGGCGCAGGGCGGCCAGCGCGCCGGCCAGGGCGGCGGAGAAGGTCGAGTGCGCCGCCTCGCCCTGGCCCGCCGCGCGCGCGGCCAGCACGAGCGGCAGGGTGGCCGCGGCGCAGAGCCCGAAGACGCCGCGCCAGCCGAAGCTCCAGGCGATGGCCAGTGTCAGGGCCAACGGCCCGAAGACTGCACCGACCGAGCCGGCCAGCGTCCAGCGCGCCATGTTGACCTCGTGGCGCTCGACGTCGAGGTCCATCAGCGAGGCCTGCGAGAGCGCGACAAAGGCGCCCGAGGCCGGGTACATGACCACCATCGCGAGAAGCAGCCAGGCGAAGCCGGGCGCCATCGCGGTCACCGCGATGGCCAGCGCAAATGCGAGCCCGCCGGCCACCACGATCAGCCGCCGGCGACCGGCGTCGCCGAACAGGAAGAGGCCCGGCTCGACCAGTGCGGCCAGCACGCCGGGCACGCCCAGTACCAGTCCGATCTCGGCGTAGGTCAGGCCGAGGTCGTGGCGGATCAGCGGCCAGGCGGCCTCGCGGGCGCCGAAGACGAACTCGTCCAGCGCCTCGATGGCGAAGAAGAGGACGAGGATCAGGGCCCGGCTCAACAGCCGGGCGCGGACTCAGCCGGGCACGAGTGGGATTATCGCCCGGCCCGGCAGTCCACGAGCACCTTCAAGTGCCGCGCCGGCTCCCGGATCAGCGGCTCGAAGCCGTGCTCCACGACATCGGCCAGGGGCACCCGGTCGGTGATGAAAGCCGCCGGGTCCACCGCGCCCGCGGCCAGCAGGTCGAGGGCCGCGCGGTAGTCGTCCTTGAGGTTGTGGGAGAAGGAGGCGACCAGCGCCCGCTCGTCGACCACGAAATCGGTCACGTCGAAGGGGCGGGGCTCGGCGTGGATGCCCACCACCACCGTGGTGCCCTGCTTGGCGGTGGCGTCCAGGGCGGCCTGGAAGCCGGGTCCGCTGCCGGCGCATTCGAAGACGACGTCGAGCTCCTCGCCGCCGGCGGCCGTCTCATAACCCTGGCCTCGGGCACGCTCCCGGCGGCCGGGGTCGCGTTCGAGGATGCAGACCCGCGCGGCTCCCCGGGCCTTCGCCACCGCCGCCACCAACAGCCCGATCGTGCCCGCGCCCACCACGCCCACGCTCCGCCCGCGCACGCCGCCGGCGCGGCGGACGGCGCGCACCGCCACCGAGAGCGGTTCGGCGAGGGCGCCCGCCTCCTCCGAGAGGGCCTCGGGCAAAGGTGCGCACATGGAAGCCGGGACATTGACACGGGCGGCCAGCGCTCCGTCGAACATCAGCCCCATCACGGCCAGGCTGGCGCAGAGCTGGGGGTCGCCGGCCAGGCACCGAGCGCAGCTGCCGCAGCCCAGGCTGTTCTCGAGTCCGACCCGGGCGCCGACCGCCAGCGCCACGCCGTGGCCCGTCTTCACGACCGTGCCCGCGGCCTCGTGGCCGAGCACCATCGGCGTCCTCGGTACCAGGACCGGCCCGTGGAGTATCTCGTCCAGGTCGGTGCCGCAGATGCCGCACCAGCCGACGTCGACCTGCAGCCAGCCGGCGGGCGGGTCGGGCGGCTCCGGCCATTCCTCCACGTGGACCTGGTCCCGCCCGCGATAGACCGCCGCCTGCACTGCATCTGTATAACCGAGGCTGCATGGCCGCCAGGGGGACGGTCGGCCGGGTCGTCATCCTCGTGCAGGAGAACCACACGGTCGACAACTACTTCCGCGCGCTCGCCGCCTACGGCGCCAACGTGGCGGCCGACTGGCCGCTCAGCCCCAACCCTTCGAAGGCGGACCACCCCCACGATCGCCAGGCCTACTTCGCCTGGCTGAGCGGCAAGAGCAAGACGGTCCAGCACCTGCAGTTCGACACCGCCCGGGTGCTGCCCTACTACGCCTACCTGGCGCTCACCGGCGCCTTCTTCGAGAACCACTGCTCCGGCTTCGGCACCAACTCCACGCCCAACCACCTGCTGATCGTGGGCGGCCAGTCGCCGACGCTCCGCAATCCGCCGCGCACGGCGCCGCCGCCGGTCTGGGACCTGCCCTCGCTGCCCGGGCTGGCCGCGGCCAACGGCGTCGGCTGGAAGGGCTACGCCGCCTCCGGCGGGTACCCGCTGCACTTCTACAAGGAGCTGGCGGGGTCGCCGAGCCTGGCCGCCAGCGCCGACTTCGTGGCCGACGCGCAGGCCGGCCGCCTGCCGCCGCTGGCGCTGCTCTGGCACGACAGCCCGCTGGACGAGCATCCGCCCGCCGACGTGACGCAGGGCATGCATGCGATCTGGCAGGCGGTGGACGCCGCGGTGCGCGGCGGCGCCTGGGACGACACCGTCTTCCTGCTGACCTACGACGACTGGGGAGGCTACGACGACCACGTGCGCACGCCGGCGGTCGAGTACACGCCGGACAACGTGCAGCTGGCCTACGGCCCGCGGGTGCCGCTGCTGATGTTCGGCGGGCCGGTGAAGCCGGGCATCGAC
Source organism: Candidatus Dormiibacterota bacterium (assembly GCA_036378695.1). Classification (GTDB taxonomy): domain Bacteria; phylum Chloroflexota; class Dormibacteria; order Dormibacterales; family Dormibacteraceae; genus CF-28. The sequence continues at coordinate 14,626 of DASUVY010000137.1, forward strand.
AGCCGCTGGTGCTCGCACGTGACCATCACCAAGACGGCCATCCAGCTCCTGGGACTGCCGGCGCTGGGCGTGCCCAGGGTCGACTCCGACCCCGGCTTGGCCGACCGTGTCGACCCGGCGCGGCGCAACCCGCCGCCGCCGGCCCTGGGCACGGCCGTGAACCTGCCACCCGCGCCCAGCCCGGCGCCCAAGCCCAACCCACTGCCGCCGCCGCCCGTGAGCGCCGCAGTGCCGACGCCGCCAGTCCTGCTGAAGGGCGGCGGCCAGCTGCCGCCACCGAACGACGCGCCTCTGCCGAAGCAGCCGAGGCCGCCCCAGCCCTAGCAGGCCGTTTGTATACAAAGGCCGCATCAGGCGCGGCCGTGTGGCCGCGTTTGTATACAAAGCGCATCATGGGGCCGTCCATGGCCGCTCAGCCGCCTCCGGCCCCGCCGTCGCCGTCCCAGCCGCCGCGCCCAGCGACCCCCAATCCGATGCGCTCGGCGCGCTTCTGGATCGGGTTCGCGATCCTGCTGCTCCTCAACATCTTCATCACCAACGTCCTCTTCGCCCCGTCGCAGCCGGCCTCGGTGACGCTGCCCTACAACGCGTTCGTCGACGAGGTCAACGCCGACAACGTGGTCAGCGTGACCACGACTGGCGACGCGATCAGCGGGGTCACCAAAAAGGCCGTCAAGGAGCCCGGCGGCTCCGCCAGCGCCACCCACTTCACGACCCAGCGGCCGTCCTTCGCCGACGACCAGCTGCTGGAGCTGCTGCGCCAGCACGGCGTGACCATAAACGCCAAGCCGGAGAACCCGCCGCCACCGCTCTGGGAGACGCTGCTGCTGAGCTTCGGGCCGACGATCCTGATCATCATCGGCGTCCTCTACCTGATGACCCGCCTCTCGCGGGCCGGAGGTGGCGGCATCCTGGGCTCCTTCGGGCAGAGCCGCGCCCGCGTCTATGACGCCGAGCAGCCCGGCGCCACCTTCGCCGACGTGGCCGGCATCGACGAGGTGAAAGAGCAGCTGCAGGAGGTCGTGGACTTTCTGCGCGAGCCCCAGAAGTACGAGAAGCTGGGCGCCAGCGTGCCCAAGGGCGTGCTCCTCATCGGGCCTCCGGGCACCGGCAAGACGCTGCTGGCGCGGGCGGTGGCCGGCGAGGCCAAGGTCGCGTTTTTCAGCCAGTCCGCCTCCGAGTTCGTGGAGGCGATCGTGGGCGTCGGCGCCTCGCGCGTGCGCGACCTCTTCGCAAAGGCGCGGGCGGCTGCCCCCTGCATCATCTTCATCGACGAGCTGGACGCCATCGGCCGCTCCCGCGGCGCCGCCTTGCGACTGGGCAGCAATGACGAGCAGGAGCAGACGCTCAACCAGATCCTGACCGAGATGGACGGCTTCGACGTCCGCCAGGGCGTGATCGTGCTGGCCGCCACCAACCGGTCCGACGTGCTCGATCCGGCCCTGCTGCGGCCCGGCCGCTTCGACCGCCGGATCACAGTGCAGCCGCCCGACCGCCGCGGCCGCGCCGCCATCCTGCGCATCCACAGCGTGCACGTCCCGCTGGGGTCCGACGTCGACCTCGACGAGATCGCCGCCCAGACCCCGGGCTGGGTGGGCGCCGACCTCGCCAACCTGGTCAACGAAGCGGCGCTGGGCGCCGCCCGGCGCGGCAAGTCCGTGGTGGATGGCGACGATTTCGTGGAAGCCATCGAGCGCGTGCTGCTGGGGGCCGAGCGCAACCTGCTGCTGACCCCGGCCGACCGCGAGCGCATCGCTTACCACGAGTCCGGGCACGCGCTGCTGGGCCTGCTGGTCCCGGGCGCCGACCCCGTCAAGAAGGTGACCATCATTCCGCGCGGAATGGCGCTGGGCGTGACCGTCCAGAGCCCCATCGACGACCGCTTCAACTACGGCGAGGACTACCTGCGGGCCCGGATCGTCGGCGCCCTGGGCGGCCGGGCGGCCGAGCAGATGGTCTATGGGGTGGTCAGCACCGGCGCCGAGAACGATCTCCAGCAGGTGACCGAGATCGCGCACCAGATGGTGGTGCGCTGGGGCATGAGCCCCAAGATCGGGCCGGTCGGCTTCAGCGAGGAGTCGCAGAACGCGATGGCGCTGCAGCGGCCCTACAGCGAGGCCACCGCGCGTGACATCGACACCGAGGTCAAGCGCATCGCCGAGGAGTGCTTCGCACAGGCGGTCTCCCTGCTCAAGGAGAACCGGGCCCGCCTGGATGCGCTGGCCAAAGCGCTGCTCAAAGAGGACTCGCTGGACGAGGAGCAGATCCTGGAGGTGACCGGGCTGCAGCGGCTGGCGACGGCCGGCTGAGCCGGCCGCCGCCTCAGGTGTTCAGGCCGCCGAGACCTCGCCCGCGGGTTCGTCAGAGACGACCCGGCCGTCGCTCAGGCGGATGATGCGATCGGTGCTGCCGGCGATCTCGAGGTCGTGGGTGACGATCACGAAGGTCACTCCGCGCTCCCCGTTCAGGCGCCGCATGACGCCCAGCAGTTCACTCGCAAGCTGACTGTCCAGGTTGCCGGTCGGCTCGTCGCCGAGCACGATCGACGGCTCGTTGACGAGCGCCCTGGCCACCGCCACGCGCTGCTGCTGGCCGCCCGAGAGCTCGGCCGGTCGGTGGTGGGCGCGGTCCCCGAGGCCGACCTCTTCGAGCAGGCGCAGCGCCCGCTTGCGCCCGCCCTCGCGGCGGGCCTTGTTGTAGCGCAGCGGCAGCATCACGTTCTCCAGCGCGCTGAGCGTCGGCATCAGGTTGTACTCCTGGAAGATGAAGCCGAGCTTGGCGCCGCGCAGGGTGGCGAGCCGGCCGTCGCTGAGGGCGCCCATCTCCTGGCCGTCGATGCGAATGCTGCCCGCGGTCGGCCGCATGAGCAGGCCGACCAGGTCGAGGAAGGTGGTCTTGCCGCTGCCGGAGCGGCCGACGATGGAGACGAACTCCCCGCCGTCGATATCCAGGCTGACACCGTCCAGCGCGCGCACGACGTGGCCGCCCTGCCGGTAGTGCTTGGTGAGGTCGCGGATCTCGAGCGTTGCCATCTTGCTTCTCCCTTTTGTGTTGAGGCTGGTTACTGCGCCCGCAGCGCGGTGACCGGGTCCAGCCGGGCCGCGTGGAAGGCGGGAATGATGCCGGCCAGGGCGCCCAACGCGACGGCGAAGCCGAGCGACAGGATGGCCAGGCCGGGGGTGATCAGGAACAGCGTCGTCTGCGAGGGCGGGGTGGTCGCGTTGACGAGCGACACGATGCCCGCGCCCAGCCCGAAGCCGATCAGGCCGCCCACGAGTCCGATGACCGTCGACTCGCTGACGACCTCGAACATGATGTTGCGGGTGTGGGCGCCGATCGCCTTCTTGAGGCCGATCTCGCGGACCCGCTCGGTGACCGCCATCAGCATTGTGTTGATGACGGCCAGGCCGCCGATCACGAGAGCCAGCAGGGCCGCGCCCGTGGTGATGGCGGTGAAAATGGCGCCGCCTGACTTGAAGCCATTGACGACCACGCTGGGGCGGATCGCCTTCACGCCGCTGACCTCGGCGTTGATGCGGTCGGCCAGCTGGTCGGCGTTGACGCCAGGCAGCGCGTAAGCCTCGATCCCGGTGGCCAGCGTGCTGGTGTCGACCTTGCCGCGCAGGGCCTCGGGCAGGCTGTCGGCGAGGAGCATCTGCGCGTCGGCCAGACCTACCTCGGCGAAGCTGTCGGGCGCGGTCAGCGTCTTGTCGAGCAGGCCCACCACCCGGAAGGTGTGATTCACGAAGTCAGGCTTGGCGTCCTTGGGCTTGACGGGCAGGTCGATGGTCTCCCCCACCTTCTTGCCGAACTCCTTGGCCACGCCGTAGCCGAGCACGACCTCGCCCCGACTGCCGGGGTCCAGGTCGCGGCCCTGGACGATGGTCATCTTGAGCGTGGCGTACTTGCCGGCCGCCGGATCGTGGGTGACGATCATGTCCGGGACGCCGAAGTTGACCACGCTGATGTCGCCCGGCTTGAGTGACAGGTTCACGCCGGCGAAGGCGTCGGCGACCCCGTCCACCCTTTTGATCTCTGCGACCTTGTCGGTGCTGACCACCGAACCCAGCGCACCGTTGTCGGGACCGATCTGGATGCTCGAGCTGTAGTACTTCACGCCGCCGTCCAGCAGCGCGTTGAAGTTGCTCGCCATGGCGCCCATGGTGGTGAGCGCCAGGATGCCGATCACGATCCCGGAGATGGTGAGGACCGAGCGCAGCTTGCGCCGGGCCATGTTGCGAAAGATTTCCATGTCCGCCTCCCGTGGAATTTGGTTGTCGCTACGGTAGGTCCGCGCGGTTAACGGGAGAAGGCACGCCGGTAACGACTTTGGAATGACGCGCGTCACGGGCTGGGCCGTGAACTACGCCGGGGTCCCCGCGAAATCGCAGATTTCGTGGGGTGGTTAGAGCCAGCCCTTCTCCTGGGCCAGGCGCGCGGCCTCGAAGCGGTTGCGCGCGTTCAGCTTCTGGATGGCGATCGAGAGGTGGTTGCGCACGGTGCCCCGGGTCAGGTGCAGGCTGTCCGCCAGGTCCTCCACGCTGGCGCCGTTGGCGGACAGCGCGAGCACCTCGCGCTCACGACCGGTGAGCGGGTTGTCGCCCTCGCTGAGCGCCGACAGCGCCAGTGTCGGGTCGACCACCCGCTGGCCGGCCGCGGTCTTGCGGATGGCTGCGGCCAGCTCCTCGGGCGGCGCGTCCTTGAGCAGGAAGCCCGTGACGCCGAGCTCGAGCGCGCGCTTCAGGTAGCCGGGGCGGCCGAACACCGTGAGGATCAGCACTCGGGTCTCGGGCAGGGCTTTGCGCAGCTCACCGGCAGCCGTGATGCCGTCCTGGCCGGGCATCTCGATGTCCAGCAGCGCGACGTCCGGGTGGCTGCCGAGGGCAGCTTCCAGCACGCGGTCGCCGCGGTCGACCTCGGCCACCACCTCAATGTCGGGCTCGGCGGCCAGCAGCGCTCGCAGAGCTCCTCGGATCATGGCCAGGTCCTCGGCGATGAGGACCCGGATCAACTGCGGAGCGCCTCCACCGCCTCCAGCCGGGCACCGACGGGAACCCGGAGACGGAGCCGGAACTCGCCGCCCTCGAGCTTAGTCGACACGGCGCCACCCACGATGCCGGCGCGCTCCTCCATGCCCCGCAGCCCGTTTCCGCGCGGCGACTGGCCCGCCGCGGCGCCGTCGTTGACGATCTCGAGGACCGCCTCGTCCCCTTCCCGGACCAGCCGGATCCGGCAGCGCGCCGCCGAGGCGTGCTTGATCACGTTGGTGGCGCCTTCCCGGACGGCCCAGCCCAGCAGGCCCTCGATCGCCGGCGTGAGCGGCCCCGGCTTGTTTTCCAGCGCTACCTGGATGCCGGCCGCGCGCAGAGCTGACCGCGCGTCGGCCAGCTCACCCGCCAGGTTGGGCGCCCGGTAGCCCGCCACCGCCTCCCGCACCTGGTCGAGTGCGCGCCGGGCCACCTGGGCGACCTCCCTGGCTTCGGCCCTCTGCTCTCCCTCCGGGAGCTGCCGTGCCACCACCTCGCTCTTCAGCACCACCACGGCGAGGCTGTGGCCGAGCAGATCGTGCAGGTCCCGGGCGAAGCGCAGGCGCTCCTCGGCGACAGCCAGGCGGGCGATCTCGTCGCGGGCGCGCAGCAGTTCCTGGTAGGCCAGGATCAAGGCTCTGCCGCCAAGCGCAAGCATCCCGACCAGAAACTCGTTGGCGGCCAGTGTCAGGGCCACTCCCAGCGAGCCTTTGGCGAGCTCGGTGAGAGAGGCGAGCAGGGTGATGGCGACGACCGCGACCAGGCCCCAGCGCCAGCTGAGCCCGGCCACCAGGACCACGCTGGCGTAGACGAGCAGGCTGGTGACGCTGGCCGGCGGCGCGGGCAGCGCGATGGCCAGGATCATGACGGTGATCGCCACGCCCGCCAGCAGCGTGCCGGCCACGGGCATCGGGCAGCGGAGCCAGTACCAGGTCCACACGGCCGCCACTCCGAGCAGGCAGGTGGTCCCGGCAAACTCCGCCCCGGGAAAGATCTGCGAGCGGGCCAGCAGGAGCTGGACGACCGCGGCCAGCAGGAGCAGGTTCCAGGCCAGCATCGCGGCCCGGCCCCAGTGGTCGACGCGGTCCAGAGTCACCGGCCCAAGCCTAAGGGCGGGCGGCCTGCCCCACCAGTGACCTCAGGCGCGGGCCGGAGCGTGACCGATGTCACGCCGCGGGCCCCGGCTGCGCGTGGCGAGCCAGGAGCCGGCCAGGATCAAGCCCAGGCCGAGGACCGCGGTCAGCGTCAGCCGCTCGTGCAGGACCAGCACGCCGAGCAGGACGGCCACTCCAGGATTCAGGTAGGTGACGAGGGTCGCGCGCTGCGCGCCCGCGTGCTGGATCAGCCAGTAATAGAGGTAGAAGGGCGCGGCCGTGCAGAGCAGGCCGAGGCCGAGCAGCGCGGCCAGGACCGGTGGCGAGGGCAGCCGGTGGGGCCAGGCGGCGGCCGCCGGCGCCGCCAGCACCACCACGGCCACGCACATCGCCAGCGAGGGATGCCCGATCGGCGGCAGGTCGGAGAGGCGGCGGGCCACGACCAGCGGTCCCACCGCGTAGAGGACCGCGACCAGGCCCAGGAGGCCGGCGCCCAGGAGCAGCGCGGGATGACCGGAGAAGTCGATGCCCACCAGCGCCACCACCCCCGCGAAGCCGACCAGCAGCCCCAGCACCGTGATCGGCCGGGGCCGGTCCCAGCGCAGCCCGAACACCGCGACCAGGAGCGGGACGCTGGAGATGATGATCGCGGTCAGCGAGGAGGGCACGTAGAGCTCGGCGACCGGGATCAGGGTGAAGGGCAGGGCCATGTAGAAGACCCCCAAGAACAAGATCCACGGCCAGCGAGGCAATGCCGGCCGCAGGTAGGCCAGCCGCCAGGCCAGCGGCAGCAGGACCAGGGCGCCGATGGCCAGCCGCGAGAGGGCGATCGCCGCCGGCGAGACCTCGACCACGGCGACCTTGATGAAGAAGTAAGGCACGCCCCAGAGCAGTGCCATGGCCGCGAAGGCTGCCCAGGCACCGCGGCTCACTGGGTGGAGAATAAAGAGCGGCCAGCCTGCGCCATCAGCCAGCACGGAGGAAGAGAGATGCTGCGGAGGTTCCTTGTAGCGGCCTGCCTGCTCCCACTGGGAGCGCTGGCCTGCGGCGGCAGTCCACAACCGGCCGCTTCGGCGTCCGCCCTCACGCCGGTGAGCCTGACGGTGGGCGTGCTGCCGGTGGTCGACGTGGCGCCCATCTACCTGGGCGTCAAGCAGGGCTTCTTCGACGAACAGAAGCTGACGCTCAACCTGAAGCTGGCCCAGGGCGGCGCGGCGATCATCCCCGCCGCCGTCTCCGGCGACTACCAGTTCGGCTTCTCGAACCTGGTTTCCGAGATCCTGGCCGAGCAGAAGGGACTCAAGCTGAAGATCGTTTCGCAAGGTGTGCAGGCGGGATCGGATCCCAGCAGCGACGCCTGGGCGATCCTCACGCTCAACTCGGCGATCAGCAAGTGCAAAGACCTGGAAGGCAAGACGATCGCCGTCAACACGCTTAAGAACATCGGCGAGGTCTCGATCAAGGCCGCCTGTGACTCGGGCGGGGTCGACGTGACCAAGTTCAAGCTGCTGGAGATGAACTTCCCCGACATGCTGCCGGCCATGCAGAAGGGGCAGATCGACGCCATGTGGACGGCGGAGCCCTTCGCCACCCAGGCCAAGCAGGCGGGCGCCAAGGTGATCAGCTACAACGTGGTCGCGGTGGCCCCGCACCTCACGGTCGCCACCTACTTCGCGACCGCCGACTATGCGTCGCAGAACCCCGACGTGGTCAAGCGCTTCGTCGCCGCCGTGAACAAGTCGCTCGACTACGCCAACGCGCACACCTCGGAGGTGCGCGCAATCGTCAACAGCTATGCCAAGATCCCGGACGCCGTGCTGCAGGCGATGGTACTGCCGTACTGGTCGCACGACCTCAACAAGCCTTCGATCGCCAAGCTCGCCGACCTGATGGTCAAGTACGGCCTGATGCCGAGCAAGCCGGACCTCAACCAGATGTACTACAGCTGATCACCCCACAAAATCTGCGATTTTGCGGGGACCCCGATCCTCTGCTCTAACGCCGAGTGCTAGGCCGGCTGGCCGCCGGTGCCACCGGCGTGGTGGCGCCCCTGCTGGCCCTGGAGCTGCTGGCGCGGAGCGAAGTGCTGCCGCAGCGCGAGGTCCCGCCGCCCTCGGTCTGGCTGCAGGTGCTGGTGCAGCAGCTGCCGGCGCCGGCGTTCTGGGCTGACGTCGGCTCGACACTCGAGGGCTGGGCCATCGGACTAACGCTGGCTGCGCTGATCGCGGTGCCGGCCGGGATCCTGATCGGCTCCAGCCGCCTCGGCTACCAGATGCTGAGGGCGCCCATCGAGTTCCTGCGGCCCATCCCCTCTGTGGCGCTGATCCCCCTGGCGGTGCTGGTCTTCGGGACCCGCCTGCAGAACAAGGTCTTCCTGGTCACCTTCGCCTGCCTGTGGCCGCTGCTCTTCCAGGCCATCTACGGGGTGCAGGACGTAGACCCGGTGGCCGTGGACACCGCGCGCGCCTTCGGCTTCGGCCGCCCGGCGCGCCTACTCCGCGTGGTGCTGCCCTCCGCGGCTCCCTACCTGGCCACCGGGCTGCGGATCGCCTCCTCGGTGGCGCTGATCCTGGCCGTCACCTCCGAGCTGGTGGTGGGCGTGCCCGGGCTGGGCCGCAGCATCAATGTGGCCGCCTCCAGCGGCGACTACGCCCTCATGTACGCGCTGATCGCGGTCGCGGGGCTGCTGGGCCTGGCTCTGAACGCGGCCTTCGGGCGCCTGGAGGGCTGGCTCCTGCGCTGGCACCCCGCGCAGCGCGCGGAGGCTCCGGCGTGAGGCGCGCCCGCGAGCTGGGACTCCAGCTGGTGGTGCCGGTAGTGGTTCTGCTGGCCTGGGGTTTGTGGTCGGCGCGCGCGGACAACTTCTTCTTTCCGCCGCTGACCGACATCCTGGCCAGCTTTCGAGCCAACTGGGTGTTCGAGCGGGTACCAACCGACGTCGTGCCCAGCCTGGAGCGGATGCTGGCCGGCTACGCCCTCGCCGTCGTCGGCGGTGTGGCCCTGGGCGTGCTGATCGGTTCCTTCAGGCCGGTGCGCTGGGCGGCGGACCCGCCCATCGAGTTCCTGCGCGCGATTCCGCCGCCGGTGCTGATACCGTTCGCCATCCTGGCCTTCGGCGTCGGTCCCCAGTTCAAGGTCTTCGTGATCGCCATCGGGTGTGTATGGCCAGTGCTCCTAAACACGGTGGACGGGGTGCGCGGCATCGATGCCACGCTGCGCGACACCGCGCGCGTCTACCGCATCGGCGCCCTTTCGCGACTGTTCTCGGTCGTCTTGCCGGCGGCCAGCCCGCGCATCTTCGCGGGCATGCGCACCGCCCTCTCCCTGGCGCTGATCCTGATGGTGATCAGCGAGATGGAGGCCAGCACCAACGGGATCGGCTTCTTCGTGCTGCAGTCGCAGCGGTCGTTCGCCATCCCGGACATGTGGTCGGGCATCCTCCTGCTCGGGCTGCTCGGCTTCGTCCTCAATGCGGGCTTCGTGGAGCTGGAGCGGCGGCTGCTGCGCTGGCACCGTGCGGCCCAAGCCAGCGCGCTGGAGGCGGCGGCATGACGCCGGCAGGCCGCTCGATGCTGGAGGTGCGCAAGCTCGCCAAGTCCTACCGCAACGGCGCGCAGGCAACGCCGGCCATCAAGGAGCTCAGCTTCGAGGTGCATGAGCGCGAGCTGATCTGCATCGTCGGGCCCTCGGGCTGCGGCAAGACCACGCTGCTCAAGTGCGTGAGCGGGCTGCTGCCGGCCAGCTCGGGCGAGGTGCTGCTGGACGGGCGGCCGGTGACCGCGCCCCCCGAGCAGATGGCGCTGGTCTTCCAGGAGTACGGGCGCTCGCTCTTCCCCTGGATGCGCGTGGACCAGAATGTCCGCTTCCCGCTGCGGCGCAAGCGCTTGCCGCGGCGCGAGACCGACCGCCTGGTCGCCGAGTCACTGGCAGCGGTGGGCCTGTTTGAGTTCGCGCGCCACTACCCCTGGCAGCTCTCGGGCGGCATGCAGCAGCGGGTCGCCATCGCGCGCGCCCTCGCCTACCAGCCGCAGATCCTGGTCATGGACGAACCCTTCGCCTCAGTCGACGCGCAGACCCGCGCCGAGCTGGAAGACCTGCTGCTCGGGGTCTGGCAGCGCTACCCGGTGACGATTCTTTTCGTAACCCACGACATCGACGAAGCCGTCTACCTGGGCGATCGGATCCTGGTCCTGACAGCGCGCCCGACAGTCCTGGCCGAGCTGGTCGAGGTCGATCTGCCCCGGCCGCGCGACCAGGTCGAGACCAAGGCCCTCACCGAATTCGCGCAGCTGCGTGCGCGGGTCTACCGCGCCATCCGGAGAGACTGAGACGAGTTCGGGTCGCAGCACCGTCAAGGCGCTCGTTTTCGACATCTTCGGCACGGTCGTCGACTGGCGCCGTGGCATCGCCCGCGCGGCCGCCGCCGAAGGCCTCCCCGGACCCGCCTTCGCCGACGCCTGGCGCGGGCGCTACGTGCCCGACATGGACCGCGTGCGCCGGGGCGACCTGCCCTGGCTCAACCTCGACCAGCTGCAGCGACGATCGCTGGACGAGCTTCTGCCCCAGTTCGGCGGCGAGAATCTGGACGCGCGGTCGCGAGAGCGGCTGGTGCTGGCCTGGCACCGCCTGCCGGCCTGGCGCGATTCGGCGCCCGGACTGAGGCGTCTGCGCCGGCGCTACCTGCTGGCCACGCTGTCCAACGGCGGCTTCAGGCTCTTGACCGAACTAGCCAAGCAGGCGCGCCTGCCCTTCGACTGCATCCTCTCCGCGGAACTCTGCCGGCATTACAAGCCAGACCCCGAGGTCTACGGAAAGGCCTGCGAGCTCTTGGGGCTGGCGCCCTCGGAGGTGATGATGGTCGCCGCCCACCGCAACGATTTGCGGGCCGCCCAGGCCTGCGGCCTGCGCGCCGCCTTCGTGGAGCGGCCGCGTGAGTTCGGCTCGCCGGACCGCGCCGATCGCTTGCCTGATCCCGAAGCGGACGTCTCGGCGCGCGATCTGCTGGACCTGGCAGACCGCCTGTCGATTTGGGAGCCGGCCGCGCGATGACCTCTTAGAAACCGTTAAGGAGGCCAACCGGAATGAGACTGGTCGCGACCGAATACCTGACTTTGGACGGCGTCTTCGAGGAGCCGGGCCACTGGTCGTTTCCCTACTTCAACGAGCAGGCGATGCGCTTCAAAGCGGACGAGCTGGAGGCTACCGAAGCGCTGCTGATCGGCCGCAAGACCTACGAGGGCTTCGCCGCCGCCTGGCCAACCATGGAAGGCACCGGCGAGTTCGGCGTGCGCATGAACACGATGGCCAAGTACGTGGTTTCGTCGACGCTCAAGGAGGTCACCTGGAGCGGTTCAGAGCTGGTCCGTGGTGACCTGGCTGCGGAGATCCGCCAGCTCAAAGAACGGCCCGGCCGCGACCTGCTGCTCTCCGGTAGCGGGCAGCTGTTCAACGCGCTGATGCGCGAGAACCTGATCGACCTCTACCGGTTCATGGTGCACCCCGTCGTACTTGGGAAGGGCGCGCGCTTGCTGCCGGAAGGCGGTCCCGAGCGGGTGCTTGAGCTGGTTCAGACCCAGAGCTTCGACACCGGCATCCTCATCCTGGAGTACCGGCCGTCTCAGCAAACGACTCCGTGAACTGGCTGCGGTAGAGGTCGTGATAGAAGCCACGGCGGGCGAGCAGCTCGTCGTGGCTGCCCTGCTCCACGATGCGGCCGTGGTCCATCACGATGATGCTGTCGGCGTTGCGGATGGTCGACAGGCGGTGCGCGATCACAAAGCTTGTGCGGCCTTTGCGCAGCCGCGCCATCGCCTCCTGGATCAGCACCTCGGTGCGTGTGTCGACGCTGCTGGTCGCCTCGTCCAGGATCAGGATCGCCGGATCGGCGATGAAGGCCCGTGCGATGGTGAGCAGCTGGCGCTGGCCGGCGGAGAGATTCGAAGCATCGTCGTCGATGTGCGTCGCGTAACCGTCGGGTAGCGTGCGCACGAAGGCGTCGAAATGCGCGGCCTCGGCGGCGGCGACGACGTCCTCCTCGGTGGCTTCGAGCCTCCCGTACAGGATGTTGTCGCGGATGCTGGCGGCCAGGAGCCAGGTGTCCTGCAGGACCATTCCGAACTTGCGCCGCAGCTCGTCGCGGGGCAGCTCGCGGATGTCGGTGCCGTCGATGCTGATGGCGCCGCCGTCCACGTCGTAGAAGCGCATCAGCAGGTTGACGATCGTGGTCTTGCCGGCGCCCGTGGGACCCACGATGGCGATGGTCTGGCCGGGCCGTACGTCGAGGTCGAAGTCCGCGATCAGTGGCTGGTCGGGCAGGTAGCGGAAGCTCACGTCCTGGAAGCGCACGTGTCCGCGCGTGGGCGCCGGCGCCGGCCGGGCGGCGGCGTCGGGTATCTCATCCTGTGCGTCCAGCAGCTCGAAGATGCGCTCGGTGGAGGCGATGCCCGACTGCATCAGGTTGAGCATCGCCGTCAGCTGCATGATCGGCATCGTGAACTGACGCGAGTACTGGATGAAGGCCACCACGTCGCCGAGTGACATCGTCCCCGACGCCACCTTGTAGCCGCCGATAACGGCGATCGCCACGTAGTTGAGGTTGGAGACGAACTGCATGGCGGGCTGGATGATCCCGGACAGGAACTGGGCCATGAAGCTGGCGCGGTACATGCGCTCGTTGAAGTTGTCGAAGTCCTCCTGCGCTCGCGGCCGGTAGCCGAACACCTGGACCAGCGCGTGGCCGGTGTGCATCTGCTCGACGTGCGCGCTGAGCATGCCCGTCCACTTCCACTGCTCGACGAACCGGCGCTGCGAGCGGCGCGCGATGACCATGGTGACGGCCGCGGACGCCGGGACCACGACCAGCGAGATGACCGCCAGCAGCACGTTGATGGTGAGCATGATCGCCAGCACCCCGATCACGGTGAGCACCGAGTTGAGCAGCTGGCCCAACGTCTGGTTGAGCGTGGTGCCGATGTTGTCGATGTCGTTGGTGACACGGCTCAAGAGGTCGCCGCGCTCGTGCTGGTCGAAGTAGGAGAGCGGCAGCTGGTGCAGCTTGGCCTCCACGTCGCGGCGCATCCGGTAGACGGTGCGCTGCGTGACGCCGGCCATGATGAAGCCCTGCACCCAGACCAGGAAGGCGCCGCCTATGTAGACCAGGACGGCCAGCATCAGCACCGACGCGATGGCGGCGAAGTCGACGCCCTGGCCGGGCGTCACGTCCATACCCGACAGCATGTCGGCCAGCTGGTGCTGGCCCCGCGCGCGCAAAAGCCCGATCACCTGGGCCTTGGTCAGGTTGTGCGGCAGCGACTTGCCGACCAGGCCGTCGAACAGCAGGTTGGTCGCGTTGGCCAGGATCTTGGGCCCGAGCACCGTGAGCGTCACGCCGGCGGCGGTGAGCAGGATGGCGATGGCGATCCAGCCCCACTCGGGCCGCAGCCGCAAGACCAGGCGACGGACGGTGCCGCGGAAGTTCTTGACCTTCTGGGGCGGGCCGGCCATGCCAAACATGCGGCCGAAGCCGCCGCCGCCCGGCCCCATGCCGGGGCGAGTGCCCCCGGCGGGCGGCCGTGCGATCATCCGGGGTCCCCGCAAAATCGCAGATTTTGTGGGCTGGTCAAGCGACGGCCTCCGCGCCGCGCAGCTGGGAATCGACGATCTCCCTGTAGGTCGGGTTGCCGGCGACCAGCTCGTCGTGGGTGCCCGAGCCCACCAGCGCGCCTTCGTCCAGCACCAGGATGCAGTCGGCGTGGCGGATGGTGCTCACGCGCTGGGAGACGATCAGCACCGTGGCATCGGCGACCTCTTCGCGCAGCGCGGCGCGCAGCCTGGCGTCGGTGCCGGCGTCCAGCGCCGAGAAGCAGTCGTCGAAGACGTAGATGCGCGGCCGCTTGACCAGCGCGCGCGCGATCGCCAGCCGCTGGCGCTGGCCGCCGGAGACCGTCGTGCCGCCCTGCGCGACCGGTTCGTCGAGGCCGTTGGGCATGGCCTTCACGAAGTCGGCGGCCTGCGCCACCTCGAGCGCGCGCCACAACTCGGCCTCGGTGGCCTCGGCGCGGCCCAGCATCAGGTTGCTGCGGATGGTGCCGGCGAAGAGGTAGGCCTGCTGAGGCACCAGGCCCAGCCCCTCCCAAACCGCCTGCAGCGGTTGCTCGCGCACGTCGATGCCGTCGAGCAGGACGGCGCCCGAGGTGGCGTCGAAGAAGCGCGCGAGCAGGTTCACGATGGTCGACTTCCCGCTGCCCGTGCTGCCGATGATGGCAGTGGTGCGGCCCGGCGCCAGCATGAAGCTGAGGTCGTGGAGCACCGGTCGTTCGGCGCCGGGGTATTGGAAGCCGACGTCGCGAAACTCGACGCGGCCTGTGCGCTGCTCCGGGCTGCGCGGCCGCGCGGGCTCCAGGATGGTGGGCGCGGAGTCGATCACCTCCAGGATGCGTTCCGCGCAGGCGCTGGCGCGCGGCACCATGATCGTCATCATCGCGGCCATCATCACGGCCATCAGGACCAGCATCAGGTAGGTCAAAAACGCCGTCAGATTGCCGATGGGCATGCTGCCGCTGTCGACCAGGTGGCCGCCGAACCAGATCACGGCCACGCTGGAAAGGTTGAGGATGATCATGATCAAGGGCATCGCCAGCGTGAAGATGCGCGTCACCTTCAGCGTGGTGTCGGTCAGGTCCGTGTTGGCCGCCCGGAAGCGATCCGACTCGTAGCGCGCGCGCACGAAGGCCCGGATCACGCGCACGCCGGTGATCTGCTCGCGCAGCACCTGGTTGATGCGGTCGATCTTCCACTGCACAGCGCGAAAGAGCGGCACCGCGAAGAAGAGCAGGCTGCCGATGACTCCCGCCATGAGCGGGATGACGACGACGAGCAGCAGTGAGAGCCGCGAGTCTTCGTAGAGCGCCATGATCACGCCGCCGACGGCTGTCATAGGCGCCGATGCCAGCACTGTCAGGCCC
>DASUVY010000138.1:0-7670 GCA_036378695.1 Candidatus Dormiibacterota bacterium
CCGCGGCGGGCGCGGGTCCGCGCGCGCATCCAGCGCTGGGGGCCGCGGGCGGTGGTGGCCGCGGTGCTGGTCGCGCTCGGCCTCGAGCTCTGGCTGGGCGCCCAGGTCGGCACGCTGTTCCAGGGTGGTTTCGTACAGGACCGCTTCGCGCTGGCCGCCAAGGCCTCCGTGCTGCTGGCGCTGGCGGTAGGCGTGGCCGTCGCCGACTGGGACCTGGAACGCGTCCCCGGTCCGCTGCCGGCGGCTCTCCTGGGTGCGTTCGGGGTCATGGTCGCGGCTTCCGCCAGCGACCTCTTCGCCATCTGGGTCGGTGCCGCGCTGGCGGTCGCCGGGGCGGCTGCGCTGCTGGGTTCGGTGCGGGCGCTGACGCTGACCGGCACGCTGCTGATGCTGGTCGCACTCTGCCTGGCCTACGTGCACGCCACGGGCGGCGGCTCTGCGCTCGACGCCGTCCGGTCGGCGCTGACGGCGGCGCCGGCGACACTGCCCCTGGCGCTGCCGCTCCTGGTCGGCATCGGCGGCCTGGCTGCGCTGCTGGTGCTGGCGCCCTTGGGCTTCGGCGCGGGCGCCGAAGCCTCGCCCTTCGAACGCGGCGCCGCTGCCGCCCTGGGCGCCGCCGGCGCCGGTGTGGCGCTGCTCAAGCTGGCCGGCGTGCTGGCCGGCGCCGGCGCGACCTGGGCACCCGGCCTGGCCGGCGCCACGGCGGCGCTGATCTTCCTGGCCGGCGTGGGCGCGGCGCTGGCGCCGCGCCCGCGGCTCGTGGTCGGGCTGCTGGCCGCCGCCCAGCTGAGCTGGGTGGCGGCAGCCGTGGCCACCCACGAGCCCGGCGGCCTGGGCGCCGGGCTCTTCCTGTTGGGCGCCGCCTTGGTGGCGGCCCTGGCCGCCACCATCCTGCTCGGCGACCTGGAGCTGGAGGGTGCCCTGGCCGGATTGGGGGCCCGGTCGCCGGGCCGGGCGGCCGCGCTGGTGGTCGCAGTACTCTCGCTGGCCGCGTTGCCGCCGCTGGGCGGGTTCTTCGGAGTCTTCCTGGTCGCCGCCGCGCTGGGCGCAGCCGGCTTCTGGTGGGCGCTGACCCTGGCGCTGGTGGGGTCGATCCTGGCCACCGTGGGCGCGGCCAGGATCGCCTTCGCGGCCTTCCTGCTCGAGGAGGAGGACACCCGCGCTCCCGCGCGGGCGCCCTCGACGCGCGTCCTGCCCTCCACCTTCGGAGGCGCCGCGGCCGTCGTCGTGACGCTCGTACTGCTGGGCTACGCGATCTTCGCCAACCCCATCAGCGGCCTGGCCCACCAAGCGGCGACGGCCCTGTTGGAAGGCCGCTGACCGCGGGCTTAACAACCCGGTCGCCGTAACGTCGGCGATCGCGCCTACGTTCACCCAACCGCAACTTGTCGTCTCGCAGCCGTTCTCGCAGCTCGCGGCGTAAGGCATCCCGGGGCCGCCTCCGCGGCGTCGCCGCCTTCCTCCTGACCCTGCTCACGCTGATCGGCGTGGCGGGGAGCCTGGCCACCGTCGGGGTGGTCGACTACTACGCGGGCGACCTGCCCTCGCTGGACTCCCTGAACGAGGCGGGGCTGCCCCAGGCCAGCGGCATCTACGACCGCAACGGCACCCTGATCGACGTCCTCTACCACGAGAACCGCACCGTGGTACCGCTGGCCAAGATCTCGCCGCTGCTGCGCCAGGCCACGGTTGCGACCGAGGACCGCACCTTCTACACCAACCGGGGCGTCGACTGGCGCCGGCTGGCCATCGCCGGCATCTACGACCTCAGCCACCGAGCCTCCGCCCAGGGTGGTTCGACGATCACCCAGCAGGTGATCAAGAACACGCTGCTCAAGGACGAGGCCCAGTCCAAGGACATCGGGCGGAAGATCCGCGAGCTCCTCCTGGCCGAGGAGCTGGAGCGCCGCTACACCAAGGACGAGATCCTGGAGCTCTACCTCAACACCATCAACTACGGCCACGGGGCGCTGGGGGCCGAGGCGGCCGCCAACTACTACTTCGGCGTGCACGCGGCCGACCTCAACCTGGCGCAGGCCACTTTCCTGGCCGGGCTGCCCCAGTGGCCGACCCGCTACGACCCCTTCGGCAGCGCCGACCAGCAGGCCGCCGCCAATGAGCGGTGGAAGGCTGTGCTGGATTCCATGCTGGCCACCGGCGACATCAAGCCGAGCCAGCTCGACGAGGTCGTGAACGGCGACCTCTTCAAGCAGATGGCGGCCCACCACGCCGCCTCCACCGGGGGTCGCGACCCGCGGACCGCCCACTTCGTCGACTACATCCTCACCTACCTGGAGCAGCGCTATAGCGATGCCCAGATCTACGAGGGCGGCCTCACCATCACCACCTCGCTCGACCTGCCGACCCAGTACCTGGCCGACGCGGAGGTCAAGGCCGGCGTCAAGGCCTACGCGTACAAGGGCGCCAACACGGGCGCGCTGCTGGCCATGGATCCCCACGACGGCGAGATCCTGGCCATGGTCGGCAGCGCCGACTACAACAACGTGGAGATTCGCGGCCAGGTCAACCTGACGGGAACCGACCCCAGCGGCTACCGCCCAGTCGGCTCCTCGTTCAAGCCCTACACCTACGGCGCAGCCCTGGAAGCCGGTCTGGTCAACCCGGCCACACGCCTGGACGACCAGACCTCCGTGATCGACGGCCATCGCTATTCGGACTGGGACGGCAAGACCGAGGGCATGATCCCGCTCCGCCAGGCCCTGGCCGAGTCCCGCAACCTGCCGGCGCTCTGGACCTACCGGGCAGAGACCGGGACTCCGGTGGTCAGCTTCGCGCGCAAGCTGGGCATCAGCACGCCAATCGACAACCCCGCCAGCCTGCCCACGACGCTGGGCACCAACTCGATGTCGATGATCCAGCACCTGGCGGCCTACTCGGCCTTCGACAATGGTGGCTTCCGGGTGTCGGCGCACCCGGTGCTGAGGATCACGGACAGCAAGGGCGCGGTTCTCGAATCCTTCGACCGCCAGCCCTCGCACGACCGTGTGCTCAGCCCGCAGGTGGCGTACATGCAGGACGACCTCCTGCGCGGCCCCGCCAAGCTGCTCGGCTACGGCAGCAAGCCGGTGGCCTCCAAGTCCGGGACCACGGAGTCCTGGACGGGCGCCTACTGGATCGGATACACGCCGGACATCGCGGTCGCCACCTACATGGCGCACATCAACCAGGGCGATCAGTGCACCTCCGGCTTTGCCGGCCTGGCCAACGGCTTCCAGGCCTCGGGCTGGCTCTGCCCGACCAACGTGCTGTGGGGCGAGCACGTCGGGCAGACGGTGTGGAAGCCCTTCCTGGATGGCTACTACGTGAACCGCCAGTGGCCGGCCGCCTGGGCCAAGCCGGCCGGGATCGTCACCGACAGCGTCTGCAAGGCTGACGGCTCCCTGGCGCCCGCGTCCACGCCGGCCGACCAGAAGTACAGCGAGATCTTCATCCAGGGCCTGGGCGAGCCGCTGCCCGGCCAGTGCGCCGCGGCGGCCGCGCCCAGCCCGGCGGCCGCGCCGGCACCCTCGCCGTCGCCGACTCCCAAGCCCCACTGATCATCACTCGGGCCGGGCTGGTCGGTGGCGCCGTCTACCTGGTGCTGTCGGCGCTGTGGCTGGTTCTGGCCTCGCCGCCGGGGCCCCGCGTCCTATATGAGCTCTGGTTCATCGCGCTGATCCTGGGCGGGACGCGCTTGCCCGGTCCCGCCAACCAGGTCACCATGGCCCGCGCCTACCTGGCCCTGCCGGGACTGGTCTACGGCTTTCAGCCCAGCGGCCTGGGCGCCCTCGCGGTGACGGTGGCGCTGGCGTCGGTCACGGACCTCCTGGATGGGACCATCGCCCGCCGTTTCGCGCAGCCCTCCCGGCTGGGCGGCGCCCTCGACCCCGTGGTCGACGGGATCTTCTTCGGGTCGGTGGCGATCGGCCTGGCGCTGGGCGGCGCCTATCCCTTCTGGCTGGCGGCCGTGGTCGTGCTGCGCTATGTGCTGCCGGCGCTGGTGGGCGGGGCGCTGGTCCTGGCCGGGCGCCGGCCGACGCTCACCCACACCTTGTTCGGCCAGGTCTCGACGACCCTGATCGCCCTGCTCCTGGGCTGGGTGGCGCTCTTTCGCGGCCTGGGCCAGGAAACCTCGCTGGTCGTGGCCGGCGCCGAGGTCGTGATCCCGGTCAGCACGCTGCTTGTCTTCGCCAACCTGGCCTGGGCCAATCGCGGCGCCCTGCTGGGCGGCGTGGCGGCGGTGCCCGGCGGGTAGAATCGCGCTGGCCGCGCTAGACGGGGGACTGGCGGTACCCTGCACCGGCAATCCGCCTCAGCCGGGTCGAATTCCCCCTCCGAGGTACGGCCCTTCGGGTCCGTCCGTGATGAACAGCGTTGAAGGCCGGGACCTGCGCAGCTCGGGTCTCCGAACCCCGTCAGGTCCGGAAGGAAGCAGCGGTAAGGAGGAAACCTGAGGGTGCCGCAGCCATCCGGGCCGGAGCTGCGACCCACGGCCACGCCGGGGGCGCCGCTGTCGACGAGGGGGTGCGCGGTCACCTCCTGGGCATGAGCAGCAACTACCAGACCCTCTACCGCAAGTACCGCTCGCAGACCTTCTCCGACCTCGTGGGCCAGGAGGCCATCTCCCGCGCTCTCCAAGGGGCGATCGCCTCCGACCGGGTCGCGCACGCCTATCTCTTCAGCGGGTCGCGGGGCACGGGCAAGACCAGCAGCGCGCGGCTGCTGGCCAAGGCGGTCAACTGCCTGCAGCGCCAGACCGGCGTGGCCGAGCCCTGCAATCGCTGCGACTCCTGCGTCCAGATCTCGGCCGGCGCCGCCCTCGACCTGATCGAGATCGACGCCGCCTCCAACCGCGGCATCGACGAGATCCGCGATCTCCGCGAGAAGGTGCACCTCGCGCCCGCGCTGGGGCGCCGCAAGGTCTACATCGTGGACGAGGCGCACATGCTCACCACCGAGGCCTTCAACGCGCTCCTGAAGACGCTGGAGGAGCCGCCCGAGCACGTGGTCTTCATCCTCTGCACGACCGAGGCGCAGAAGGTCCCGCTGACCGTGCTGGGCCGTTGCCAGCAGTTCGTGTTCCGGCGCTTCAGCGACGAGCAGGTGGTCGCCCGCCTGCGCCACATCGCCGAGCGCGAGGGCATCGCCGTGGAGCCCGAGGCGCTGTCGCTGATCGCTCGCATGGCCCAGGGCTCGATGCGGGATGCCGTGGGGCTGCTCGACCAGCTGGTGCCGCTGGCCGGCGCGGGGGTCACGGTGGCCGGCGCGCGCGAGCTGCTGGGAATCGCCGACCCAGCCCAGGTCGATGCCCTGGTCGCGGCCGTGCTCCAGGGCCGGCCCACCGAGGCGCTCGACCGCCTGGCCGCCATCTACGAGGCGGGCGGCGAGCTGCGCCAGGTGGTGCGCGGGATCATGGAGCGCTGCCGCGACCTGCTGGTGCAGGCCATCGAGGCCCGCGAGGCCGGGCGCCGGGAGCGGCTCTCGGCCGTGCTCGACGCCCTCCTCCACCTGGACGGCGAGGTCCGCCGCCACGCCGAACCGCGCTTCCTGGTCGAGGCCACCCTGGTCCGCCTGGCAGTGGAGAGGGAAACCACCTCCCCGCGCAGCGGGGAGGTCGCCCCAGCTCCGCAGGAGCCGGAGCGGGTGGGGACGATGGTCAGCCAGGAGCTGGCGCCGGCGCCGGCGGCTCCCGCGGACCTCACCGAGGGCTGGCGCCGGGTCCTCGACCAGCTCAGCGTCCAGGATCGGGCCCCGTTCCTGGCCGCCCGCCTGGCCCTGCAGGACACCACCCTCGTCCTCACCTTCGCCTACGCCTTCCACCACCAAAAGGCCCGCGACACCGGCCCCAAGCTGGCGCCGCTGATCGCCGCCTGGCTGGGCCCGGGCATTACCGTCGATTACCGCCTCCAGGACGGCGGAGCCGCCGCCGCCCCGGGCACCACCCCGCGCGCGACCGCACCCGAGGAGCACGAGATGGTCCAGCGCGCCGTGCGCCAGCTGGAGGGCCGGGTCACCAAGGTCTCGACGCCCAAGGTCAAGGAGTCACAGCCCTGATGCAGAACCCGATGAAGATGCTGAAGCAGGTCCAGGAGATGCAGGCCAAGATGGCCAAGGTCCAGGCCGAGCTGCAGACAGAGGAGGTCGAGGCGACGGCCGGCGGCGGTGCCGTCAAGGCGGTGGTGACCGCCGCCCAGAAGGTGGTCTCGGTGACCATCGACCCCGATGTCGCATCTGACCCCGAGATGCTCCAGGACCTGGTGGTGGCCGCGCTAAATGAGGCCCTCGACAAGTCCCGCCAGGTGGCCGCCCAGCGCATGCAGGCGGTGACCGCCGGCCTCGGCCTTCCGCCCGGCCTCTTGGGGTAAGGACGGCCTTTGCCCGAGCTGCCCCAGGCCCTGGAGGACCTGGTCCAGGAGCTCTCGCGGCTGCCGGGCGTGGGTCCCAAGACCGCACAGCGGCTGGCTTTCCACATCCTGCGCGCCGACCGCCAGCGCGCCGACGCCCTGGCCCGCGCCATCGCCGACCTGAAAGCACGGATCGGCTACTGCGAGCGCTGTTTCAACATCGCCGAGGGCCCCCTGTGCGCGATCTGCGAGTCGGGCCGGCGCTCCACCGACGTGATCTGCGTGGTGGAGTCCCCTATGGACGTGATCGCGATCGAGCGCACCGCCGAGTACCAGGGGCTGTACCACGTGCTGCACGGAGTCCTGAGCCCGGTCGACCTGATCGGTCCCGAGGAGATCCACGTCCCCGAGCTGCTGCGCCGGGTCACCGAGGGTGGGGTGGAGGAGGTGATCGTGGCCACCGACGCCGACATCGAGGGCGAGACGACGGCCGTCTACATCTACCGAGCCCTTACGCCCACCGGGGTCAAGGTCACCCGGCCCGCCCATGGGCTGCCGGTGGGCGGCGACCTGGAGTACGCGGACGAGCTGACCCTGGCCCGGGCCCTCAGCGGCCGGAGGGCGTTTTAGGCATTCTGCTAAGGTTTCGGGCCTGCCCCAGCGGGGGTATGTAAAGCGGGCTGACCGGGGTTGCGGAAGCTTCCTCGGCGGCAGTACAATCGCGGATGCGCCTCAGCCAGGTTGGCTTCGTGCGCCCTAACCTTCGGGGTCCCCGCGAAGTCGGGACGACTTCGTGGGGTGAAAAGGGCGTGCGGAGGGCGCGATGAGCACCTTGACAACTGAAGAGTGGGAAAGACTCTGAGAGTCTTCATGACTCAGGGCTGTTAGTGCCTTGGGTCCTTCGTTTTTAGACGGAGAGTTTGATCCTGGCTCAGGGTTAACGCTGGCGGCGCGCCTAACACATGCAAGTCGAGCGAGGGCTTTCTTCCCGCAAGGGAGGGAAGTTCCTAGCGGCGAACGGGTGAGTAACACGTGGGCAACCTGTCGTCTCGTGGGGGATAACACCGGGAAACCGGTGCTAATACCGCATGTCATCACCGGTCGCATGGCCGGTGAGAAAAGCAGCAATGCGCGAGATGGTGGGCCCGCGGCCTATCAGCTAGTCGGTGGGGTAACGGCCTACCGAGGCTTTGACGGGTAGCTGGTCTGAGAGGACGACCAGCCACACGGGGACTGAGACACGGCCCCGACTCCTACGGGAGGCAGCAGTGAGGAATCTTCCGCAATGGGCGCAAGCCTGACGGAGCGACGCCGCGTGTGGGATGA
>DASUVY010000139.1:0-18459 GCA_036378695.1 Candidatus Dormiibacterota bacterium
CCGCGCGCGCTCCTCGAGGCGGGCGTCCGAGGGCTGGGCGCGCCGGACCTGGCGCTCGATGCGGGCTCGCATCCGCTCCGCCCACTCGCCGCGCTCGCGCTCGGACATCCAGTGCGGAACCCGGATCTCGAGCACGCCGGCGACGAGGCGAGCGCTGACCGTGCGGCGCCGGCGGCGGGTGCTGACGACTCGGATGGGCGGCTGCCAGGGGGGCGGGTGGGGAGAAGGGCTTTGCCCGGCCCACCCGAGGGGGGAGGATCCCCCCACAGAGGGTTCGTTGGGGAGGGGTTCGGCGCTGGCGATCCGAAGGATTCTAGTGTCGCGGGGAGCGCTACCATCCGGGCGCCAAATGCCGCGCAACATCGTGCTCGGGAACGGCCGGGTCCTGGTCAACTTCGACGCCAGCTATGCCGTGCGGGACATCTATTTCCCGCGGGTCGGCCAGGACAACCAGACCATGGGCAACCTGTGCCGGACCGGCTTCTGGGTCGACGGCCGCTTCGCCTGGGTCAGCGACGCGGGCTGGGACCGGCGGCTGGGCTACGACGAGCACACCATGGTCAGCGACGTCACCCTGCGCCACCCGGGCCTAGGCATCGTGGTCGCGTTCAGCGACTACGTCGACATGGCACGCGATTACCTGGTGCGGCAGGTCACCGTGACGGCTGAGGCTGGATTCAGCTCCGCGCGCGTCTTCTTCCACTACGACTGGTTCATCGGGGGGTCGGATATCGGCAACACCGTCCTCTACGACCCCAGGCACAAGGCCGTGGTGGCCTACAAGGACTCCGCCTACTTCCTGGCCGGCGGCCAGACCGAGGACGTCGACGGCATCGTTTCCTGGGCCTGCGGCAAGAAGGGCGGCAGCAACGCGGGCACCTGGGTGGACGCCACCGACGGTGAGCTGGGCCGGAACCCCATCGAGCAGGGCTCGGTGGACTGCGTGGTGCAGTTCGACCTGGCCGCCACCGAGGCCGGTGCCTCACGCCAGGTCACGCACTGGCTTTGCATGGGCAGCCGCTTCCAGGACGTGTCCAGCTATGGCCAGGACCTGCTCCAGGCGCGCGGCGAGGAGACGTACCGGACGCGCACCCGCACGTACTGGGCCGTGTGGTCGGACAAGGACCACCAGAGGATCGAGGACGAACTGGGTCTCGACGTACACGACCTGTACCGGCGCAGCGCGCTGATCGCGCGGTGCCATGTCGACAACGGCGGCGGCATCGTGGCCGCCACCGACTTCGACATCACCAAGTTCGCGCGCGACACCTATGCCTACGTGTGGCCGCGCGACGGCGCGCTGGTAGC
The DNA here is from genome assembly GCA_036378695.1 of Candidatus Dormiibacterota bacterium. Classification (GTDB taxonomy): domain Bacteria; phylum Chloroflexota; class Dormibacteria; order Dormibacterales; family Dormibacteraceae; genus CF-28. The sequence continues at coordinate 1,309 of DASUVY010000139.1, forward strand.
AAATGCGCTGGACCGAGCCGGGCACGAGGACGTCACGCGCAAGTTCTTCCTGTTCTGCAAAGACGCATTGGTCGCCGAGGGCTATTTCCTGCACAAGTACACGCCCAGCGGCAAGATCGGCAGCTCCTGGCATCCCTGGTCAGACGCGCAGGGCCAGCGCGTGCTGCCGATCCAGGAGGACGAGACCGGCCTGGTGCTGTGGTCGCTGTGGGAGCACTTCCGGATTCACCGCAACCTCGACTTCGTCGTCGACCTGTATTCGGCCCTGGTGCTGCCGGCGGCGGAATGGATGATGTCCTATGTCGATCAGGTCACGGGACTGCCGCTGCCCTCCTGGGATCTCTGGGAGGAGCGCTGGGGCGTACACGCATTCACGGTCGGCGCGGTGCACGGCGGAATGCAGGCCGCCCTCAACTTCGCCCAGCTGTTCGGTGATGAGACCGCGACCGAGCGCTTGAGCACCGCCATCGTCGACCTGCGCAAGGCCAGCGACGAGCATCTCTACAGGCCTGAGCTCAACCGCTTCGCGCGCCGTGTCAACGTGCGTCCCGACGGCGGCGTCGACGTCGACAATGTGATCGACAGCGCCATTTACGGACTCTGGCGGTTCGGCATGTATGAAGCGGACGACGCACGCATCATGTCGACGATGCAGGCGATCGAGCGGGAGCTGTCCATCAAGTTGGCGACAGGCGGCCAGGCGCGCTATGCCAACGATTACTACTTCCAGGTCTCGCACGACGTGGCCAGCTGCCCCGGCAATCCGTGGTTCATCTGCACGCTGTGGCTGGCGCAGTGGTATCTCGCCAACGCCCGCAGCGTCGCGGATTTGACGCCGGCTCGCGACATCATCAAGTGGGTCGTGCAGCACCAGATTGCGGGCGGACTGCTGTCGGAGCAGGTCGACCCGATCACCGGGGCCGCGCTCTCGGTGTCGCCGCTGACCTGGAGCCACGCGGAGCTGGTGCTCACGGTGGACGAGTACATCCGGCGCGCGCAGAAGGTCCGGCCGGACCGGCGGCGGGCAGGCCGAACCGCGCCGCCCCCCGATCCCAGCTTGGCGGTGGAGCCGGTCGCGGGTTAAGTTTGCGCCCAGATGGACCTGGGCCACCGGCTCTGGCTCTGGTGGCGCTCGCTGCGGGCGCTGGTGGGCGCGGTGCCGCCGTTGGAAACCTCAGGCATTCCTGACGAGCGGATGGCGATCGGACCCGTGGGTTGGGTGCTCGAAGAGCACGAACGACTGGTGCAGGCGGAGCAGATCGCCGAGGCGCGCCGCAGCGAGCAGGCCTGGCTGGAGGAGCTGGAGGCGCAGCGCGCGGCGCGGCGCAAGCTGTCCTAGCCGCAGGGTTTTGACGCGGCGCTCGTTATGCGCGCCGAGATGATCGCCAGCGGGTCGCCGCAAGGGACCGCATTCGGTCCCGAGCTGGCGTGGACCCCGGTCGAGGTCTTCACGGGCGAGCAACGCCTGTCCTGCGAGATGCGGCTGCGCGGCCGGCTGCGCGAGCGGCTGCTCGACACCGAGCCCACGCTGCGCGTCCGCAACGCCACCACGATCGCCGGCGACCCCTCGATGCCGCACCTGAATGCGGCGCCGGAGGGGCTGCTGCACCGCCAGCACGTGATCACGGCCACCATGCTCGGCGGCGAGCCCGGCGACCCCGACGCGCCGCAGATGACGGCGCGCCAAGCGCTGTTCGAGGGCGACCATTGGAGTGTCAGCGGCAGCGTCGAGTTTCCGGCGGGTATCAGCCCCGACCAGCACATGGACAAGCTGGCCGGCGGCAAGTTCGTGCTGCTGCACGGTGTCAACGTGTACGCCAGCTGGGGCGGCTCGCCGGTCGGCTGGCAGCTGCCCGAGGCCTACATCAACCTGGAGATCACCCGGGGCATTTATCTGAGGTAGACGAGTCGTTGCGAGTTAGGCCCGGCTTGCCGGGCCGTTTGAGTCCGTGATCGCGACGTTGGGGACGATGCGTGGCGGCGGGCGGCGGAAGGGGGCACACGGGGGGAACCTGCAAGGTTCCAGCCCGTGAAGCGAAGCGAAGCGAGCTAGAGCGGGATGTTGCCGTGCTTGCGCGGTGGACGCTCAACCGTCTTGCGCAGGCACAGCTGCAGTCCTCGGATCAGCTCCCGGCGCGTCTCCCGCGGCTCGATGACGTCGTCGATGTAGCCGCGCTCGGCGGCCACGTAGGGATTCGCGAAGCGCTCGATGTACTCGGCGGTCAGCTGCTTGCGCCGGGCGTCAGGGTCGGGACTGGCCGCCAGCTCGCGCTTGTAGATGATGTTGACCGCGGCCTCCGGTCCCATGACCGCGATCTCGGCGGTGGGCCAGGCCAGGTTGAGGTCGGCGCCCATCTGCTTGGGTCCCATGACGCAGTAGGCGCCGCCGTAGTCCTTGCGCGTGATCACGGTGAGCTTGGGGACGGTGGCCTCGGCGTAGGCGTAGAGCAGCTTGGCGCCGTGCCGGATGATGCCCTCGTGCTCCTGGGCCGTGCCCGGGAGGTAGCCGGGCACGTCGACCATGGAGATGATCGGAATGTTGAAGGCGTCGCAGAAGCGGATGAAGCGCGACGCCTTGACCGACGCGCGAATGTCGATCGCGCCCGCCAGCACCTTGGGCTGGTTGCCCACCAGCCCCACCGTGTGCCCGCCCAGGCGGCCCAGGCCGACCACGATGTTCTGCGCGAAGAAAGGCTGCACCTCCAGGAATTGGCGGTCGTCGAGCAGACGTGTGATCACCTCGCGCATGTCGTAGGGCAGGTTGGGGCTCTCGGGCACCAGCGTCTGCAGCTCGTCGTCCGCGCGCTCGAAGTCGTCGGCGGTCGGCTTGAACGGCGGCTGCTCCTCGTTGCTGGAAGGCAGGTAAGAGAGCAGGCGGCGCACCATCTCCGCACTCTCGGCCTCGTCGCGGGGCAGGAAGTGAGCCACGCCGGAGCGCACGTTGTGCACGTCGCCGCCGCCCAGCTGCTCGAAAGTCACCTCTTCCCCGGTGGTGACCCGCACCACCTCGGGACCGGTGATGAACATGTAGCCCTGGTCGGCGAGGATGAAGATGAAGTCGGTGATGGCCGGCGAGTACACCGCGCCGCCGGTGCAGGGTCCGGCGATCACCGAGATCTGGGGGATCACACCGGACGAGCGCACGTTGCGGTAGAAGATGTCGGCGTAGCCGGCCAGCGCCACCACGCCTTCCTGGATGCGCGCACCGCCCGAATCGTTTATGCCGACGATGGGAATCCGGTTGCGCAGCGCCAGGTCCTGGACCTTGACGATCTTCTCGGCCGTGACCTCGCCCAGCGAGCCACCGAGCACGGTTGCGTCATAGGCGTAGACCGCGACGTCGCGGCCGCCTACCTGTCCGAAGCCGCTGACCACGCCATCCCCGGCGATGCGCCGCTCCTCCATGCCGAAGCCGTGGGCGCGGTTGGTGGCGAAGATGTCCAGCTCTACGAAGCTGCCCTCGTCGAGCAGCGCGTCGATGCGCTCGCGGGCGGTGAGCTTGCCTTCCGCGCGCCGCTTTTCGAGCGCCGGTCCGCCCGGATGCACGACTCCGTAGCGCTTCTTGCGGTAGGCGTTCAGCTTCTGCTCTGAAACCGACGCCGGGGTCAGGTCCGGCGGCGGCGCCGGCTCCACGGTCGGCTTGGTGCGCCGGACAGGTGAAAAGCCCCGCGGCTTCCGGCTCGCCATAGCCGATCTATGGTAGGAGCACTGAACCTGCGCGCGGCTGCGGCCCGCCTTTTCGGGCGCCCTGTGTTCTGGTGGCTGCTGGCCGCGCTCTTCGGGCTGCGCGCGCTGCTGCTGGGCGGGCTGCTCGGCGACCACCGCGACGGCCACTCCTTCTGGGCGGCCGGCCACCGCCTGGCCGAGGGACAGACCGCCGGGTTCTACGACGCAGTCGCCGCGGTCGAAGCCGCCGGCCATCTGCCGCTGCCCGAGATCGGGCTCCTGGGCCCGGCGCCGCAGGCCTTCCTGGCGCTGCCGTTCGGGCTGCTGCCGGAGGTGGCGGGCGTCTACCTCTGGGTCGCCGTGGACGCGGCCTGCCTGGCGCTGGCGGCCTGGTTGCTGATACGGCGGCTGCCGCCGCTGGCGCGCGCGGTCGGCGCCTTCCTGGCCGCCTTCTTCCCGCCGGTGTGGGCGGACCTCGCCGCCGGGCAGCGCGGCGGCGCCATCCTGCTGCTGGCCGTCGGCGCCATGCTGACCGTGGCGACCCGGCCGCTGCTGGCGGGGCTGCTGGGTGGTGCCGCCGCTTCCCTCAAGTACTACCCGCTGGGCCTGGCGCTGGGCCGGCCGCGGGCGGTCTTCGTCAGCGCTTTGGGAGCCTCCTTCGCGATCCTCACCGTGCTCGCCTTCCTGCCGGTCGGCGGCGTGGTCGACTACGTGCGCCGCGTCCTGCTGCCGGCGCTGACGCCCGACGACCCGGACTGCGCGATCGTCTCCACCCGCAACCTCTGGCTGCGCTGGGTGGGAGGCAGTCCGTGGGAATGGCTGCCCGCCTCAGGCCCGCAGACGCTGCGGTCGCCGGTTCACCTGCCGGTGCTGGCGACCGCCGGCTACCTGGGCACGGAGGCGGCCCTGGTGCTGGCCACGCTCTGGGCCGCCCGCCGTTCGGGCTGGCACCCCGCCTACGGGCTGGCGCTGGGTTTCGCGCTGGGCGCGGTGCTGCCGGGCGAGGTCTATCCCTATCAGGTGCTGCCGCTGCTGCCGCTGCTGGTGCTGGTCGGCACCCGGGCCGTGATCGCGCGCCGGGCTGCGCCCCTGCTGGCGCTGGCCGCCGTCCTGGTGCCGATGCTGCGCCCGCCCTGCGACGTGCCCGTGCCCAACCTCTGGACCGTGAGTGCACTGGGAACCTTCGCCGTCGGGGTCTGGCAGTATCGACTTTTCCGTCCGATTCAAACCAGGAGATCCTTGATGGCGCGCGATCCCTACGCCGATCTGCCCAAGGTCGCCTCCTTCGAGGTGACCAGCGAAGACATCCAGGACGGCGAGAAGCTGCCGATGCCGCAGGTGAGCGGCATCTTCGGGGCCGGCGGGCAGGACGTCTCGCCGCAGCTGTCCTGGCGTGGCTTCCCGCAGGAGACCCGCAGCTTCGTGGTCAACTGCTATGACCCCGACGCCCCCACCGCCAGCGGCTTCTGGCACTGGGCCGTCGTCGACATCCCCGCCGGCACCACCGAGCTTCCGCGCGGCGCTGGGGATGAAGGCGGCTCCGGACTGCCGCAAGGCGCCTTCCAGCTCAAGAACGACGGCGGCGGCGCTCGCTACATCGGTGCCGCGCCCCCAGCGGGCCACGGCAAGCACCGCTACTTCTTCGTCGTGCACGCGGTGGACGTGGAAAGCCTCGGCATCCCAGCGGAGGCCAGCAACGCCTTTCTCGGCTTCAACCTGTTCAGCCACACCCTGGGACGGGCGATGATCGTGCCCTGGTACGAGCAGTGACCCTGTGAGCTACCGGTACTCGCGCTGGGACGGCACCCAGCACCTGGATCCGCTTGATGCGGACGAGGTGCTGGACGCGCTCTCGGAGGACCTGATGTCCTACGGGGACCTGTCGGCCGCACTCCAGCGCCTGTACCGCTGGGGCTCGGACCAGGTTCCGGGCCTGGAGCAGCTGCTGAAGCAGATCCGCGAGCAGCGCGAGCGCGAGCTGTCGCGCTACGACCTCGACTCCACCGTCGAGCGGCTGCGCGAGCAGCTCGAGGAGGTGGTGCAGACCGAGCAGAGGGGCATCGACCGCAAGCTGCAGGAGCAGCAGGACGAGAGCGCCCGCCGCGTGCTGGAGCGTATGGCGAAGCAGCGCAAGGACCAGCTCGATCGGATGCCCGACGACCTCGGCGGGCGCGTCAAGGCGCTGCGCAACTACGAGTTCATGGATCCCGAGGCTGAGCAGATGTTCAACGACCTGCTCCAGAAGCTGCAGCAGCAAATCATGGACCAGATGTTCCAGGGCATGAAGCAGGGCATCCAGTCCATGACGCAGCAGGACGTGGGCCGCGTGCGCGAGATGGTGCGCGACCTCAACAAGATGCTGGAGCAGCGCGAGCGGGGGCAGCAGCCGGACTTCCAGGGCTTCATGCAGAAGTACGGCGACATGTTCCCGCCCGGCATCGAGACGCTGGACCAGCTGCTCGAGCACCTGCAGCGGCAGATGGCGCAGATGCAGTCACTGCTGCAGTCGCTGTCGCCGGAGGCCCGCGACGAGCTGCGGCGGCTGATGGACGAGCTCCTGCAGGACGATTCGCTGCGCCTGGAGCTGGCGCGCCTGGCCGGGCACATGCAGAACCTGATGCCGCCGGGCGAGCTCACCGAACGCTATCCCTTCTTCGGTGACGATCCGCTGTCGCTGCAGCAGGCGATGGGCCTGATGGAGCGGCTGCAGCAGATGGACCGCCTGGAGTCCCAGCTGGAGCGCGGCTCCTTCCGGCTCGACGACGTCGACCGCTCGCTGGCCGAGCAGGTGCTGGGACCGGAGGCGCGCCAGTCCCTCGACCAGCTCCGGCAGATGACCGAGGTTTTGGAGAAGGCCGGCTACGTGGAGCGCCGGGACCGCCGGCTCGAGCTGACGCCGCGGGGCCTGCGCCGGATCGGCCAGTCGGCGCTGCGCGACATCTTCGAGCAGCTCAAGAAGAGCCGCATCGGCCAGCACCGGATGACCGGCGCCGGCCTCGGCACCGAGTCAGCGGAGGAGCTGAAGGACTACGAGTTCGGCGATCCCTTCCTGCTCGACATGCGGGAAACCCTGTTCAACTCGCTGCAGCGCGAGGGGCGCGGCGTCCCCGTCTCGATCGAACCCCAGGACTTCGTGGTGCACCGCACCGAGCATTCGACACAGGCGTCGACGGTGCTCATGATCGACATGAGCCGATCCATGTTCCTGCGCGGCTGCTTCCTGGCCGCCAAGAAGGTGGCGATCGCGCTCGATGCGTTGATCCGCAGTCAGTTCCCGCGCGACTCGCTCTACGTGGTCGGCTTCAGCAACCACGCCGTAGAGCTGAAGCCGCAGTCACTGCCGCAGATCGCGCTGAACGACTACGTGTACGGCACCAACATGCAGCACGGGTTCCAGCTCGCGCGCTCGCTGCTGGCGAAGCATCGGGGCAACCGCCAGATCATCATGGTCACCGACGGGGAGCCGACCGCGCACCTGGACAACGGGCGCGTGTACTTCGCCTATCCGCCCACCTTCCGCACCATCCAGGAGACGCTGAAAGAGGTGCGCCGCTGCACGCGCGACCGCATCGTCATCAACACCTTCATGCTCGAGCGCGGACCCTACCTGACGGAGTTCATCAACCAGATGACGCGCATCAACAAGGGCCGCGCCTTCTTCGTCTCGCCCGAACGGCTGGGTGAGTACATCCTGGTCGACTACGTGTCGGGGAAGGCGCGGCGCCAGAGGTCTAAAGCGGTCTAGACGTTACAGGTAAGGCCCGGCTTTGCCGGGCCGAGTGAGTCCGTGATCCAGTCGTTGAGGACGTGCGCGCGTCGGCGTACGGCGGAAGGGGGGACGCGGGGGGAACCGGCACGGTTCCAGCCCGCGAAGCGAAGCGTCAGCGAGCGCATTTCCGGGAAGGCCCGGCGCCAGCGCTCGAAGGTCTCGTAGGGGAGGGGCTTGCCCCTCTCTAGGCACCCCCGCTCAGGTTGTTGAGCAGCTTGAAACACAGGTGCCGCAACTGCGCGATCTCCTCCGGCATGAACCCCTCGAAGATTGGAAAGTGGCGCTCGAAGGCCTCGGCCCAGAGCGCGTCCACCCGCGCGCGACCTTCCCGGGTGATGCGCGCCAGCACCGCGCGCCGGTCGGTCGCGTGGGGGATGCGGCGGATGAGGCCGTCGCGTTCCAGCACGTCGGCCAGCGAGGTGACGGTGCGCGGGCTGAGGTCCAGCCCCTTGGCCAGCTGGCCCAATGTCAGCTGCTCGTCGGGATGATGCCGCAGGAGCATCAGGAGCTCGAAGCGAACCGTGCTGAGGCTGTACTTCTCGGCCCAGCGCTCCCCCGTGTAGCGGAGGTTGCGGGCGGCCAGCGTGAGGGCGCGGATGGCCTCGGCGGCGACCAGGCCCTCGTCCTGCTCGAAGAGCGGCATGCGCTGCAGCTGCTCGCGCACGCGGCGATCGAACAGACGACCCTGCTCGTCTGCCTCCAACCGGCCCCCGAAGCGCACGCCCATGTCCAATCGGGACGTGAGCACCGGTCGATCCTATCGCCCGCCCGGCGGCATTTCCAGAATCTTGTGTTAACTCAATATGAGTAGCGGGCCTTGTTTCGTAGGCGTGGGCGGGGCTTAAGTATTCGGATATTGGCTGCGAGGGGGGACGATCCGCGCGCCCTGCACCTGCAGGTCGCGAGGGCCATGAAGCTGGCGCGCAAGCGTTATGGAACGATGCGCCGGTTCGCGTCCGACCTCCGCCAGGCCATGGGCTGGCAGACCCTCTCGGTGGCGGCCGTCTACGCCTGGGAGGCGGGCTCCACCCGCATCCCGGCTGTGGCCCTGCTCGCCGCCAGCCAGCTGGCGGACGTGTCCATCGACCAGCTGATCCGGGCCGCGGCCACCGGGGCGGATCACTTGGAGCCCCCGCCGCGGGGCGGCGGCGACCAGCTCGCGGACAAGCTGATGACCCTCGAGGAGCGTGTCGACCAGCTGGAGTCACGCCTGGCGCCCCAGTAAGACTCTTCCCCGTTCATGGGGAGGTCCGGCCCGCAGGGCCGGGGAGGGGGTCGTCCATCCCCCTCCGCCTCGCTGCGCTCGGCACCTCCCCACCGAAGTGGGGAGGAGTCCCGCTCGCCAACCGACCGTATCCTTGTTTCAGTGGAGCTCCAGCAGAGGCGCGTCCTCGAGCACGTGGGCGTGCGTTCGATGGCGCGGACCTGGCACAACCTCACGCCCGCCGAGCTCTACGAGCACGCGGTCAGGCGTGGCGAGGCTCAAGTCGTCGCCACCGGTGCCCTGGATGCCGAGACCGGCCAGCACACCGGCCGCTCGCCCAAGGACAAGTTCTTCGTCAAGGAGCCGAGCACCGAGTCCCGGATCTGGTGGGGCGGCAACCGGCCCATCGCCCCTGAGAAGTTCGACCGCCTCCTCCAGAAGATGGTCGACTTCGTCTCCGAGAACGAGGTCTACGTCCAGGACGTCTTCGCCTGCGCCGATCCCCGCTACCGCCTGAAGGTGCGGGTGGTCACCGAGCTGGCCTGGCACAGCCTCTTCGCGCGCAACCTGTTCATCCGGCCGACGGCCGAGGAGCGCCGCGGGTTCACGCCCGACTTCACTGTGATGTCGCTGCCTTCCGTGAAGGCCGATCCCAAGACCGACGGCACCCGCTCGGAGACGTTCATCCTGGTCAACCTGCAGCGCCGGATGGTGATCATCGGCGGAACCCGCTACGCCGGCGAGATCAAGAAGTCGATTTTCACGACCCTCAACTACCTGATGCCCGAGTCCGGCGTGATGCCGATGCACTGCTCGGCCAACAAGGGCCGCGACGAGGACGTGGCGCTCTTCTTCGGGCTCTCCGGCACCGGCAAGACCACCCTCTCCTCCGAGCCCGGGCGGCGCCTGATCGGCGACGACGAGCACGGCTGGTCGGACGACGGCGTCTTCAACTTCGAAGGCGGCTGCTACGCCAAGACCATCCGCATCTCGCAGAAGGCGGAGCCCGAGATCTACGCGGCGACCGAGAGCTTCGGGACGGTGCTCGAGAACGTGGTCATCGATCCCGACACGCGGGTGCCCGACTACGACGACGAGAGCAAGACCGAGAACACCCGCTCGGCCTACCCGGTCGAGCTGATCCCCAACGCCGACCTCAGCGGCCGCGGCGGCCATCCCGCCAACGTGCTCTTCCTGTCGGCCGACGCCTTCGGCGTGCTGCCGCCGGTCGCCCGCCTCAACGACGACCAGATCCGGTTCTTCTTCCTGTCCGGCTACACGGCCAAGGTCGCCGGCACTGAGCGCGGCGTCACCGAGCCCGAGCCCACCTTCAGCACCTGCTTCGCCTCACCCTTCCTGGTGCGCTCGCCGAATACCTACGCCGACATGCTGATCGAGCGCGTGCGCAAGCACAACGCGGAGGTCTGGATGCTCAACACCGGTTGGGTGGGCGGCGCCTACGGGGTGGGCGAGCGGATCTCGATCGCCCACACGCGGGCGATTGTGGACGCGGTGGTTGGTGGTCGGCTGCGCGGCGTCTCCACCCACCGCGACCCCGTCTTTGGCGTAGAGATCCCCGACGAGGTCCCGGGCGTCCCCAGCGAGGTCCTCGACCCCCGCAGCTCCTGGCCGAACCCTGAGGACTACGACCGGCAGGCGGAGAAGCTGCGCAAGATGTTCGACGACAACTACGGGCGCATCGAGGAGGGCTCGGACGCCGGGTAACCCGTTGGCGGTAGCCGACATCCTGGAATTCAGGATGGTCGGCGGCGTGGAGACGTCACCGGACGGCCGATGGGTGGCCTTCACGGTCATCACCCAGGACCCCGACGAGAACCAGCAGCGCTCGGCGATCTGGCTGGCCCCGGCCGACGGCTCCGCGCCCGCCCGCCGGCTCACCGCGGGCAAGCGCCGCGACCTGCGCCCGCGCTTCTCCTCCGACGGTGGCCGACTGGCCTTCACCTCCAATCGCGAGAAGGAGTGGCGGCAGGACCTCTACGTCCTGGACCTGCGCGGCGGCGAGCCCCGCCAGGTGTTGAAGACGCCTCGGGGCGTGGCCGACTTCGACTGGTCGCCGGACGGCTCGCGTTTCGCCTTGCTCGCCCGCCCGGACTGGCCGGCGAATCCCGACCGGAAGCCACCCAAGGACGAGGATCAGGCGCGGGCGCGCTACCTCGAGCGCGTGCGCCACCTCAAGCGATTCCGCTACCGGCTCGACGGTAGCGGCCAGCTAGACGACGAGCAGCCCCAGGTCTGGGTCGCCGCGGCTGACGGCACCGGCCTGCGCATGCTCACCCAGGGGGACTTCGCGGCTGCGCGCGTGCGCTGGACGCCGGACGGACGGATCGCCTTCATCTCCAACCGGGAGCCCGACCACGGGCGGAGCCTGCAATCGGCCGTCTACGCGGTCTCCCACGACGGCGACGGCGAGCCGAAGCGTGTGAGCGACCTTCTCACGGCGTTGAACGCCTTCGCCTTCAGCCCCCAGGGCCGCTTGGCGGTGATCGCCGGCACCGAGGGACCCGGCTCCGCCTACGCCCGCCACCAGCGCCTCTATGTCGACGGCGAATGCCTGACCTGCGGACTCGATCGCAGCCTGTGGGCCGGCGTCCTGGCCGACACCCATCCTGGCGCCGAGTGCCCGGACCCGGCCTGGTCGGCCGACGGCAGGTGGGTGTACGTGCCGATGACCGACCGGGGGACCGTGGGGGTCTCCCGGGTGCCCGCCGACGGCGGCGAGCCGCAGCCGGTGGTGACCGGCCACCGCGTCGTGTCCTACTGGTCGCTGGGCGGCGACACACTGGGCCTGGTCTCGACCGCCCACGACGAGCCACTGCTGGTGAACGCGGCCGCCGCCGACGGCAGCGGCGAGCGGACGCTGTACGAGCCCAACCCCTGGATCCAGGAGCGGGCGCTGGCCCAGATCGCGCCGTTCGACTTCGACGTGAACGACGACCATGTCGACGCCTGGCGGCTGCTGCCGCCCGGGTATCAGGCGGGCACCAAAGTGCCGACGCTGCTCTACATACACGGCGGGCCCCACGCCGCGTATGGCTGGAGCTTCCAGTTCGTCTTCAACATCCTGGCCGGGGCCGGCTACGCGGTCGTCATCTGCAACCCGCCCGGCAGCCAGACCTACTCCGAGGAATACGCGAGCCGGCTGACCGGTCATTGGGGCGAGACCGACTTCCCCTACCTGATGACGCTGGCCGACAAGGCGGTGGCCGAAGGCTTCGCCGATCCGGAGCGAATGGGCGTGGGCGGCGCCAGCTATGGCGGCTTCGTGACCATGTGGGTGGTCGGCCACACTGAGCGCTTCAAGGCCGCCGTCTCGATGCGGCCGGTCACCGACCTGAACTCCTTTTATGGGTCCTCGGACATCGGTTGGGACTTCGGCGCCCGCTCGGTGGGCGCGGAGCCCTGGGAGGACCCCGAGCACTTCCGCCGCATGTCGCCGGTCACCTACGTGGACAAGATCACCACGCCGCTGCGCATCATCGGCAGCAGCGGCGACCTGCGCACGCCGCTCGAGCAGGCGGAGCAGGTCTACCACCGGCTGCTCAAGATGGGCCGCGAGGTCGACCTGGTTGTCTTTCACGGCGAGCCGCATGCCGTGGTGGTGGCGGGGCGGCCCTGGAACCGGGTCGAGCACATGCGCTACGTGCTCGACTGGTGGGACCGCCACCTGAAAGCGTGAAGGTGGGGATCGTGGGCAGCCGGCATTTCGCCGAGCTGGCGCGGGTTGAGTCCTATGTGGAGAGCCTGCCCCGGACCGCGCGGATCGTGACCGGCAGCGCCAGCGGCGTGGACGCCGCCGCCACGCGGGCCGCGCGCCGGCACGGGTTGGCCGTGCAGGTGCTCGGCGCCTCCTTCGAGGAAGCCCGGGACCTCTCGGTCGCCGCCGCCCGCAACCAGCGCCTGATCGACCAGTGCGACGTGCTGGTCGCCTTCTGGGACGGGTCGTCGAAGGGAACCCGCGCCACCGTGGACCGCGCCCTCGACAGCGGGCGCGAGGTGCACGTCTTCATCGGGTCCGTCTCGTGAAGGCGCTGCTGTTCGCCCGTCTGCGCGAGCTCGCTGGGACCGACGCGGCCGAAGCGTCGGGTGCGACCGTGGGCGAGGCCTGGGAGTCGCTGCGTGGCCGCTTTCCCGGCTTGCCCGCCGACCCGGGCGGAATCCGGGCGGCCCGCAACCAGGAGTTCGTGGACTGGGATGCGCCCGTAGGGCCGGCCGACGAGGTTGCCTTCATCCCGCCCGTGAGCGGCGGCGGCCCCGAGGTGGGTGTGCTCTTCGAGCTGACCACGGAGCCGCTGGACGGCCGCCGCCTGGAGGCCGCCGTCGCCCACGCGGGCGCGGGCGCCATCTGCACCTTCACCGGGGTCGTCCGCGACAACTCTCGCGGCGAGCGGGTGCAGCGCCTCGAGTACGAGGCGTACGCGGGCATGGCCGAGAAGCAGATGCGGGAGATCGCCGGCGAGATCGGGGAGCGCTGGCCGGAGGCGCGGGTGGCCATGGCCCACCGGACCGGGCGGCTGGAGATCGGAGAGGCGTCGGTGGTGGTGAGCGTCTCCTGCCCGCACCGCGCCGAGGCGATCGCCGCCTGCAAACATGGCATCGACCGCCTGAAGGAGTCGGTGCCGATCTGGAAAAAGGAGTTCGCCGAGGGCGGGGCCGTCTGGATCGAGGGGCCGACAGCGGTCAGCTCCGACGAACGGCAGACGGGGCCGTTTTCATGAAAGGGCCCCTTCCCGTCAGGATGGGGCTTGCTTTTCATGAAAAGGGCCTAACCCCGAAGGCGGGCTACCGAGACTCCGTCGCGCAGGGGGATCAGGGATGAGTCCAGGCGCCGGTCGTCGGCGACCAGGCGGTTCCAGAGCACGACGTTCTTGGCGCCCTGGCCGTTCGGCTTCAGCACCTCTCCGCGGCGCAGCGCGTTGTCCGCGATCAGCAGGCCGCCGGGGCGCAGCCGCTCGAGCGAGAGCGCGAAGCACTCGCGCACCACGGCCTCGGAAGGGAAGGAGTTCAGGAGGTCGTTGAAGATCAGGTCGTACGGTCCCCGGTCGCCGCGCATGTACTCCAGCGCATCCCGTTCCGCCACCTCGGCCCGCCCCGCCAGCCCCAGGTCGGCCAGGTTCCGCCGCGCCTCATCGGCGCGCGCTGGGTCCAGCTCCAGTGTCACCAGCCGCGCCTCCGGCGAGGAGCGCAGCAGCCAGGCCGCGCTGTAGCCCGTGGCCGTCCCCAGCTCGAGCATCCGCCGAGCGCCCGCGGTGCGCGCCAGCAGCAGCAGGAGCGCACCCACGAAGGGACCGACCGCGGGCACGTTGTTCGACTCGTAGTCGCGTTCCAGCCGCGTCATGACCGCGTCACGCGGCGCCAGCAGCGACTCCAGGTAGTCCTCCAGCTCCGGCGTGACCGGGACTCCGGCCAGCCGGGTCACTGCCGCACCGCCGACTGCTGCGCGAGCACCTCGATGACGCGGTCGACCTCGTCCTCGGTGTTGTAGAAGTGCGGCGAGAGCCGTACGAAGTCGGCATGGATGCGGCCCACCACGTGCGCGGCCTGCAGGTCGCGCAGGATCTCCTGGGGCGGCGCCCCGGGCTTACGGAAGGACACGATCCCCGAGCGCTCGTTCTCCTCGCGCGGCCAGGGCCCAACCACCTCGTAGCCCTGGCGGTCCAGCCCCTCGGCCAGGCGCTGGGCGAGCTCCAGCACGCGCTTCTCCACGACCTCCGGCCCCACCTCCAGGAAGAGCTCGACGGCGGCACTGAAGGCCGCCATGTCGAGCAGCGAGGCGTTGCCTTCCTCCAACCGCCGGGCAGTCGTCTCGAAGTCGACCCGATCGGTCGGATAGCTGAAGTAGTTCATCCGGTCCTTGACCGAGGAAGTGCCCACCAGCACGGGTGTGATCCGGGGCAGCAGGTCGGGGTGGCACCAGGCGAAGCCGATGCCCTGCGGCCCGAGCAGCCACTTGTAGGAGCCCGCGGCCGCGTAGTCCACGGGCAGCCGCGAGAGGTCCAGGCGCAGTGCGCCCGCGCTCTGGATGGCGTCGACGGCCAGGATCACCCCGCGCTTGCGGCACTCTTCGCCGATCGTCTCCAGGTCGACCCGATAGCCGTTCCAGAACTCGACGTGGCTCAGGGCAACCACGCGCGTTCGTCCGTCCACGCGCCCGAGCACTGCCTCCGGGGACACCCTTCCACCGGCGTTGTCCGCCAAACGGAACTCGACCCCACGCGGCCTGAGCGCCACCCACGGATAGACGTTGGCGGGGTATTCGCCGCGCGCGCCCACGACGTTGTCGCCCGGCTGCCAGTCCAGCCCTGCCGCCAGCAGGCTGATCCCGTGCGCGGTGGAGCGGGTGAGGGCGATGTGGTCGGCGGCGCAGTTGAAGAGCCGGCCCAGCGACTCGCGCAGGCGGTCGGCCTCCTCCATCGCCAGGGGCGTGGTCAGCGGCTTGGTGCTGAGCTGGCCGGCCATCGACTCAACCGCCGCGCGGGCCCGCTCCGACATCGGCGAGACCCCGGCGTGGTTCATGAAGATGTACTGCCGCGTGATGGGATAGAGGTCGCGGGCTTCGACGGGGTCCATTCAGCGTCCTCCCAGGGGGGCGGGTGGGGGGAAGGGCTGCGCCCGGCCCACCCGAGGGGGGACTCCCCCCTCAGATTCCAGGATCGGATGCAGTGCCGTGATGTAGGCCGCCAGCCGGGCCGCCGTGCCCTCCAGGACCTCCGGGCTCAGCACGGGCGCACGAAAGGTCTCATAGAGGCGGTACCAGCCCTTGTCCCAGGGCTCCAGCTCGGCGTGGGGCAGCAGGTGCCTGATCTCCACCAGCCGGCCGCGCAGGAGCCGGAAGCCTGCCTCGTTGGCCGCGGCCGGCCCCTCCAGGTGCAGTCCGACCTCCATGCGGCCGGTGGCGGTGTGATGCCAGGCCTCGTAGTGAACTCCGGGGTCGCCGTAGTCGAACTTCATGAGCCTGCCGAATCCGCGCTTGTGCTCGAACGCGCGCAGCTCGGCCGGCAGGCGGCCCGCCAGCGCCACCGGGAGCGCCGAGAAGAACGTGCTCGGCGACATGGCGGCGGTGGCGACCACGACCGGCAATATACGATCGACCGCTACACCGACATGGCAGTGGTACCCACCGTCATCGAGAACGAGGGAGGCAGCCGGGAGCGCGCCTTCGACATCTATTCGCGGCTGCTCCGAGACCGGATCATCATCGTGGGCCGCCCCATCGACGACACCCTGGCCAACCTGGTGGTCGCCCAGCTGATCTTCCTCGCGGCCGACGACCCCGAGAAGGAGATCCAGATGTACATCAACAGCCCGGGTGGCAGCGTGGCCTCCGGGTTCGCGATCTACGACACCATGCAGTACGTCAAGCCGCCGATCTCGACGGTGGCCGTGGGTCGCGCGGCTTCCTTCGGCACCATCCTCCTGATGGGCGGGTCCAAGGGCCGCCGCTTCGCCCTCCCCAACGCGCGCATCCACCTGCACCAGCCGCTGATTGCCGGGCGCGGCCTCCAGGGCCAGGCCACCGACCTCGACATCCACGCCCGCGAGATCCTGCGCCTGCGGGCGCTGATCAACGAGCTGATCGCCAAGCACACCGGGCAGCCCCTGGAGCGCGTGGAGCGCGACACCGACCGCGACTTCTACCTCTCGCCCGACGAGGCGATCGAGTACGGGCTCATCGACGGCGTCATCCAGCACACGACCGCCATCCCCGAGCTGGCGACCGCCGGCTCAGGCTTCGCTAAGGCCTAGACGCCGGGCCAGGGCCACCATCAGGCTGCCCTGCACCAACAGCGATAGCAGGACCACGCCGTAGGCCACGGTGGAAACACGCGGGTCGATGCCGGGCCTGGCGGCCACCGCCAGCGCCAGGGCGATTGAGAGCGCGCCCCGGAGACCGCCCAAGAACGTCAGGTGCCGCCAGCGCCAGGGAATGCTGTCCAGCCAGGTCAGGCCGTAGACCGCGGGCGCTCGAGCCAGGACCATGGCGAGGTAGGCGCCGAGGACCAGCGGGAGAAGTCGCAGCACCGACTGGGTCGGCAGGGCCGCGCCGACAAGGACGAAGAGAACCGCGTTCAGCACGAAGGCCAGCAGGTTCCAGAAGCCGAGCAGCTGGGTCCCCTGCAGCCGCCCCGACCGCCGGGCGAAACGGGCGACCACCATGCCGGCCACCACGACCGCGACGATGCCCGAAAAGTGGAGGACGTCAGCCAGCAGGTAGGAGCCGTAGGCGACCACCAGCGTGACCAGGATCTCCAGCTCGGCCTCGTTGGCTCGGCGCAGCAGCAGCACCGAGGCCGCTCCGGTCACGAGGCCGACCGCGGCGCCGCCCAGGGTAAGGATCAGGAAGCGACCGGCCACGTCGCCCAGAGACGGCGAGCCGCTCACCACCGAGGCCAGCACCGCCGCGAAGACGGCCACGCCGGTGCCGTCGTTGAAGAGCGACTCGCCCTCCAGGATCGCGGTCAGGCCGCCCGGCGCGCGCAGGCGGCGCAGCACG
>DASUVY010000140.1:0-6076 GCA_036378695.1 Candidatus Dormiibacterota bacterium
GCACCTCCAGGAGGCGCTCAACGGCCGTCTCAAGCTGCTCTACGTGGCGCCCGAGCGCCTCTCCCGGCCCGGCTTCGTCGACGTCCTGGGCCGGCTGCCCCTGCGCCGGGTGGTGGTCGACGAAGCGCACTGCATCTCCACCTGGGGCCATGACTTCCGGCCCGACTACCGGCTGATCGGGCGCGCCCTCGAGGTGTGCGGCAACCCGCCGGTGGCCGCCTTCACGGCCACCGCCACACCCCAGGTGCGGACCGACATCGCGCGCTCGCTCGGGCTGCGCGACCCCCTGATCTCGGTCACCGGCTTCAACCGCCCCAACCTGCTCCTGGCCGCGCAGCGCTGCCGCGGCGACGCCGACAAGATGGAGGCTCTGCGCCGCGTGCTCGATCCGGGCGCGGGCCGCGCGCTCGTCTACTGCGCGACCGTGGCCGTCACCGAGGAGGTGGCGGAGAAGATCCGCGGTTGGGGCTTCGCCGCCGCCGCCTACCACGCCCGCCTGGGCGATGAAGCGCGGCGCCAGGTCCAGGAGGACTTCGCGGCCGGGCGGCTGCGGGTGGTGGTGGCCACGGTCGCCTTCGGTATGGGGGTCGACATCCCCGACATCCGGCAGGTCGTGCACTACCACCTGCCGGCCTCGCTGGAGGCCTACTACCAGGAGGCCGGCCGAGCCGGCCGCGACGGCGAGCCGGCGCTCTGCCTGCTGCTCTGGCGGCCCGCCGACCGCGAGCTGCAGCAGTTCCTGATCGACAAGACCTTCGAGGAAGCCGGCACGCCCGACGCCGCGGTTCGCCGGGAGCACGCGCTGGCGAAGCTGCAGACCTCCCTCGCTTACGCGCGGCTCGGCAGCTGCCGCCATGCCCGCATCGCCGACTACTTCGGCGAGGAGGGCGCCCCGCGCACCTGCGCCGCCTGCGACAACTGCCGGGCGGGGGAGCGGCCGAGCGCCGCCGAGCAGACCGTGGGCGTGGCCCAGGTGCGGGCGGCCTTGAGCGCCGTCCGCCGCTTCAGCGGGCGCATCGGGGCAGCCAACGTGGCCGCTGTGCTGGCGGGAGCCGACACCAAGTGGGTGCGCGAGAAGTCATGGGTGCGGGAGCTGCCCAGCTTCGGGGCCCTCGCCGGCTGGTCGCAGGAGCGGGTGCGCGACCTGCTCTCCGAGCTGCTGGTCGAGGGCCTGGCGGCGCAGAGCTCGGGCGACTATCCGACCCTGGTCCTCACCCGGCGCGGCGCCGAGGTGCTGGACGGCGGCGAGGAGGCACAGCTGAGTCTGCCTGCTCCCCCCTCCAGCCTGCGCCCGCGCGCGGGGGGAGGCTCACCCACGCCGGGGGATCCGCGGCTTTTCGAGAGGCTGCGGCGCTGGCGGGCCGACAAAGCCCGGGCCCTGGCGGTCCCCGCTTACGTCGTCTTCAGCGACCGTACGCTGGCCGAGCTGTCGGCGCGCAAGCCGGGCTCGCGGGCGGCCCTGCTGGCAGTGCCGGGGATCGGCCAGGCCAAGCTCAGCCAGTACGGTGATGATCTGCTGAACTTGCTATCAGCGATATAACCTTTTATCCTTAGAGCCATGGTAGTTGCAATAATCGTGTTGATCGCGCTACTCGTTCTGTTTGGTGGCGGTGGGTTCGCGATGAACATCCTCTGGTACATCCTCATCGCGGCCATCATCCTGTGGCTGATTGGCTTCTTCGTCCGTGCGGGCGAGGGCCGGCGCTGGTACTACTGGTAGCCACCTTTCGAACCCAGGGCGCGGCCTGCGGGCCGCGCCTTTTTCATGTCCGGGCGATGTTGACCAGCACCGGACGGCTGCCGTCCCAGAAGAGATCTGCCCGGTAGCCGCCGCCGACGTTGTTGGCGCGCGCCGCGCCCGCCTCCGTGTAGGTCACGCTCATGCCATACGTCCCGGTCACCGAGAACAGCGAGCGCTGGGTGTCGAAGCTGACCGTGGTGCTCGCTACCGGATCGCCCGTGAGGTGCCATTGAACGCTCCCCACGAATCCACTGCTGGGCAGCGTCTGGGGGCAGTCGGCCGGGCGGAGGAGGCGGCTGGCCGCGCAGGCGTCGAACCCGCTGCGCACTGCGTCCACCAGTGCCGCGTCGCCGGCGCCCGGGCGCAGGGCGTCGAAGCCGGCGGCCTGGGGCGCGCCCGCCGCCTGCCAGGCGCCCGCCGTCCAGGCCACCGGCACGCTGAACCCGCCGCCCACCGCCACGTGCTTGGTGTCCTCCGGGACGTGCACCGGGTAGGCGGCTATCAGCTGGTAGTGGGCCTGCAGCAGCAGCCCGCCATTGGCGTCGAGCTGCAGCGCGGCATCTGCCGCGGGTGGGCCCACCGAGGTCCAGGTGACAGGCGTTCCGACCGGGACGTCGACACCATTGGGGCAGCCGGCGGGATGTCCGGCGTTCGAGGCCAGGCAGCGCTGCACCACGCCCGCGGCGAAGCTGCGCGCGGCGGCCGCGGCGCCGGGGTCGAGCGCGGGCGCCAGGTCGGGCTGGGCGACCGCGGGCAGCGGCTGGTCCGCGGTGACCTGCAGGGAGCGCTCGCTGAAGGGCGCGCCGGCGCTCTCCTTCACCGCGTGCACGCCCGG
This sequence comes from Candidatus Dormiibacterota bacterium, assembly GCA_036378695.1. Taxonomy (GTDB): domain Bacteria; phylum Chloroflexota; class Dormibacteria; order Dormibacterales; family Dormibacteraceae; genus CF-28. Next base: position 2,577 of record DASUVY010000140.1, read on the forward strand.
TAGGACCGAGGCCGTCTCCGCCTGGCCCGCTGGGCCGCTCAGCGCGGCGCCGTCCACGGTGACCGCCAGGCTCGCGGGCAGCGCCGGGATGGCGATCGCGGCGGGCGTCCAGACCACCTTCCAGCGGCCCCCGACCAGCCCCAGCGTCAGCTGCGCCGCGTGGTAGTCGCCGGCTTCCTGGTAGGCCGCCTGGTAGACGATCTCAGATGCGCTGCGCGCGGTCTCGACCAGCGTCACCGAGCTGATGCGCTGATGCCGGTTGGCCGGCACCGCCAGCATGTGGGCGAGATCGCCCGCGCCCAGGAAGTGGTCGCCGGCGGGCAGCTGGACGTCGGCCACGGTCACCGTCGCCCAGATCCGGCCGGAGTTGTTGGACGCCAGCGCGTCCAGGTAGGCGTGGGCCGCCTGCTGCTCGGCCGGCACGGGCTTCGCGGTCTGCCCGGCCAGCGTCACCGCCAGGACGGCGACCACGCACAGGATTGCGGTCACGGCCGCCAGCAGCGAGACCGCGAGCCCGGCCGGCGAGGTCCGCCGGGGAGCTGCGGCGCCGCGCGGGCGCATGCGCTCGGCGGTCAGCTCCACGGCCGCCGGCGGGGGTAGGCGGTCCCCGATCTGGCGCAGCACCGGCAGCCCCGCCAGGCGATGGCCGGCGGCGCCGGCCCCCAGCACCGGAGCCAGGCCGGCGGCCACCGCCGCGCAGACCCAGCCGACCAGCGCGCTGGGCAGGGCCGTGCGCCAGCCACCGCCGGCGGCCAGGGCCACCACCGTGAGCGCGGCTCCCGCCAGCAGCGCGCAGAGCAGCCGCTCGCGGCGGGCGCGGGGCGCCAGGAAGAGCGCGGGCGCGAACAGCCCCGTCAGCAGACCCAACGCCGGCGGCCCCGCCAGCGTCGTGGACACCGCCCCGGGCCAGAAGCCGGCCAAGACCACCGCCTCGGTCGGCACCTTTAGGTATCCGCCGGGCTGGAAGACCCGGATCAGCGCCGCCAACAGGCCCGCCAGGAGCAGGCCGGCCAGGACTCCGGTGGCGGCGGTCAGGCCGGCCCGCAGCACGGTGTTGGAACGGCCACCGCCCTGGCGCCGCCACCACTCACTGCCGGCGGCCAGTGCCAGCGCCGGCGGCACCGCTGCCACCAGGGCGGCGGGCACGCGAAGGAGCTCGCCCGCCAGCAGCGCCAGCACCACCCCGGCCAGGGCCGTGGGCAGCGCGGCCAGGGCCGCGTAGCCCGGTGGCCCGAGGCGCTGGCCGACCCGGAAGGCGAGCGCCAGCACCAGGAAGGTCAGCCCCAGCGGCGCTCCGCCGCCGGGTGCCAGGCCGGGGTGCAGGTCGGGACCCAGACCGGCGCGGACCGCCACCCAGAGCCAGGTGGCGCCTATGCCGGCACCGCCACGCCCCTCGGCCACCAGCGACAGGGCCAGGGCCAGGGAGCCCAGCAGCGAAAGCGCGGCCAGGCGAAGGCCCGCCTCGCCGATCAGGAGCAGGCCGGAGCCGGGACGCCCGCGCATGCGGGCGACTGTAGTCGCCGCCGCGCTCATCAGACCCCTCTCATTCCCCTCTGTTGAGCGGCAGCCGGAGCGGGATGTGCCGGAGCTGGAAGTCGCTCAGGATCTGCTCGGGGACCAGGCTGGTGGCGAAGACCAGGGTGCTCGTGTAAGGCAGCGTCACCCGCTGGTCGGCGCCCGCCCGCAGGGTCACCAGGCCGCGCTGGGCCAGCGGGGCCAGGCGGTCGAAGAGCTGCCGGGAGGCGATCGCCTGCCGGCCCAGGTCGTCGATCAGCAGGATGCCGCCGGCGGCCAGCAGCTGGGGCGGCGCGATCAGCCCGTCGGGGCCGGCGTGCGGCTCCAGGAGGTCCAGAGTCAGCTCGGAGCCGAACTCCAGCAGCGGGGCTTCGATGCGGCGCCAGCGGCGGTCGGCCGGCTGCTCTCCGGCCAGCTTGTGGCGGGCGGGGTCGAAGACGCGGATCACGGTCCCGCCGGCGTCCAGGGCCACCGGGACCAGGACGGCCGGCAGGGCCCGGGCCAGGGCCCGAATCAGGCTGCTCTTGCCCACCCCAGGCGGGCCGTAGACCAGCACCGGGCCGCGGCTGCCCAGCATCCCGTAGGCCACGCCGGGCTCCAGGCCCCAGGGGGCCGCCGCCGAGCGCACGGTGGCGGCGTCGGGCGCCGGGCGGCGGGCGTTCAGGACCTCGGCGTACTCCGCCACGCTGACCGGCATGGGGCCGCGGTAGCGGCGAATGGGAGATTCCTCGGCGCGGCGGCGGCCCTGCTTGCTGAGCACGGCCACGCCCTCCCGCTCCCAGTCGGCCAGCCCGTCGTCCACCAGCTGCCCCAGCTCGGCGGCCACCAGGGAGGACGGCAGCGCCAGCTGCTCGGCCAGGGAGTCGGCGCCGGCGGTGCCGGCCTGCAGGAGCAGCCGCAGCAGCATCTCGCGGAGCAGGGGCCGGTCGATGTCCGGCAGCGGCACGTCGATGATCCGTGTCGGCTCGCCCGTTGAGCGCTCGGCGGCGGCCTGCACGGCGGCGACCGCGGCCGCGGCCAGGCGGTCGAGGCTCACTTCCTCAGAGCCGGCGCGCTGGGACCAGTCGACCGCCTCGCTGAGGACCTGCTCCTCGTTGACGGAGACCGCGATCCGGGCCGGCGCGCCGCTGCCCACGAGGAGGTCGACCCGGAGCAGGCACTGGCGCTCGCTGAGCGCGGCCCAGCTGCACTCCCAGCCGTGGTCGCCCGGCTCCCCTATCCGGCGCACCGTCTGGTCGGCCACCACGTCCAGGGCGGGCAGGCGCTCGAAGCGGCGGCGCAGGATCTCGCGCAGGTCGGCGTCGACGGCGTCCCGCAGCTGGGCGGCGAAGGGCATGGCCCGGTCGTCGACCGGCGGCCGCTCCTTGATGGCCCAGGCGGTGCCCTGGGAGGCCACCAGTGCCCGCACCACGGCCGCGTGGCGGGCGCAATAGGCGTCGTCCCCGACCATCGCCACGTGGCGCCCGCACCAGGCCGTGTCGCAGGCCTGGCCGGTGGAGTCCTTGTACTCGCAGTGCCAGCTGGCGGCGGCTTCGCAGCCGGCCCGCAGGCAGCGGGCGAGCCGCGGAGCAGGGGCGGCGGCCCCGGTGCGCAGGGGGATCAGCTTGCGGTCAGGCACGACCATGGTCGGCGCCATCACCAGCGGGGCGGTGGGCACCGGCTTAGGCGCCAGGCCCCCGGTGCGCAGCAGGTCGCGGAGCGCGGCCGCGAACTCGGCGCAGGTCTGGTATCGCTCGTTGGGGCTCTTGGCCAGCGCCTTGCGGAGGGCCGCCATCAACGGGCCCGGTATGCGGTCCGAGTCGGGCGCGATGTCGAAGACATGCGCGTGCATCACGCTGGTCACCGTGCCCTGGAAGGGCGGGTGCCCGTCCAGCATCTGGTAGAGCAGGATGCCGATCGAGTAGATGTCGCTGCGCGCATCGACGACTTCGCCGCGCAGCTGCTCGGGCGCCATGTAGGTGGGGGTGCCGACGGTGAAGCCCTCG
>DASUVY010000141.1:0-28372 GCA_036378695.1 Candidatus Dormiibacterota bacterium
GGGCCCAGCCGCAGCCGCCAGCCCACCGCCCGAACCAGCCCCAGCGTGTAGCGGGCGCTCAGGGCCAGGTATCCGCGCAGCCGCTCGACGGGCACCGGCTCCGGCGCGGCGACCTCGTCTTCGACCTCGACCACCTGTGGCATTGTCCCCAGCGTGCGGGTTTTCCAGGCGCGGGTGCTGGCCGCGGTCCCGCCGGCCAAGGCCTTCGAGTTCGTCGCCGACTACCACAACGTGCGCCGCGTGCTGGACGGGGTGACGCGCTGGCAGCCACTGGGGCGGGCACGGGGCATGGGCGCCCGCTTCGACGTCGAGATGCGCACATTCGGCCTGCCCCTGAGCAACATCCTGGTGCTCGACCGCTGGGACGAGCCGCGGGCGCTGGGCTGGCGCTCCGAGTCGGGGCTGATCGCCCAGCGTGGGGGCTGGACGTTCACGCCCCGCCGGGGCGGGACCGAGATCGAGCTGGAGATCGCCTACGAGCCGCCCGGCGCGGCACTGGGCAACCTGCTGGCGGGGCGCGCGGACGCGCTGGTCAGGCGCCGCCTGGAGAAGGCTCTGGAGCGGATGAAGCAGGCCCTGGAGGGATGACCGCGACTGCCAGCGCCGAGACCGCGAAGGCGCCCACGCACAGCCAGAGCGCGACCGTGTAGTTGCCCTGGCGGTCATAGAGGTAGCCGGCCGCCAGCGGTCCCACGGCCCCCAGGACCTGCGCCGGCAGGCCCTGCGCGGCGGTGATCACGCCGAAGGCGAGGCGGCCGAAGTACTCGCCGGTGACGGCGGCCCGCAGCGGCGAGATGGCGCCGAAGGCGAAGCCGTAGACCGCGATGTAGAGCCAGACCAGCGCCGGGGTGGCGGCGACGATCAGCAGCACCACGCCCGCGGCCTGCAAGCTCGCCGACACCGCGAGCAGGCCGCGCGCGCCCAGACGCTCGCTGAGCAGGTTCATGACCACCCGCGAGGGCAGCGAGGCCAGGCCCAGCAGGCCGGCGGCCGTGGCTGCGAACACAGGGTCGAAGCCGCGGCCGATCAGGTAGGACACCTGGTGGGCGAGCAGCACCGAGTGCGCCAGCAGGCCCAGGCCTGAGGAGGCGGTCAGGGCCCAGAAGGCGCCGGTCGCCAGCGCCGGCCGCAGCGGTAGGCCCTCGCGGGGCCGGTCCGGGCGCACCTCGTCCGGGTGCCGCTGGAGCAGGAAGAAGTGGAGCGGCGCGCCCACCGCCAGCTGGCAGGCGGCCATCACCAGCAGCGCCGAGCGCCAGCCGTAGTGGGCGATCAGGACGCCCGCCAGCGGGTAGAAGATGACCGAGGCCAGTCCGCCGAGCAGTGTGAGCAGGGCCAGCGCCCGGCCCCGGCGCAGCAGGAACCAGTTGGTGATCACGGTGAAGGTGACCGGGTAGAAGGTCAGCGCCTGGGCCAGGCCCAAGCCGCCCGCCCAGAGCAGATAGAAGTGCCAGGGCTCGCGGACCTGGGAGAGCAGCGCCAGGCTGGCCGCGCCCAGGAGCGAGCCCGCCGTCATCAGGGCTCGGGCCCCGCGGCGGTCGACCAGGCGCCCGATCGGGATCCCCAGCAGCCCCGAGACCGCGAAGGCAAGCGAGTACGCCCCCGAGAGCAGCGCGCGCGACCAGCCCAGGTCGTGCTGCATGGGCACCACCAGGACGCCGAAGAGGTACTGGGTGGTGCCGTAAGAAACGATGGTGGTGATGCCGAGGGCCCAGACCAGGACCCAGCCGTAGTACGGCTTTAGCCGATCGCGGGTCGGGGGCGCGGCCGCCAGGGGAAGCGTCCCTCCAGCTGGTCGTAGAGCAGGAGCCCCAGGCCGGTCAGGCCGAAGGGCGAGTACACGATCAGGCTGCCCAGCAGTGTGAAGGCCCAGCTCTCCTTGGGGTGCGGCAGCGGCGCCAGCAGGAGCACGGCCAGGTCGAAAAGCGCGTGCGACGCGATCAGCGGCCAGAGCGTGCCCATGCGCAGCCGCAGGGCCGCGAAGAGCAGGCCGATCTGGAAGGCGGCGACCACCTGCAGGCTGGTCGGCCCCAGCGGCCGGGCGGTCAGGTTGATGAAGTGGAGGAACCCGAAGACGGCGGCCGCGGCCAGCCCCGCCCCCAGCGGGCCCAGCCCGCGGAGCCCGTAGAGCACCAACCCACGCACGCTCAGCTCTTCGCTGAAGCCGACCAGGGCCACCAGCGGCACCAGGACGGGTAGCAGCTGCCAACGTGCGTGCCCGGTCAGGAGCAGCGGGGTCGCGACCAGCCAGACCAGCGCCGGCGGCGCCGCGGCCAGCAAGAGCAGTGGCCGCCGCCGCCAGGCGTCGGTCAGTCCTGACTCGCGCCACCAGCCCAGCAGCGCGGTGCCGCCCAGCGCCACCAGGGCGAAGACGGCTTCCGCGGCCAGGGCCAGCAGCGGCCGGCTGGCGCTGAGCCCGCCGCCCACCGCCTGCAGCGCCAGCGCCAGGACGAGCGGCGTCGCCAGCACCGCTGCGATCACGGCCCAGGGCCGCCGCCTCATGGGCTAAACGCTACGTCTGCTGCTTGCGCCAGGCGAGCGCCGCGCCCAGGCGCGGCTCCAGGAGAGCTTTGACCTCGCCGGGCCCCGGCAGGTGGCCCGCCTCCGACTTGTCGAAGACGCGCTCGCCGTCCAGGAAGACCTTGAAGACGCCCTTGGTGCCGGTCTTCAGCTCCAGGCCGTAGAGGACGGGCGCCCAGCCCACCAGGATCTCGGCTGCCACACGGACAGCCTCATCGAGGTGGTCTCAAGGGACGCAGTACTCGACGACCACCTCGTGTTGGGGATTGACCATTCGATTTTTGTCTACCCGGTTTACGAAGCTTTGATTCCCGGGTGACGGCGGCACCGCGGGGCGCGCCTTTTCATGCCCGCCGTGGGCACCGCTCTGATCGCCGCCGTCTTCTCCCTCCTGACGGCGGTCTCCACGGTGCCCGTGCTGCCGGCGCCGGCGCCACCGCCGCCGCGCGATACAGCCGGCCTGAAGGCCGGCGTGGCGCAGCTGGCCGCCGCGGCCGGCGCCGACGTCTCCGTCTCGCTGATCGAGCTGGCCGGCCCCGCGCCCGTCTCCTGGTCCTACGCCGGGGACCGGCAGTTTGTGGCCGCCTCCACCTACAAGCTGCCGCTGCTGATGGCGGAGGCTCAACTGGTCGCCGCCGGGACGGCTCGGGGTTCCGACCGCATCTGCTACACGGACGCCATGTGGGAGGACGGCTGGTACGACGACTACACGGACGGCGCCTGCTACACGCGATCGGAGCTGGCGATGCGGATCGGACAGCAGTCGGACAACACCGCCGCGCACATGCTGGTGGCCGACCTGGGTGGCGCCGGCGCCCTCAACCGCTACGCAGCGCAGCACGGCGCACAGGAGTCCTTCTTCTACGACCCCAACACCACCACCGCCAACGACCTGGCGCGGCTGTGGGCGGACGAGGCGGCCGGCCGCGCGGGCGGCCCGGCGGCCCAGCAGTGGCTGTACCCGCTGCTCAGCCACACCGCCTACGAGGGTGGCATCCCCGCCGGCGTCCAGGCCACGGCGACCGTGGTGCACAAGGTCGGCATGCTGGACGCCGAGACCAATGACGCCGCGCTGGTCCTCAACGGTCCCCGCGGCGCCTACGCGCTGGCGGTGCTCTCGGACGGACCCGGCGGCGACGCCGGTTTCGAGCTGGTCGGCCAGGTCTCCCAGCTGGTCTGGAGGTTCGAACTAAGCTAGGGAAAAGTGAAGGTCGGTCTCAAGCTGGCGCCCCAGCACGTCAGCATCGAGGACCTCCACCACGTCTGGCGGGTGGCGGACGAGGCCGGCTTCGACCACCTGTGGGACTTCGACCACTTCAATCCCATCGTCGATTCGCTGGACGGTCCCATCTATGAGGGCTGGACGCTGCTGGCCGCCATGGCCGAGCGCACGCGGCGGGTGCGCCTGGGCTGCATGGTCACCGGCAACACCTACCGGCACCCGGCGGTGCTGGCCAAGATGGCGGTCACCGTCGACCACCTTTCGGGCGGCCGCCTGGAGTTCGGCATCGGGGCCGGCTGGGCCGAGGTCGAGCACCGGATGCTGGGCCTGGAGTTCTACAAGACCGGCCAGCGCATCCGGCGGCTGCGCGAGGCCGTCCAGGTCTGCAAGGCGCTCTGGACGCAGCCGCAGGCCAGCTTCGAGGGGCGCTACTACCGGCTGCAGGAGGCGGTGGCCGAGCCCAAGCCCGTGCAGAAGCCGCACCCGCCGGTCTGGATCGGGGGAGGCGGCGAGCAGCTGACCCTGCGGGTCGTGGCCGAGGAGGCCGACGTCTGGAACTACACCGGGCCCGCCGCCGAGGCCGAGCACAAGGTGTCGGTGCTCAACCGCCACTGCGCCGACACCGGCCGCGACCCCGCCTCGGTCCGCCGGACCGTGCAGATGCGCTACGACGGCGACGTCGAGGGCACCGTGCGCACGACCGAGGACATGGCCCGCCTGGGCTTTGCGGACGTCATCTACACGGTCAAGGTCACCGAGGGCCGGCGGCTGGCGGACCAGGTCGCGGAGAAGATCCTGCCCCGGGTCCGCAGCCTGTAGCCGCGGCCGTGCAGCTCGACCCGCAGAGCGGGCGCCTGCTGGGCTCGGCCCGGATCGGCATGCTGGCCCTGCACGCGGGCCGCTTCCCGCTCGTCAACCCGGCCGCCTTCGTCTACCAGGGCGGCTCGGTCTGGATCACGACCTCGCGCTTCGCCGCCAAGTTCGCGCTCGCGCGCCGCGACCCCCGCGCGGCCTTCCTGGTCACGGGCGGCGACCGCAGCGTGGAGCTCCAGGGCCTGCTCGAGGCGTACGACCTGCGCAGCCCAGCCGGGATGCTGCGGGCCGCCACCGACGCGCCGCGCTTCGGACTGGCCATGGCCGGCTACACCTTGAAGAACGCCGGCTTCATCGGCGGCTACCTGGTCGACCTGGCGGGCATCCCGCGCGAGTGGTGGCCGTGGAACCGCGTCGTCCTGCGCCTGAAGGCAGACCACTACCGGACGCTGGTGGCGGGGACGCCCGCGCGCGCGGCGCGCTCCGGCCTGGAGGGCATGCCGGCTGCGGTGGCGCGCTCCCTGGAGACCCAGGGCACCGGCTTCCTGTGCTGGTCGCGCAAGGGCTACCCGAGCCTGGCGCCCGCGCTCTGGGCGGCGGCGGGACCGGACCTCGCCTGCTGGCTGCCCGAAGGCCTGGCCCCGCCGCGCGAGGGCACGCCCGCAGGACTGGTGGTGGAGAGCCATCACCGGTACCGGGCCACCCGGATGCTGGGCGCCTGCCTGCGCGGGCTGCTGCGGCGCGAGGAGTCGATGCGGCCGCTGATCACCGCCCGCTACGGCGACGCCGTGACGGGCGGCGCGGCCCTCCGTTTGGAGGCGCGGCGCGCCACCTACTGGCGCGGCTTCGCCGTGGCCACCACGGCCGTGGGCGCCCGGGTGGCATCCTGACGCCATGCCGCGGCCGCAGGCGCCGGATGTCGAGACCAGGCGCTGGGACGGCGGCACCTGGACAAAGGCGGGCGACCGCCTGGCGGCGGAGGAGCCCCTCCAGCTGAGCCTGGGCGGGACGCCGCTCAGCATCCTGATGCGGACGCCCGGCCACGACCTGGAGCTGGCCCTCGGCCTGCTCTGGGCAGAGGGCGTGATCCGCAGCCTCGACGACGTGGCCGGTGTGCGCATCAGCGCGGAAGCGGGGGAAGCCGCCGATCGGGATGGGCGGGTGGTGGCGGACCTGGTGGAGTCCAACCAGGTCGACGTGCACCTGCGCGGCGCGCCCGGGCGCACCCTGGAGCGCGCGTTCCTATCCAGCAGCGCCTGCGGCGTCTGCGGCGCCACCACCGTGGAGTCGCTGGCGCTGGACTTCGCCGTGCTGCCGGACGGCCCCGTCTTCGAGGCGGGGCTGCTGCCGCGCCTGGTCGACGCCCTGCGCGAGCGGCAGAGCGTCTTCGACCAGACCGGCGGGCTGCACGCCGCCGGACTCTTCGACGTGGCCGGCGAGCCGCTCGCTGTGCGCGAGGACGTGGGCCGCCACAACGCCGTCGACAAGGTGGTGGGCCGCGCGCTGCTGGAGGGACGCGTGCCCGCGCGCGCGTGCGTGCTGGCGGTGAGCGGCCGGGGCGGCTACGAGATCGTGCAGAAGGCGGTGGCCGCGGGCATCCCGGTGGTGGCCGCGGTGGGCGCGCCCTCCAGCCTGGCCGTCCAGACCGCGCGCCGCTTCAACCTGACGCTGGCGGGCTTCGTGCGCGGCGCCCGCTTCAACGTCTACTCCGCGCCAGACCGCCTCCGCTGAAAGTGGTTGCGGGCGATGATGCGGATCACCACCTCGCCGCGCTGGTTGGTCAGCTGGCCGAGGCCGCGCACGGTGCCGCGGTCCGGGTTGCCGGCTGAGGAGGTTACCTCGAGCACCTCGTAGGTGCCGTGCAGGGTGTCGCCGGGGCGCACGGGCTTCAGCCAGCGCACCTCCTCCAGGCCGGGCGAGGCCAGCGATACCGCCTTGTTCAGGACGCCAAGGGCGGCCAGCCGCATGAACAGCGAGCCGGTGTGCCAGCCGCTGGCGATCAGGCCCCCGAAGATCGTCTCTTTGGCGGCCTCGGGGTCCACGTGGAAGGGCTGGGGGTCGAAACGGCGGGCGAAGTCGAGGATCTCCTCCTCGGTGACCGTGACCGAGCCCAGGTCCACGACCTCGCCGGCCTGGAAGTCCTCGAGGTACCTCATCGCCGCCACCACCCCGGATTTTTCGAAAAACGGCGTGCCAGCGCCGGCCCTCGCTCCTGATCTTTCGAAAAATCCGCGATGTGCGGGCCGCTCATGACCGGAGGTCGTAGCGCAGGAACAGGTGCGAGGCCTGGCGGCGGAGCGAGGCCAGGCGGCCCCAGCGGCCGCGGTCGGGCAGCAGCTCGAGGCCGGCCACCATGCCCGGTCGCGGCTCCCGGTCGCGGCCGGCCAGCACGGGCGACAGCGTCAGGAACATCTCGTCCAGCAGGCCGTCGCGCAAGAAGTCGCCGATGACGCGCGGTCCCCCTTCGCAGAGCACGCGCCGCCAGCCGTGACCCCGCAGCTCCGCCAGCACGTCCGCGGGCGACCGCTCGCCCTCCAGCACCAGCGGCCGCGCGGGCTGCGACCGATCGACGTCGCCCGAGCGCGAGAGCACGACCAGCTGGGGCGTCTCCGGGAGCCCCAAAGCAGCCCGCAGATCGGCGAAGGCCGTGGCGGCGGGCGGGTAGATGTAGCCCGGCGTCCAGAGGTGACCGGCGTCGTCGCGAAAGGTCTGGGCGCCGACCAGCACGCAGTCGGCGCAGGCGCGCAACAAGCCCATCAGAAAGCGATCGCCCTCGCTGCGCCCGCTGATCGCGGGTCCCGAGGACGCGCCGCGCAGCGCCACCACCCCGTCCAGCGAGCTCACGAAATTGGAGTAGACGCACTCCTGGCGCAGCGCCAGCGGGGCCCCGTGGAGCTCGCGCAGCGGGTTCGGCAGAGGCACCTCTAAAGCGTCGGGGGGAGCCGCTTCGAACAGGCTCTGGAGCACTTCCACCGCCTCCCAAGATGGCAGAAGTTCGGATATTTAAGTGCTAAGGTCGCGCGCAATCGTGCCTTCGAAGGCGATGCCTCCGCCTCAAGATGCCTTCACCACCGAGGCGACCCTGCGTGCGCTGCATGACATCTCGGTGGCGACCACCTCCGCCCACGACCCCGCCACCGTGGCCGAGCTGGCGGTCGAGCGCGCGCGCACGCTGACCGGTGCCGACGGCGCCGTGGTCTTCGCTTATGACGCGCCCACGCGGCTTTTGCTGCCGCTCTTCGAGACCGAGTCCGCCGTAGAGGAGCCCCCGGTGCGGCCGGGCCAGGGGGCTATCGGGATGGCCTTCAAGTCGGGCGTCCCGGTGGTGGTCGACGACTACCGGACCTGGAAGCACGCGCTCCCCGAATCGCAGGTGCGGGGCATGGTCAGCGCGCTGGCGGTGCCGCTCCTCAGCGAGGACCGGCCGATCGGCGCCCTGGGCGTCTGGACTTACGAGCCGCGGGAGTTCAGCGAGCGCGAGACCCAGCTCCTCACCCTCTTCGCGGCCCAGCTGGCGCCCGCCCTGGAGGGGGCGCGGCTGACCGAGGAAGCGCAGGCCAAGGCGCGCATGTTCCAGGCCCTGCACGAGGTGGCGGTGGCCTCCAGCGGGGTCTTCGACACCGAGACCCTGGGCCGCCTGGTGGTCGAGCGCGCGCTGCGCCTGCTGGGCCTGGAAGGCGCCGGGCTCTGGTGGTGGGACGCCGGCGACAAGCTGCTCAACCCGGTCGCCTGGCGCGACGCTCGCGAGGGCTGGAAGATCGGTCCCTACAAGAGCGGCGAGGGCGCCGTGGGCAGCGCCTTCGCGGGCCGCCACGAGATGGTGATCGAGGACTACCAGGGCTGGACCGGCGCCACGGCGCCGGCCAAGCACGCCGGCGTCAAGGCCAGCCTGGCGGTGCCGCTGCTGGCCGGCGACCGGGCGGTGGGCGCGATGTCGGTCTGGACCTACGAGAGCCGCCGCTTCCGCCGCGAGGACAGCCAGCTGCTGGCACTCTTCGCGGCCCAGGTGGCGCCCGCGCTGGAAGGCGCCCGCCTCACCGCCGAGCGCCAGCACCAGGCGGACGTGCTCAAGGCGCTGAACGAGGTCGCGGTCGCCGCCAGCGGGCTGCTGGAGCCGCGCGCCCTGGCCGCGCTCACCGTCGATCGCGCCCGCGACATCGCGAAGGCCGACAGCGTGGCCCTGATGTGGGGCGACCGGACTCGAGGGCTCCTGCTCAAGCTGGCCGACAACGACCCCGACGACCTGGCGCCCAAGATCGTGCCCCACGGCGAGGGCGTGGTCGGACTGGTCTACGGCAGCGGCAAGCCGCACACCGCCGCGCAGGGCGTGGGCAGCGTGGCCGCCGTCCCGCTGCTGGTCGCCGACCAGCCGGTGGGCGGGATGGTCCTGCGCTCGCGCCAGGGCGCCTTTTTCGGCGAGGAGAAGCTGGAGCTGGCCTCGCTGCTGGCGGCCCAGGTGGCACCCGCCCTCCAGGCGGCGCAGCTACACGCCGAGCTCCTCGGCTCCGAGCAGCGCTTCCGCTCGCTGTTCGAGACCCTGGCCTGCGGCGTGCTCGTGCAGGGCGCCAAGGGCGAGGTCCTGGACGCCAACCGGGCGGCCGAGGAGATCCTGGGCGTGGGCCTGGAAGAGATGCGTGGCCACTCCTCGGCCGAGCTTTGGGAGGTCGAGGAGGAGGGCTACGGAAAGCAGCGGCCGGCGCTGATCGCGCTCGCGACCCGCCAGCCGGTGCGCAACTACACCTTCCGCGTCCGGCGCCGCGACGGCGAGGTGCGCTGGCTGCAGGCGGACTCCATCCCGGTCCTGGACCAGGAGGGCCAGCCCAACCAGGTCGTGTCCTCGATCATCGACGTCACCGAGCGCAACCGCGCCGAGGACGCGCTGCGCGAGTCCGAGGAGCGCTTCCGCGCCGTCTACGACCAGGCCGGCATCGGCATCGCGCGCCTCAGCCTGGAAGGCAAGGTCGAGGACGCCAACCCGGCGCTGGTCCAGATGCTCGGCTTCGCCGCGGCGGAGCTGGTCGGCCACGACGTGCAGGAGTTCATCCACGCCGACGACTTCCGCAGCGAGGCCTGGCCCGACATCGTCTCCGGCCAGCGGCGCTCGCTGCAGGCCGAGCTGCGCTTCGTGCGCAAGGACAAGGGCCTGATGTGGGGCCAGACCACGCTCACCGGCGTGCGCGGCCGGGACGGCAAGATCACGTTCCTGATCGGCATGGTGGAGGACGTCACCGAGCGCAAGGCGCAGGAGGCGGCCATCGCGCACCAGGCCCTGCACGACGCGCTCACCGACCTGCCCAACCGAGCGCTGCTGGGCGACCGGCTGCACCAGGCCATTCGCGTGGCCCAGCGCGAGAAGCACCACCTGGCCCTGCTGATGATGGACCTGGATCACTTCAAGGAGGTCAACGACACTTTCGGCCACCAGGCCGGCGACGTGCTGCTGCGCGACGTGGCCGCGCGCCTGCGCGGCGAGCTGCGTGGGTCCGACACCGTGGCCCGGCTGGGCGGCGACGAGTTCGCGATCCTTTTGACGCGCGTGGAGACCGCGCACGCCGCGTCACACACGGCGCGCAAATTGCTGCACGCCCTGGACGCCCCCTTCGTGGTAGAGGGCGAGACGGTCGACATCGGCGCGTCGATCGGCATCTCGATGTACCCGGAGCACGGCGGCGACGCGGACCTGCTCATGCGTCATGCGGACGTGGCCATGTACGTCGCCAAGCGCGCCGGCACCGGCTACAGCGTCTATGCCGCCGACGCCGACCGCCACTCGCCCTCGCGGCTGGCGCTGATCAGCGAGCTGCGCCACGCCATCGACCGCGAGGAGCTGGTGCTGCACTATCAGCCCAAGTTCGACGTCAAGAGCGGGCGGGTGGCGGGGGCCGAGGCCCTGGTGCGTTGGGCGCATCCGCGGCTGGGGCTGATCACGCCCGACCAGTTCATCGACCTGGCCGAGCACACAGGCCTGATCCGGCCGCTGGGGATCTGGGTGATCGGGGCCGCGGTCAGGCAGTGCCACGAATGGCGGCAGCGCGGGCTCGACCTCACGGTCTCCATCAACCTCTCCATGCGCAACCTGCACGACCCCCAGCTGCCGCAGGTGGTGCAGGCGGCGCTGCGCACGCACCGCGTGCGGCCCTCCTGGATCATGTTCGAGATCACCGAACACACGCTGCTGGCCGACCCCGAGAACGCCATGCGCTTCGTGACCCGGCTGGCCGAGATGGGCGTGCGCCTGTCCATCGACGACTTCGGCACCGGCTACTCCTCGCTGGCCTACCTGCGCCGCCTGCCGGTACGCGAGATCAAGATCGACCGGTCGTTCGTGCTGGGGATGTCGACCGAGGAGAACGCGGAGGTGATCGTGCGCTCGGCGATCGACCTCGGGCACAACCTCGGCCTCACGGTCGTGGCCGAGGGGGTGGAGGACGAGCGCACGCTGGAGATGGTCCTGGAAGCCGGGACCGACCAGGTCCAGGGCAACCTCCTGGCGGCGGCCCGGCCCGCGGCGGAGCTGGAGAGCTCGCTCGACGGCCTCAAGCTGGATCAATTTAGGACCGCCTAACTTATAATTTAGGACGGCCCATGATGACCGTCCGCCAGCGCCAGCAGCTCTCCCAGTCCCAGGAGGACTACCTGAAGGCCCTCTACGAGCTCGGGGCGCGCGCCCGCGGGCCGGTGGGTACCAACGAGCTTTCCGAGCGCCTGGGCGTATCGGCGCCGTCGGCGGCGCAGATGCTGGCCCGGCTGGCCGACCTCGGGCTGGTCCGCCACGACCGCTACCGGGGCGCGGCCCTGACTGACGCCGGGTCCGCGGTGGCGCTGGAGATGGTCCGCCACCACCGCCTGCTCGAGATGTACCTGGCGCAAGCGCTGGGCTACCGCTGGGACGAGGTGCACGACGAGGCCGAGCGGTTGGAGCACGTGATCTCCGAGCGCATGGAGCAGCGCATCTACGACGCGCTGGGGCGGCCCGGCCTCGACCCGCACGGCGATCCCATCCCCGGCCCCGCCGGCGAGCTGGCGGCGGCGCCCGGCCGCCCGCTGCACGAGTGTGAGAGCGGTGAGACCGTGCGCGTGGTGCGGGTTTCCGACCGCGATCCCGGCAAGCTGCGCGAGCTCTCGCGGCTGGGCTTGACGCTGGGCGCCACCGTCGAGCTGGTGCGCGAGAGCCGGTACGAGGGGCCGCTGTCGGTGCGCATCGACGGCCGCCGCCGCCAGGTGGCATTGGGCGTGGCGCGGGCGGTGTTCGTCTCATGACCACCCCACAAAATCTCCGATTTTGCGGGGACCCCGGATGAAGGCCGTCGCGCCCTTCGACCCGGCATCCGCGGCCCTTCCCGGCGAGCGTTCGGTCCTCCGCGCCGCCCACGAGGCGCTGAGCGGCCAGCGCCGGGGGCTGCGCGCGCTGCTCCCCTTCCTGGGGCCCGCCTTCATCGCCTCGGTGGCCTACGTCGACCCCGGCAACTTCGCCACCAACGTGCAGGGCGGCGCCCGCTACGGCTACATGCTGATCTGGGTGGTGATCGGCGCCAACCTCACCGCCATGCTGGTGCAGGCGATGAGCGCCAAGCTCGGCATCGCCACCGGCCTAAACCTGCCCGAGGTCTGCCGCCAGCGCTTCCCCCGCCCCGTGGCCTGGGTGCTCTGGGTGCAGGCCGAGCTGATCGCCATGGCGACCGACCTGGCCGAGTTCGTGGGCGCTTCGCTGGGCATCAACCTGGTCTTCGGGATCCCTCTGCTGCCGGCGGCGGTGATCACCGGCGCGGCCGCGTTCGGCATCCTGGCATTGCAGTCGCGCGGCTTCCGGCCGCTGGAAGCCGTGATCGCGGTCCTGGTGGGCGTGATCGTGGTCGCCTTTGCCTTCGAGGTCTTCCTGGCGCGGCCCTCGGCGGCCGGCGTCGCGGCCGGCTTCCTGCCCACCCTGGACGGGCCGGACAGCATCCTCCTGGCGGTGGGCATCATCGGCGCCACCGTGATGCCGCACGTGGTCTATCTCCACTCGGCCCTGACGCAGCAGCGCGTGGTCGGCGCCGACGGTCGCGAGCGCCACGCGATCTACCGCTTCGAGCGCTGGGACGTGGTCATCGCGATGACCATCGCAGGCGTCGTCAACTGCGCGATGCTGATCACGGCCGGTGCCGTCTTCCACAGCCGCGGCTTGGACGGGCTGGCCTCGCTGCCGGCCGCGTACCACGACCTGGGCAGGTTCCTGGGTCACGGCGCCGACGTGCTCTTCGGCCTGGGCCTGATGGCCTCGGGCCTCTCCTCGTCGTCGGTGGGCACCATGGCCGGCCAGGTCGTGATGGCCGGCTTCATCCGCCGCCAGATCCCGCTGTTCTTGCGGCGGGCGCTGACCATGCTGCCGGCGCTGGCCGTGATCGCCCTGGGCGCCGACCTCACGCACGCGCTGGTCCTGAGCCAGGTCGTGCTCTCCTTCGGCATCCCCTTCGCCCTGGTGCCGCTGGTGCTCTTCTGCAGGGACCGGGGCCTGATGGGAACCCTGGTCAACTCGCGCGCGGTGACTGCGCTAGCCTCGGTGGTGGTGGCCGTCATCGTCTCGCTCAACGTCTTCCTGCTCTACCAGGCCATCCCCAACCTCCTTTGACCACCCCACGAAATCTCCGATTTCGTGGGGACCCCGGTTGATCGCTGCCGCCCGCCGGGCGGCCCCGATGCCGCCGCTGGGCCTGGCGGTTTTCGTTCTCGCCGTCGAGTGGGCGCGCGTCCTGGCCGCGCGGGAGTGGCCGGTGGCGGGGCAGCTGGGCGGCGGCCTGGCGCTGCTGGCCAGTGTGGCGTTCTTCTCGCCGGCGGCGCTGGGCCTGGGGCGCGACCGCCTGCCCGCGCGGCTGCTGGGCGCGGCGGCCCTGATTGCGGTCCTGCTGCTGCCGGCTGCGGTGCGCTGGACCGGCGAGCTGCCGCTGGGCGGCGGGCTGGCCGCGGTGACGGTGGTGGTGGCCGCGGGGGAGGAGGTGGCCTTCCGGGGGGCGCTCTTCGCCGCCTTCGAGCGCGCCTGGGGCGGCCCGGCGGCGGTGCTGGGGACGACGCTGGCCTGGACCGCCGCGCACGCCCTTTCGCATCCGCCCTTGTTCCTGGTGGCGGTGGCGGCGGCCGGATTGCTGCTGGGCTGCTGGCGGCTGTACGCGCGCGACCTGGTGGCGCCGCTGATCGCCCACGTGGTGGCGGATCTGGCGCTGTGAGGCGAGCGCTCGTGCTGGCCGCCGCCGCCGCCGTCTACGCCGCGGTGGCCCTGGCGGTGCCGCCCGGGTTCTTCGACGGGTTCACCCAGCAGGTCCCCTACCGCTTCGTGAAGCCCCCGCCCTGCTGCGTCCACAACAACGTCCAGCCGCAGGCCGGGCATCTCACGATCAAGGTCGGCACCAACGGCCAGACCGACCCCGCCAGCGCCTTCACCAACGACGAGAGCCCGCAGGCCATCCTCAGCGTCCTCCCCGGCGCCTTCGACGATCCCGACCGCTCCCCGGTCAGCGTCGACATCACCCCGGAGGCCAGCTATCCGGACCTGGGCGGGCTGCAGTGCGCGACCAACGTCTACCTCTTCAAGTCCTCCAAGCCGCTCAAGCTCGAGGGGCTGATCACGCTGCGCTATTCGGACCAGCTCCCCGCGCCGAGCGACATCTGGTACGCCCCCGAGGGCGGCGGCGCCTGGACGAAGGTGGGCTCCACCGGCAGCGCGGCGCCCTTCCAGATCGCCGTGCGCACCAAGCAGCTGGGCTATTTCGCCGGCTGCTACCCGCCGGGCGCGTCCCAGCCACCGGCCGGGCCCACCCTCGGGGGCGGCCAGACGCTGCCCATCATCGCGGCGCTGGCCGTCGTGCTGGTCGTATTGGGCGGCATCCCGCTGGCGCTCGTGCGCAGGCGGGAGCCCGGGCCGAAGTCCCCTTCACGCCGGCGAGGCAAGCGCCGGTAAGTCTTGGGCGGGCCGCGCCCCGCCCCTACGGATCTTGACGTTACAGGCTTCCGTTACACCGCTCTTGATGCGTTTTAACCACAAGAGGGGGTACGAGATGTCATTTCGACTGGATACTCCGCCACGGATGGGGGATGTAGGGAAGCTCTGGCGTGATCTCCCGGTGGGGCGCAAGATCGTCGCGCCCTACCTGGTTCTGACCCTGCTGGTCGGGGTGCTGGTGTCCGCTGTGGCGACCCAGCAGCTGGCCGGCCAGGGCGCCCAGCAGCTCTCGCTGATCGCGCTTCACGAACAGGACAACATCAACACCGTCTTCAACGCGGTCGAGGAGCGCGAGCTGTCGGAGCTGCGCCTGCTCTCCGGCTCGGACGGTGTTGGCGCCGCCATCTCAGCGCGCGACCTGGGCGCCCTGCGCGCGCGCCTGCTGCCGCTGATCGCCGACCAGCAGCCCAACCAGGTCGAGGTGGCGGTCGCCGGCGCGGACGGCCGCCAGCTGCTCAGCCTGCGCGCCGATCCCCAGCAGCCGGGAAGCTGCCTCTGCCAGGTGGGCATCGGGCCCCTGGCCTACGACCACGCGGCGGACGTGCTGGCGGGGCGCGCCGACCAGTACGGATCGCGCTTTGTCGGCCTCCACGGCAGCGGCGCGGGGCGCCAGCTGTACACGATCGGGCCCGTCCTCGACGCCGCCGGCCGGATCGTGGGCGCGATCGCTGTCGGCGAGACGCTCGACCAGGTGCTGGCCGAGCTGGCGCGGACCTCCCACGTCGAGGTGGCGGTGTTCGACCCTCAGGGCGACTCCCTGGGCAGCTCGGTGGGCCTGGACGTGGCCGTGCCCAGCCTGGCGCCGGCGGACCGCGCCGCCGCCGTGGCCGGCAGATCGGCAGTGGTCCGGCCGGTCAGCGTCGGCAGCAGCCACGAGGCGATCGTCTACGTGCCCTGGATCCTGCGCTTCCAGCCCTACGGCTACGTCGCCATGCTGGTGCCGGACGATCCCCTGGCCGCGGCCCAGGCCATGGTGCTGCCGGTGATCGTGGGCGTCTGTCTGGCCGCGCTGCTGCTGACGGTGGTGGCGGGATCCCTGGTCACGCGGGCCATCACGACCCCACTGGGCGAGGTCCTGAAGGCGACCTCGGAGGTCGGCGGGGGCCACCTCGAGCACCGGGCCCGGGTGCGCTCCCAGGACGAGATCGGCCGGCTGACGGCCTCCTTCAACGCCATGACCGAGCTGCTGCAGGAGCGCACCGCGCGCCTGGAGCGGTTCAGCGACGACGCCCTGCTCAGCCTGTCGGCCACCATCGACGCCCGCGACCGCTACACGCACCGGCACTCGATCCGGGTCGCCGCCTACAGCCACGCGCTGGCCCGCGCGGCCGGCATCTCGCGCTCCGAGCTGGACGTCGTGCGGCGGGGCTGCCTGGTCCACGACATCGGCAAGATCGGAGTCGCGGACAGGGTCCTGGCCAAGCCGGGGCCGCTCGACCCAGAGGAGCTGGCGGAGATGCGCCGCCACCCGGTGATCGGGCGCCGCTTGCTGCGTGGGATGGCTTGGGAGCGCGGCGTCTTCGACATAGTGCTGCACCACCACGAGCGGTGGGACGGCAACGGCTACCCGCTCAACCTGCAGGGCGAGGCCATCCCGCGCCTGGCCCGCATCGTGGCCGTGGCCGACGCCCTGGACGCGCTGACCTCGACCCGGCCCTACCGCCCGGCGCACAGCTTCAACCGCGCCGCGCGCGAGATCCTGGGCGAGGCGGGCCGGCAGTTCGACCCCGCCATCGTCGCCATCTTCGCCGAGCACCGGGCCGAGTTCTTCGAGGTCTTCCGCTCGCTGCAGCCGGCGCCGGAAAAGCCGGTGCTGACGATGGCCTCATGAGCGGGCAGGTGATGGCGCGTGCAGGGTCGGGGGCCATCGGCCTCTGCGTCGCCTACGTCGCCGGCTTGCTGGCGGTGACCAACCTGGTCTTCTCTGCTGGCGTCACGGCCAGCACCCGCGTACCCGTCACCGTGGTCCGCACGGCCACTTACGGACTCAGCCTGGCGGCCACACCGGCGCCCCCGGTGCCGGCGCAGGCGGCGGCTCCGGTGCTGAGCACCCCGCCAGCGCTGGTCGCGCCGTCCCACGCCGCCTCGGTGGCGCAGCAGTCAGACGCCGCCACGGCGGCCGCGGCCGCCCCGGCCCAGCCGGCGGCCACCACCCACCACGGGTCAGAGCGCCGCCAGCCCGTCGAGAGCCACCAGGTCCGGACCGGCTAGGCGACCTCAGTCTCCCGACGTAGGCGTCGGGTACTTGTTGGCTTCGAAGACCGTTCGACAGGATTGGCAGCGGTACTGCAGGACCATGGCCTGGGTGCCGAAGAGCGAGATCATCTGGGTGTCCTCCGAGCCGCAGAAGGGGCAGCGCGGGGGCGGTCGCGGGTGGTTCTCTGGTTCTTGGGCGTCAGGCACCGGCAGGCATGAAGCGCTTCTCCTCCAAGCCGCGGAGCATGTCGAAGGTGCGCTGGTCGATGCCGCCTTCGCCCTCGCGCCGGCGCTTGGGGTCCCAGCCTTTCCAGTCGATGCGCACCGACGGGGGTCGGGTGCCCAGCCGCTCGGAGACGCGGGCCAGCAGCTCCGCCGGCCCGAGGCTGAGGACGCCGGCCTGGTGGAGCTCTTCGAGCTCGCCGTCGGGCGGGCCGAACCAGGCGGCGGCCTGGCGCCAGGCCTCGTCGAGCGGCTCCTGGTCGATGCCGCTGCGCAGCCAGCTGCGTCCGTGCAGGAAGTGGTAGCGCTCTTCCATCAGCATCTTGCGCAGGCGCGTCTGCAGGACCTCCTGGCTGCCCTCGACGCAGGCCTGGATGAGGGCCGAGAACGCGGTGTCCAGCACCGCGTTGGCAGCCACGAAGTGGCTCCAGGAGGGGAAGGGCTGGTCGAAGTAGGGCAGGCTCCGGTAGGCCGCGGGATCGCTGTCGCGGGATAAGCCCTTGCGCGGGTCCTCGCCCAGCGGCTCCAGGCAGCCGTAGAGGACCCGGCAGTGGCCGAGGTCGTCGAGGCCCATGCCGGCGGCGGCGATGTCGGCCTCCAGCGAGGGCGCGCGGGTCGCCCACTCCGCGTAGCGGAGGCCGAGCAGCTGCTTGTTGTCGGCCAGGCTCAGGACCAGGTCTGGGAGGCTCATTCGGCGGTCTCCTCGCCCGGGGCCCACAGGGTCAGCACCTGGTCGCGGGCCACGATCGCCATCTCGATCCAGCGCTCCTCGTCGTAGGTGGCGCGGGCGTAGGCCGCGGCCAGGTCGTCGTCCGGCGCCACCACGGTGCCGACCTGGCGCAGCGGCTCGGCACGCAGCTTGCGCGCGAAGACCTCGTACTCGCGAGCCGCGCCCTGGACGCGGTTGTACTCGTGCGTCATACGGCGAGGCCCCACATCTGGAGGGCGTCGCGGCCCTCTTCGCTGAGGCGCTCGGCGGTCCAGGGCGGGTCCCAGACCACGCGGATCACCACGTCCTCGACTCCGGGCTCGCGCAGCAGCCGCTCGCGGACGTCGCCGAGCAGGAATTCGTAGGCGGGGCAGCCCATGGCGGTGAAGGTGAGGTCCACCTCCACGCGCGACCCGGTGTGGCGGACGCCGTAGACCAGGCCCAGGTCGACGATGTTGACGGGCATCTCGGGGTCCTGAACTTCCTTCAGGGCCTCAATCAGCGCGTCAGTTATGGGCATGCGCCTTGCGGAAGGTGTGGAACTCCTCCTGGAACATGGCCACCATCTCGGCGTTGCGCGGGCCGCGCGCGCGCCAGCGGGCGAGCACGTCGTCCCAGGTGCAGGGGTCCTTGAAGTCCCAGCGCCGCTCCTCGGCGTCGAAGGTGCAGGGGAACGGGTAGTCGAGCAGGTACTGCTCGCCCTCCTGGTGCGCGGGGACCTTGACGCCGTGCTCCTCGCAGTACGGGACGACCAGCGAGAGCCACCACTGGCGCAGCTGATCGTTGGTCTTGCCCTTGAGCTTGTAGTCGAGCTGCTTGGAGTGCATCTTCAAGTCGTCGGGCAGCCCGAACCACTCGACGGTCAGCGGGAACATCCAGTCGACCGCGCGCTGCAGCTCGGCCTTGGTCTCGCCGCCGGCCTGGCTCATCTTCTTCATCCAGTTGCGGCCGTTGCGGAGGTGGAAGTTCTCCTCCAGCATCACCTTGTTCAGGCCGCGCTTCCAGGGGCCGTACGAGCAGTGCTCGTGGATGTCGCCGAGCAGGCAGAAGCCGGCCTGGTCGTAGAAGGCGTTGGCCACGATCAGCTCGGTCCAGGACTCCAGCGGGACGTCGAAGGCGTAGGGGTAGCGGAAGGACTTGGGGTCGCGGCTGAAGATCAGCTTCTCCTGGTCCTCGCCCAGCTCTTCAAGGATGTGGTAGGCGATGTGGGCGTGCGCCAGCTCGTCCTGGATGATGGCGATGCCGGTCATGAAAGCGTTGATGCTGGGGGCGCGCTGCGCGGCCAGGTAATAGGCGGGCGCCGAGATGAGCTCGGTGTCGCCCGACACCACCAGGGTGTGCTTGAGCTCCTTGAGATAGTCCGCCGACATCTCGGACGGCGCTTCGATCAGATCGACTGCGGGCATGGCTTAATACTGCCGCTTCAGGCGTAGCCGTCGCGGGCCAGTCCGCGCACGTCCAGCTCCAGCCGCAGCCCCTCGACGGGCGGCCGGGCGAAGAACCAGCGCACGCCGGCGCCGTCGAACCGCCGCCCGGCCTTCGCGATTTCGGCGTGCTCCTCGCGCGGGCCGTAGAACTGGACGTCGTTGACGTCATCCCAGCTGACGCCGAGCTGCTCGATGCGCTCGTCCATGATCTTTTCCATGGCCTCCCAGAGTCCCTCCTGGGTGCCGGGCGGCTCGGGGGCGCCGCTGATCACGAAGGTGGGCCGGGGGCTGTCGCCGGCCTCGGTGTAGCAGAAGGCGCGCAGGCAGGGGCCGGAGGGAGGATCCAGCTCCGGCGCGACGTTGGTGCGCGCGGCTTGCATATGGCCCTCGATGCGCAGGCCCCACTTCTCGTGCTTGGCCACGTATCCGCGGTTGAACTCGTCGAAGCCGGCCTGGGTGAGCGGCTTGGGAACGCGCAGCTCCATGGCGCAGAGCGCGGTGGTGGGGCGGCCCGCCTGCTCCAGCACCTGCTCGACTCGGCGAAACCCCTCGTCGAGCGGGGTGTGGCGGGGAAGGCGGACACGGACGATGCGAAAGCCGGGTTCGGCGGCCACGCCTTGGGAGAAGGGGCCGTCGGTGGGCAGGAAGCGGAGGCCGCCGGGCGATTGGAGGACGCTCATCGGTGCAAGGGTAAAATCCGAGCTTCGCCGAGCGTCAGGCGGTGGCTATAGCTCAGCGGCAGAGCACCAGGTTGTGGCCCTGGGGGCCGTGGGTTCAAATCCCACTAGCCACCCCAAATTCGAGCAAAGTGCCGTCTTGCGTGATCCCTACGGAAACGATGCCGGGTTGGGCGGGCCGGCCGCCGAAGCGACCGGCCCAGTCAATCCCGAAACCGGTTAGGGAGCGGCGACCTCGCTGATGCGCGTATCCCAGTTGGCGAGCGCGGTGCGGGTGTTGCCGCAGCGGAAGTTGGTGGCGAGGTAGGTCGAGAGGTCGCAGGACTGGCCGATGTATTCGGATGCGATCCAGACGTTGGCGCCCCACGGAACGGCCGCGCCATAGTCACCCCAGCGGGGACGGGTGGTGCCCGGCGGGTTGCCGAACAGCTTGTAGTCGCTGAAGCCGTCCTCAGGGCCCTGGCCCATCGCGGCGATGTGGATGTCCCCGATGCCCGATCCGCTCACGGTCGCGTAGCCGGCGGTGGGGTAGTCGTTCGGGCCCACCAGGGTGAACGCCATGACGCCGGTGCCGCCGGTCGTGATCCCGATGGCCGGGTAGGTCAGGTTCGCGTTACCCAGGCCCACGTAGCCCTGGTTGGCCAGCGTGGTGGCCAGCGATCCACTACTGGTCGAGGCGTTGGCCTCGAACCACTCGATCCCGGCCTGTTTGCCGGAAGAGATGCTGAGGCCGGTGTCGATGGCGCCCCAGAGGTGCCCGTTCTGCCAGGTGACCTGCTGCATGCGGGTGTCGTTGCTGTCGAGACTCGCCGACTTTTCGGCAAACGGGTCCTTGATGCCCTCCAGGATCTGCGAGCACTTGCTGTCGTTGAGGCACTCGCGTAGGGGCTGGGAGCCGCCCTTCTGCTCGGCGGCCGGCGGCGCCGTGTAGCGGCCGACGCTAAGTGCGGCGTTGCTGAGAGAAAGGCTCGGCGAGCTGTCAAGGGAGCTGGTGTTGGTGAGCGTCCAGACGAGCAGTTGAGTCGACGGCTGGAACTTGCTCGAGCCGTCTCCGGTGTCGTGCGCCTCGGCCGCGGCATTGGTGCTCAGGAAGTACTCGGTCCCGCCCGCGGAGGCATCACCGCCACCACCGGGCGTCGTGCTCGGCCAGAGCGTGAAGCCGTTCAAGGCGAAGCCGAAGGTGTCCGCACCATGCGTGTTGAACTGGGTCACGGCGACGGTCGGGGCGCCCGACTCAAGCGCCGCCTTCGAGATGGCGTAGACCTGGGCCCCGATGAAATTGGTACCGAACAACGAGTACTCGTTGGTCGTGAGGTAGATGCCGTTGCTGTTCGCCCCGATGTGCGGATAGTCGCCGAGACATGCCGTCGGGTTGGTGGGCAGCGGCGTCGCGGTGTCTTGATTCGCCTGGCAATGATGGTTGGGGGTGTTGTCGGAACCGTCGTCCTGGACCGGAATCCGGTAGATGTTCCATGCCCCCAGCGGGTCTTGCGTCCTGCTGACCGCGATGTCGAGGTGGTTCTTGCCCGTGAAGTGCTGCTGGCCGTCCGAGCCCGGGTGCGGGAAGGTGTCGAGGGTCAGGACGTCGACGAACCAGTGGCCGGTCTGCGGGTCGTAATAGCAGCTCGGGTCGGTGACGAACGGACCGAAAGTGATCGGGTGGGTCGAGCGGATGATGGCCGGGCTGTATCCAAAAAATTGGTTGAGCGCCGCGGGGCGCGCGAGCAGCGAGTTGCCGGTGGTCGAGTACACCTGCAGGACGTCGTTGACGGCCTCCATGACCCGCGTGTTTCCGAGACCGTCGCTACCGATGCAGAGGCCCTGGTCCGGCGGTTCCAGGCTGAACTGGTTGCCTCCCGCCGAGGAGCCGAAGCGCTCGTCGAAATGGTCGAGCCCGGCGAAGCTGGTCTCCAGCCCAGGCGTCGAGGTGGTGACGTTGTGAGGCTGCGTGACCGCACCTACCGGGGTGCCGTCGCCGCCGCCGGCGCTGCGGTCGGTCAGGCCGTCGCCGCCGAGCGTGCCGGCAGTCTCGTACTGGTCGACTCCGTCAGTCGACGAGGGAGCCGACGTGACCTGCAGGCTGGTGGTGCCCGCGGCTGAAATCTCCCTGGTCGAGCCTCCCGACGATGAGGCGGCCACGGGTTGGCTCCCGATGCTGGCGAGTACGAGCGCGGCTGCGATGACACTGTTCGTCAGCAGCCGAGGTGACCGAAAACCGCGTCTTGTCATGCAAAACCCCCCTTTCTCCCGGTGCGGGCCATGTGCCCGGTGCACGTCCGGCGCTCGGACGGACAGACAGGCCAACGCGAGGCGCAGACCGTGTCCAGAGTCGGGTTGCGCTACCGTCGCGAGAATGGCGGAGCCGTGAAGGCCGTCGTCTACGATCACTACGGGCCTCCGGAGGTGCTCCGTCTGGCCGAGGTCGACAAGCCGACGCCGAAGCACGACGAGCTCCTGGTCAAGGTGCAGGCGAGCACCGTCAACCGGCTGGACTGCCACACGCGCGAAGCCAATCGGAGCAACGGGCCGCTGATCTCCCTGGCGAGCCGCCTGGTCTCAGGCCCGCGCCGGCCGCGGCAGCCCATCCTGGGCAGCGAGTTCGCCGGCGTGGTGGAAGCGACGGGGCCGGCGGTCACCGAGTTCAAGGCCGGCGACCGCGTTTTCGGCAACACGGGCTTGGCCCTCGGCTGCCACGCGGAATACATCTGCCTGCGCGCGGGCGCGCGCGTCGCCCGGATGGCGGGCAACGCCAGCTTCGAGGAGGCGGCCACCGTCACCGACGGCGCTTACAACGCGCTCTGGTGCCTGCGCCAGGCTGAGACCGGCCCGGGCACCCGCTTGCTCGTATATGGCGCGTCGGGGGCGATCGGAACGGCGGCAGTGCAGCTGGCGCGACATTTCGGCGCCGACGTGACCGCCGTCTGCAGCACCAAGAATCTGGACTTGATGAAGTCGCTGGGCGCCGATCGCGTCATCGACTACACGCGCGAGGACTTCACCAAGAACGGCGAGACCTACGACGTCATTTTCGACGCGGTGGGCAAGCACTCCTTCGTGCGCTGCCGCGACTCGCTCAAGCGCGGTGGCTGCTACCTGCCCACGGACGGCTTGAGCAACTTGTGGTGGGCCCTCTGGACCGCCGGTTTCGAAAACCGGAAGGTGAAGTTCAGACTGCCCCCGCGCTACCTCCGCGACGACCTGGCCCTTATGCGGGAGCTAATGGAGGCCGGCAAGTACCGAGCGGTGATCGACCGCCGCTATCCGATGGAGGACGTGGTCGAAGCCGCGCGCTACGTGGAGACTCAGCAGAAGACCGGCAACGTGGTGCTGGCCGTCAGCCCGTAGCGGCGCCGACCGGGAGGTTGCGCCGCCAGAGCTCGAGCGTGCGCTCGAAGTGGCGCTCGGCGGCGTCATGGTCGTACATCGGAAGATCCTCCATGGCGAAGCCATGCGTGACACCGGGCAGGCGCTCCACCTCGCCGCGGACGCCGTTGCGCTGGAGCTCTTCGCGAAACTTGTCGACGCTCTCAGGAGTCGCCGTGCGGTCGACCTCCGCGAAGGCGAAGTAGAGCTCTGCCCGGACGCCCGCCAGGTCTTTGTGCGGTGAGTCCGGCTGGTCGGTGAACAGCGCGCCGGGATGGATGCCGGCCGCCGCCACGAAGTCGTCGGGCAGCGCCGAGGCCGCATGCAGGGCGAGCCGCGCCCCCATGCAGTAGCCGACGCAGACTTTGGGGCCGGGGGCCGCAGCCGGGTCGGCCGCGACGGCCTCGAAGATCGCCCTGGTGTCGGCCACAACCCGATCGGGCTTGACCGTCTGGATGACGCTCATCATCCGTTCGCGCTCCGACTCCATGTTCGTCAGGTCGAAACTGATTCGCTCGCCGGCACGGTAGAAGAGGTCCGGCGCGACCACGTAATAGCCATCGGCCGCGAAGCGGCGCGCATTCTCCTTTACCTGCTCCCGGTAGCCGACGCCGTCCATGTAGAGGATGGCGACCGGGAAGGGTCCTCCGGAGTCGGGATGGACGATGAAGGTGGGCATCTCGCCGTCCTCGGTGCGGATCCGGACCTCGTTCTCCATGGCTACCAGTTGAGGATGAAGACCGGCGCGGCAGCCGCCAACCCCGCCAACAGCTGCAGCACGAGTACGAGCAGAGCCGGCTTCGGGGCGCGGGGCAGCGCGGTGAGGGCGAAGAAGGCGATCAGCGGCAGTTGGGCGGCCATCAGGAGCTGCCAGAGATGGGCATCGGCGCCCTCGTCTGGCTGCCTGGCGGTTCCGGCGATGGCGATGTGGCCGACCACCACGGCCAGCGCAGCCAGCGATATGGCCAGGGGGATCAGCGCACTCGGCCGCCTGACGGTGGAAATGTACATACCGGTTCCTGGGTTAAATACTGCGATGAGCCAGGACGATTCGGCAATCCGGGTTCCACCGCGCGGAACGCGCGGCGATCGCCTGATGGGTGGCTTCTTGATGCGCCTGGCCCAGCCCTTGTTCCACCGCCAGGTTGCGCGCTA
Organism: Candidatus Dormiibacterota bacterium; assembly: GCA_036378695.1. GTDB lineage: Bacteria > Chloroflexota > Dormibacteria > Dormibacterales > Dormibacteraceae > CF-28. The sequence continues at coordinate 24,275 of DASUVY010000141.1, forward strand.
CCGGCGGGCCCCAGGTCCAGAGCCGGGCAAGTTCATGGGCTTCCCGGTGCTGCTGTTGACCACGGTCGGAGCGCGCTCGGGGAAAGAGCGCACGCACGTGCTGGGCGGGTTCCCCGACGGCGAGGACGCCTGGCTGATCGTTGCTTCAAAGGGTGGCGCGGCGACCCATCCGGCGTGGTTCCACAACTTGGCGCGCAACCCGGACCAGGTGTGGGCGCAGGTCGGCAACCGGCGCTTCAAGGCCTCCGTGCGTTCGCTGTCCGGCGCCGAGCGCGAACAGGCCTATGCGCGAGTGGTGGCAGTTGCGCCGACGTACGGCGGGTATCCGAAAAAGACCGACCGCGAGATCCCCGTGGTGCGGATCACGCCCGCGGAGTAGCCCTCTACGGCGGCAGGGCGACGAGCTCGCCGGCCGGGTGCTTGCTGACCCGCCAGCCACCTTCATGCAGAAGGCGGTGATGGGGCCGGCAGAAGAGGTAGACGTTGTCGACCTCAGTCGGACCGCCGTCGGCCCAGTGCACCAGGTGGTGGCCGTCGGTCCAGGCGGTCGGCCGGTCGCAGCCCGGGAACCGGCAGTGGCGGTCGCGCTTTTCGATCGCCCGCCGCTGCGCCGGCGCCAGCACGCGCCGTTCCTCGCTGCCGGTCAGGACCTTGCCGTCCGAGCCGACGACCAGGAGTGAGACGGCGCAGTCGCAGGCCAGGCGAAGCACGGTCGCGCCGGGCAGCGGGCCGGCCCAATCCAGCTCGCCGGCTTCGGCGCCAGCCAGCGCCTCGGCCTTGACCAGGATGGCCAGGTGGGGCTTCTGGCCGCCGCTGGTTCCCGCCTCGGCGCGGTCGAGCATTCGCCGGCCCAGCTCCACCAGCGCGTCGGCGCGGCGCTGGGCGGGCGTCCGGGTGTCGCCCTCGGCGGGTGGCCCCATGACCGCGTCCAGGGCGATGCGCAGCGCGGCGCCGCCCTCGCGATCTAGGTTGCCGTCGAGCCTGTACATGCCGTCGAGCTCGCTGATCCAGAAACCGCGACGCGCGTACTGGGCGTTGGCGTCGGCCAGGGCGCCATCGGGATCGACCGCGTTGTGGAGGACCTCGGTGGCGAAGCGGAGCTTCTGCGGCACCTCCTCGCGGCCGACATCGACCAGCACCTTCTCGTGCTCCAGCACAGCCTCGGAGCCGCAGCTCTCGACCGCGCGGGCGATCACCCGCGCGTGCTCGTAGTTGATCTCGCCGGCGCCGAAGGCAGCCTCGGTCTCAGGGAGGGACTGCAGCTTGCGCGCGGTGAAGACGCGATCGCCCGCCGCACCCGCATCCAGGTGGCAGTGGGCGCGCAGCCAGGCGGCGCCGCTGAGGGCGCCGTCGGCGGTGAAGCCATCGCGCTTCTCGAAGACCGCGAACCGGCGCGTGAACTCGGCGTCGAGGCGGCAGCGTTCTTTCCAGATCCGTACCAGCTCGGCGCCCTCGACGTGCCGCAGGTCCTCGGCGGCCAGCTCATCGATCCAGGCCGAGAGCCGGGCCAGCGGGTCGTCCGATTCCATCGCGAACATTCGTTCGCACAAGTCTACCACCTCGCGCGCGCGCGCGAGCGATTGGCTTGTTAAGTAGGCCAGCCCCCTAGCGGGGAGGAGACTTCTGTGTCACCAGCTGCGCGATGGTCGCCGACAGCTGTCCTGGATTGGTTCGTGACTTGAGCAGCGAGCGCGCCACGCCGGTGGGCGGGTGCTCGAAACTGTCCTGGTCGTTGGTGAGGAGCAGCACGATGGAGCCGGCGCCCGCGTAGCGCTCCGCGCATCCCCGGCCGGACTCACCGCGCAGCCGGCTGTCCACGCAGACCACGTCCGGCGAAGCCTTCTCGAAGATCACGTCGGCGGTGGTGCCGTCGGCGGCCAGGTGGACGGAGTAACCGTCCATGCGCAGCTTCATGGAGTAAAGCTGTGCGATCGAGGCGTCGTCTTCGACCAGCATCACGCTGACCGGACGCCGTTTGCTCACGAGTCGGTGATGTTACAGCCTGAAAGTCGGATTTCGACCCATCACAACGCCGCCCTAGCATGGGCGCATGGCCAGCGGCCCGCAGCCCGACATCCTCTCCCTGCACGCCCAGAACCAGCCCGACCGCACCGCGCTGATCTGCGCCGGCCAGGAGGTGACATTCGCGCAGCTGAACGTCCGCGCCAACCGGGTCGCGCACGCGGTGGCCGCGCTCGGCGCGCAGCCCGACGACCGGGCCGCCGTCATGGCCTACAACTCGATCGCGGGCTTCGAGATCGCGGGCGGCCTGCGCAAGGCGGGCCTGATCGGGGTGCCGGTCAACTTCCGGCTCCGGGGGCCGGAGGTCGCCTACATCCTCAACGACAGCGGCTCCAGCATCGTCTTCGCGGGCCCCGAGTTCGTGCCCGTGGTGGAGGCGGCCCGGGCCGAGGTGAAGGGCGAGCGCCGCTACATCGCGGTCGGGGCCGCCGACCCGCCGCCGGGCTGGCTGCGGTACGAGGAGCTGCTGGCCGCCGCCGACGAGGGGGAGGCGTCCGGGGGCGGCATGTTGGGCGCCTCCATGATCTACACCTCCGGCACCACCGGCCACCCCAAGGGCGCCTTCCGGCAGCAGGGCGTGGGGCTGGAGCTGGCGCTCCAGAGCATCCAGATCTTCGGGCTGCGGCCGGACGACGTGCACCTGACGGCGGGACCCGGCTCCCACAGCGCCGTGGGGTACTTCTCGCTGCTCACGATCCTGCTCGGGGGCACGGTGGTGGTGATGCCCAAGTTCGACGCCGAGCAGGCGCTGCGCCTGATCCAGGAGCACCGCTGCACGACCACCTTCATGGCGCCGGTGCTGGTCCAGCGCATCCTCGACCTGCCGGAGGAGGTACGCGCGCGCTACGACGGCTCTTCGCTGAGGGCTCTCATCGTGGGCGCCGCGCCCTTCCCCTTCTCGCTCAAGGAGCGCGCGGTGGCGGCCTTCCCGGACGCGCTCTTCGAGTTCTATGGCGCCACCGAGACGGGCGTGAACCTGGTGCTGCGGCCCGAAGAGCAGCTGCGCAAGCCGGGCTCCTGCGGCCGCCCGACCGAGACCACCGAGATCCTGCTCCTGGACGACGACGGCCGGCCCGTCCCGGACGGTGAGCCGGGCCTGCTCTGGGTCCGCAATTCCAGCCTCGCCACCTACTACAACAACCCCGAGGCGACTGAGCGCAGCCAGCGCGACGGCTTCTTCACGGTCGGCGACATCGCTTACCGGGATGCCGATGGCTACTACTACATCTGCGACCGCAAGATCGACATGGTGATCTCGGGCGGCGTCAACATCTACCCCGCGGAGGTCGAAGCGGTCCTCCACGCCCACCCCGCGGTTCGCGACGCCGCCGTGATCGGTGTGCCCGACGCGCGGTGGGGGGAATCGGTCAAGGCGGTGGTCGCGCTGCAGCCGGGCGCGGCCGCCGGCGAGCAGGAGCTGATCGAGTGGTGCGGCGAGCGCCTGGCCGACTACAAGCGCCCGCGCTCGGTCGACTTCGTGGCCGAGCTGCCGCGGGACCAGGCCGGCAAGCTTCTGAAGCGCAAGATCCGCGAGGCGTATTGGGAGGGCGCGGGAAGGAGGATTTAGCCGGGGTCCCCGCGAAATCGCAGATTTCGTGGGGTGGCCTGGAAAGGTGCCGGCCGCCGGATCTGAAGCAGGTCCAGGACCGCATCCAGCCCGCGCGCCGCGCCCCGCGGCACCGGCGGCAGTAGCAGGACCGTGAGACCGCTCAGCACGCCCGCGCCGTCGGCCAGGTGGCTGTCGCCCACCATCAGGGTCTCGGCGGGCTCGCAGCCCAAGGCCGCGCAGGCCGCCGCGAAGATGCCCGGGTCGGGCTTCTCGATGCCCAGCCTGTAGGACTCGACGCAGGCGTCGACATGAGCGCCCAGGCCCTGCGCGTCCAGGGCCGCGCGCAGCGGCATGGCGGTGTTGCTTACGATCCCGACCCGGATGCCCGCCGCGTCCAGCGCGGCCAGCACCCTCGGGGTGTCGGGGAAGGGAATCCAGGATTCGATCCGCATCACAGCCTCGTAGAGCCGGGTGGAGATGCCGGGCGCGTGCGGCTCGGCGGCGGCCAGCAGCTCCAGCCAGTGGCG
>DASUVY010000142.1:0-20567 GCA_036378695.1 Candidatus Dormiibacterota bacterium
CAGCTGATCGCCACCGCGCACGGGCAGACGCTCGAAAACCTGATGGTCAACCCGGTCCTCAACGACCTGCTGGGCGGCATCCAGAGCGTCACCCTCTCGGACGAAGAAGCGCGCCGACGTGGCACCCAGAAGTCGGTGCTGGAGCGCAAGGCGCCGCCCACCTTCGACGTCCTGATCGAGATCCAGGACCGCGACCGCATGGCGATCAACCAGCCGCTGGCCGATGTCGTCGACCTGGCGCTGCGGGGGCCGCTGCCCACGCCCAAGATCCGGGTGCGCACGCGGGAGGGCCGCATCATCTCCAACGTGGAGTCGACCGAGCGCGTCTCGGCCAACGGCGAGCGGCCCACGACCGGCGTGCTCTCCAAGCCGCGCACCATCTTTCCCTACGGCGTCAGCCGCAGCCACCTGGAGCAGGCGATCCGCGATCTCGAGCTACCGGTGCGCGTGCTCGGCAACTCAGACGGCGCCGACATCGTGATGACGCTCAAGAACTACTACCGCCGGCGGCCCGACAGCATCCGCCAGGCGGAGGCGTCAGGCGTGCCCATACACATCCTCAAGAGCAACACGGTGACGCAGGTCAAAGAAGCTCTGACGCGGATCTACGGGGCGGATCGTCCGGACGCGACCACCTCGCGCGCGCTGCAGGAAGCCCTGGAGGCGATCCGCCGCGTCAAAGCCACTTTGCAGCCCATGGAGGTGTCGCCGCAGAACGCTTATGTGCGCCGCCTGCAGCACCAGCTGGTGGCCGAGAACGACCTGGTCGCGCGCAGCACGGGCAAGGAGCCGCAGCGCCGGCTGCGCATCTTCCCCTCACCCGACCTGGTCGATTAGTTGGCCGGTCTTTTCCTCACGTTCGAGGGCCCGGAGGGGTCCGGCAAGTCGACGCAGATCGAGCTGCTGCGCCAGGCGCTGGCCGCGCACGAGCCGGTGGTCGTGCGCGAGCCCGGGGGCACCGACCTGGGCGAGCGGCTCCGTGACCTGGTCCTGCACGATCGCGCCATGTCGCCGGCGGCCGAGATGTACCTCTTCATGGCCGCTCGCGCCGAGCTGCTGGCCGAGCGCATCCTGCCGGCGCTGGCCGCTGGGAAGCTGGTGATCGCCGACCGCTACCACGACTCCACCCTGGCCTACCAGGGTGGCGGTCGCGGCCTGGTCGCGGAGTGGCCGAGGTTCTTTCCGAAGCCCAACCGCACCTACCTGATGTCGATGCCGCCCGAGCTCGCGCTGCGCCGGCTCACCGGCGCCGACCGCATCGAGGGCGAGCCGCTCGACTTCCACCGGGCGGTGGCGGCGGCCTATGAGCGGCTGGCAGCGACCGAACCGGCGCGCTTCGTGGTGCTGGACGCCGTCGCGCCGGCCGAGGAGATCCACCGCCGGGTGCTCGACGATGCGCGCGCTTTGCTCGGGAGGTTGCCGGTATCAAGCTAGTGGTCGCCATCGTGCAGGGCGAGGACGCCGGGCAGACCGTGCAGGCGCTCTCCTCGGCGGGCATCAGCGTGACGCGCCTCAACTCGGTCGGCGGCTTCCTGCAGCAGGGCAACGCCACTCTGCTGAGCGCCGTAGACGAAGAGAAGATCGAGCAGGTGCTGGAGATCATCCGCGAGAACTGCCGCGAGCGTTCGCGCTTCCTGACCCCGATGCCGCCCATGGTCGAGCCGGGCGAGATGCTGATGCCCTACCCGGTCGAGGTGCAGGTCGGCGGCGCCACCGTGATCGTGCTCGACATCGCCCAGTTCGAGAAGCTGTGAGCGGCCGCGGCCGCAGGCCGGCCGCGCCTCCCTTTTCATGAAAACGCACTACTCGAGGGCGGCGGGCGGGGCCGATTTCATGAAAAGGGCCCCTTCCCGCCCGTGAAAGTCCTGCTTCTCGCCGGCAAGGCGGAACTGGGGCCGCTGGTGGCAGAAGCCCTGCGCCAGGCCGGCCACACCGTCGTCGAGGAGGGAAGGGCCGAAGTGGTCGTCGACGTCGCCTTCGCGTGGCAGAACTCGCTGCTGCACGACGGTTGGAAGTGGCGCGGGTTCGCGCAGTTCGCGCCCGCCCACGCCACCCAGCTCATCGACACCGCCCGCCAGGCCGAGGCGCGGCTGGTCGTGCTGGCCGGTTTCGCGCTGGCCGTGGCCGGGCCCTTCGAGGAACCCGACCTGCGGCCGCCGCTGGAGGTCGAGGGCGCCCTGCGCTCGGGCGACCTGCCGGTCTGCGTGCTCCGCCTGGGCTGGCTGTACGGCCAGCGCATGGAAGACCTGCGCCGGTACCGCACCGCCTTCCGCCTCTTCCGTCCCTACTACGGCGGCCCGCCCCGGCCGCAGTCCTGGCTGCACGAGGACGATGCCGCCGCCGCCCTGGCCGCCACGGTCGAAAAGGGCAAGGTGGGCGAGGTCTACGGTGTGGCCGACCAGCGTCCCGCCAGCAACCGGCAGGTGCTCGACCACTTCGCCTGGAAGGTCGCCCACCGGCCTCCGGTCAGCTTTCCGCGCGCGGGACTGCGCCTGAGTCCGGTGCGGGAAGCCCAGGCGCTGGTCCTGGAGCGCATCTCGGTAGTCGATGCCACCGATTTCCGTATGGCAACCGGCTGGCGGCCGCGCTACCCGACTTACGTCGAGGGCATGGCCGCCGTCGCCAAGGCCTGGCGCTAGGCCGGGATCGCCTGCGGGCGCCGGCGCCGCCGCCGGTTGCGGCGCGGCGCAGTCCTAGCCGCCGCCGGCGCAGCCGCTGCCTCGCGGTAGCCCCAGCGGCCCAGCTCGAGCAGGGCCTGGCCGTCCAGCTCAGGCAGGTCGGGTGCGCCCTCGCGCCGCAGGCGGCTCCAGAGGTTGGCGTCCTCGGGCGCCAGCAGGGTGATCGCCCAGCCCTCGGCGCCGTTGCGCGCGGTGCGCCCGACCCGGTGGGTCAGCCACTGCGGCGTATCTGGCAGGTCGAAGTTGACGATCAGGCTGACGTGGCTGATGTCGAGCCCGCGCGCGGCGACGTTGGTCGCCACCAGTAGGTCGCTGCGGCCGGACCGGAAGTGGTCCATGGCTCGGTCGCGGGCGCCCTGCGCCAGGTCACCCTGGAGCAGCACGCAGTCGTGGCCCAGGCGGGCGAGGTCGCGGTGCAGCTTGCGCACCCCGTGCTTGGTGCGGCCGAACACGATGGCGGCCCCGGGGTGGATCTTGAGCAGGCGGCTCACGACCTGGACCTTGTCCTCTCGGCGCACGCGCAGCAGCCCGTGCTCCAGCTTCGACTCGGAGTCGGGCGAGCTCTGGATGTGCACCGGATCGTGCATGTGCTTGTGCATCAAGCGCGTGACCCAATCCGGCATGGTGGCCGAGGCCAGCACCATCTGCGGCTCGTAAGTCTGGGCCAGGATGCGTTCGACGTCGGGCGCAAAGCCCGCGTCCAGCATCTCGTCCGCCTCGTCCAGCACCGCGTACTCGACGCGGCTCAGCGCCAGCAGGCGCTTGCCGATCATGTCGAGGATGCGGCCCGGCGTGCCGATCACGACGTCCGGGCCCTGCTTCAGGGCCAGCGTCTGAGTTGCGTAGCCCACGCCGCCATAGAGCAGCGCGCACTTCAGGCCCGACTCCAGGGAGACGAAGACGCGCTCTACCTGGATCGCGAGCTCGCGCGTGGGGGTGACGACCAGCGCCCGCGGCCCGGGGCCGCTGCGATCGAGCAAGCGGTCGACCAGGGGCAGCAGGAAAGCCAGGCTCTTGCCCGACCCCGTGGGGGCCTCGATCACCACGTCGTCCCCGTCCAGGAGGGCGGGCACCGCGTCGGCCTGCACGGCCAGCGGCTCGGTGATGCCCTGGCGGCTCAGCGCGGCCAGGGTGCGGGCGTTGACGCCCAGTTCAGCGAATGTCGACAAAAAAGCTCCTTTCCCTCTCGTTACGTTGTTTGCCGCGACCTGTTGAGGGAAACGAGCCGGACGTGGCGCTTCGCCGGAAGCGTCCGGGTGAAAGTCTACCCTTTCGCCGTTGATTTCGATCCTCGGGCTCGAAAAGGCGTTCGGCAGCGTGCACGCGGTCCGCGGCGTCGACCTCCAGGTCGAGGCCGGCGAGATCCTGGTGCTGCTCGGCCAGAACGGCGCCGGCAAGTCCACCACCCTGCGCTGCGCCGGCGGCATCCTGAGCCCTGACGCGGGCGAGGTTAGCTTTGGCGAGTTGCGGCTGCCGGCCGACCTGGGCGCCGTGCGCCGGCGCCTGGGCGTCGTCACCGACCAGGCCCGGCTCTACGGGCGGAACACCGCGCTGGAGTACCTCGACCACTTCGGCTACCTGTACGGCGTGCCCGAGCCCGAGCGCTCGCGGCGCATCCGCGAGCTGCTGGAGCGCTTCGACCTGGCCGCTGAAGCGAGCCGCCCGCTGGCCGCCTTCTCGCGCGGCATGGCCCAGAAGGTGGCCCTGATCCGCGCCACGCTGCACCGGCCCGACTGGCTCTTCTGCGACGAGCCGACCTCCGGCCTGGACCCCGTGGCGGCGGCCGAGATGCGCACCTACCTGGCCGAGCAGCGGGAGCGGGGCGCGGCCCTGATCGTGACCACCCACATACTGGGCGAGGCGGAGCTGATGGCCGACCGGGTGGCGATCATGCGCCAGGGCCGGATCGTTACCGAGGGTTCGCTGTCCGAGCTGCGCCGGGCCGCGGCGCACCGTCGCCGCGAGGGCGTCGAGCTGGTGCGCTGGCTGCGCTCCGAGGCCCAGGACCGCCTGGCCGCCGCCGGCGTCCCCCAGTTCAGCCCGCCCGAGAAGCCTCCCAGCCTGGAGTCGATCTACCTGTCCGCCATCGCCGCCGCCGACCACCTCCCCAGCGGGGAGGTCGCTGCGCAGCAGCGGGTGGGGGAAGGCATTCGTCCAAGCCAGATGCTGGCATCGCTGCGCCGGCAGCCGGCGCTGCTCCGCCACCTGCTGCCCTTCTATGTGAGCTCGTGGTGGCGCCGCGGCGATCTGTCCTGGATCCTCTACCTGAACGCCTTCGTCCTGCTCTTGATCGCCGGCGCCTCGCTCTTCGGCTCGCTGCCCGCCGGCGGCGGGTTCACCTCCCGGCTGGGCCGGGCCAGCCTGGACGCCGGCCTCCTGCTCCCCCTCTTCTTCATGACCTTCGCGCTCCTGGAGTCGATCAAGACCTCGATCGGGATCTGGTGGGAGAAGGCCCAGGGTTCGCTCGAGGTCCTGCTCTACGCGCCGCTGGACGACACCTCGCTGGTCTGGATGGAGGTGCTGCCGGGGGCGATCGTGAGCGTGGTCTGGGTCAGCGCCTGGCTGGCCGCCGGGATGGCGCTGCTCACGCTGTTCGGCCGGCCCACGCCCTGGTCGCTGCTGCCGGTCTTCGGCCTGGTCGCCCTGGTGACCGCGTACTGGGCGGCCATGGGCCGGATGCTGGGATTCCTGCTCTTCCCGCGCGAGGGCGCCGCCGGCGGCGCCTGGTCGTTCCTGCTCTCGCCGGTGTCGGCGGCGGTGGCGGACCTGCCCCTGGCGCTCTTCGTGGTCGGCTCGCCGCTCGCGCCGTATTCGCTCCTGGTGCCGCTGGCCGCCTGCCTGGCGCTTACGGTGCTGGTCGGGGTCAGCTTCGACCGGGAGCGATTGCTGGACGCGGGCGTGACGCGCCGCCGGGAGCGAGCACGCTGGTTCTCGGGACTGTCATTGCGAGCCCATGCCGGTGGCCTGGGCGCAGCCTTCCTGACGGTGCTGATCGCCGCCGGCGCGGGCGCCGCCCTCTCGGCTGCGCTGGGCGTGCACAGCTGGGGCGACCTGCGGCTGGTGCTGGCGGGCAGCCACGCCGGCGGCGCTGCGCAAAGCGGTGCCTTGGGTCCGCCGAGCCTGCACCTGCACGGCGGGGTCAACCTGGCCGCCGCCGCCCTGGCCGGCATCACCGCGGCCCTGGCGTTGGCCCTGGCGCTGCTCGCGGTCAACTTCGCCGCCTTCTTCCTGCTCGGCCTGCCCGAGCTGGCGCTGCTGCTGGCCGCCGGGGTCCTCTGGGGCGCCCAGGCCGGCTTCGGCCCCTCGGCGCCGCTGGCCGGCTGGCTGGGAGTGGGCGGCGGCCTCGTGCTCCTGGCGCTCACCCTGAACACGGGCGCCGCCTTGCCCATCTACTCGGCGCTCGTCTTCGGCGCCGGCCGCCGGCTGGACCGGCTGCGCGCCGCCTGGGCGTCCTACTTCGCGCTCTACCGGAGCCTGGTGCTGCCCTGCTGCGCCGCCTTCGGCCTGGCCGTCATCGCGCTGCTGGCCACAGGTTGAACGTCACCGCCGCCGAGCTCGACCAGCTGCTTGCGCAGACGCCGTTCACGGTCGGCCGCGGCCTGCGGGTCGTGCATCTCGACGACGGCGTGTGCCGGCTGAACGTGCCTTTCCGCCCGGCCATGGAGCGACCCGGCGGGGTCGTGGCCGGCGAGTACTACATGTCCGCGGCCGACCTCGCATTCTGGTGTGCGATGAAGACCCGGCTGGGCCTGGAGGACCCCTCGACCACCAGCCACCTGGACACCGCCTTCCTGTCGCCGGCGCGCGCCGAGGACTTCGAGTGCACGGCGACGGTGCTGCGCTGGGGCCGGCGACTGGTCTTCGGGACGGCCGACTGCCGATCCCTGGAGGGCAAGCTGCTGAGCCACCACACCATCACCTACGTGCGCGGATGACGACCAGGGCCGACGTCTTCGCCGACCAGGTCGACGCCGCCTGGCTGCAGCTGCGCCAGGAGGTGGACCGGCTGGCGCCCGAGGACTTCGAGGCGCGCACGCCGGCGGGGTGGACGGTCAAGGAGATGCTGGCCCACGTCGCCTTCTGGGCGGAGACCGTGGAGATGGCCATCGTCGGCCAGCTGCGCGGCGAGCCGATCTCAGAGGCCGAGTGGTACGGAGGCGACGACCTGGCGGTGAGCGGCCCCTGGCCCCACGCCGACATCCACAACGCCCGCGAGGCCGCCTGGGGCCGCAGCCACAGCACGCGCGAGGTCCTGCAGCGCCTGGACGCGGCCCACCGGCGGGCAGTGATGACCGCGGCCGGGCTGGACGACGAGGAGATGGACGACGAGCGCTTCACGGGCAAGGTCCGCGCGGCCACCATCGACCACTACCTGGAGCACCTCGCGGAGCTTCGCCGCCGGGCCTAACGGTCGAGCGCCGGCGCCGGAACTGTTTCGCGGCCCTAAAAGGGTTCCGCCGCCGGCGCTCGGCTAGAGGTCGAGGGCCTGGGCGACCAGCTCCCGGTGGTAGGTGGCGTCCCCCAGGGTCACCTCGGACGACTTGGCGCGCTTGAAGTACAGGTGCATGTCGTGCTCCCAGGTGAAGCCGATCCCGCCGTGCACCTGGATGCCGTTGCCGGCCGCGCGCCGGTAGGCGTCGGAGACGTAGGCCTTGGCCATGGAGGCGGCCAGCGAGCGGTCGGGGGCGTCGGCGTCGACCGCCCAGGCGGCGTAGTAGGTCGCCGAGCGGGCACTCTCGACCTCCAGGAGCATGTCCGAGAGCTTGTGCGAGACCGCTTGGTAGATCCCGATCGGCTTGCCGAACTGCTGGCGGGTCTTGGCGTATTCGACCGAGGTCTCGAGCACGTGCGAGGCCCCGCCCACCATCTCGGCACAGAGCGCCGCGGTCGCCCAGTCCAGGGTGCGCTTGAGCGGCTGCCAGCCCTGGTCGACCTTACCCATCACGCTCCCGGCCGTGAGGGAGAGGTCCTCAAACTTCAGCTCGTACCAGCGCCGCGTGCGGTCGAGCGTCTTCATGGGAGAAACCGTGAGGCCCTGCGGCCGGCCCTCGACCAGGAAGAGGGTGACGCCGTCCTCGCCTGAGTCGCGCGTGCGGGCCGCGACGACCAGGAACTGAGCCACGCCGGCGTCGGGCACGAAGAGCTTGACGCCGTCGAGCTTCCAGGCCTCCCCTGAGCGCTGCGCGCGCAGGCCGACGCCGTCGGCGTCCCAGCGCCCCGATGGCTCGGTCACGGCCAGGGTGCCGCGCGCCTCGCCCGCCGCAATGGCGCCTAGCCATTGCTTCTTCTGGGCGCCGGTGCCGGCCTCCAGCAGCGCCGGCACCGCCAGGCCCATGGTGCTGAAAAAGGGACCGGGCAGGAGGTAGCGGCCGGCCTCCTCCAGCACCACCGCGAGGTCCAGGAAGCTTCCGAAGCCGCCGTAGTCCTCGGGGATGCCGAGCGCGGTCCAGCCGTTGTCGACCAGCTTCTTCCAGAGGCCTTCGTCGAAGGCGTCCTCGGTGTCCATCAGCTTGCGGACGCGGCTGGTCGGGGACTCCTTGGCGAGGAACGCGCGCGCCTCCTTCCGGAGGTGCTCCTGCTCTTCGGAGAAGGCGAAGTCCATGCCGTTCGAAGAGTCTAAGGTTTCGCCGAATGGCGATCCCGCCGGCCGACCTGCTGCCGGTCGGCCCCCGCGCGACCTTCGCCTTCCGGTTGGTGCGCGCGCTGCTCGCGCCCCTGGTCCTGGCCGTCTTCGACGTGCGCATCGAGGGTCGTGCGCACGTCCCGCGCGGCCCCTATGTGCTGATCGCCAACCACCTCAACTGGCTTGACCCCTTCCTGCTCCTGCTGGCCACCCCGACGGAGCCGCGCCTGCACTTCCTGGCCAATCCGGAGAACCTGGTCAAGAACCGCTGGCACTGGTGGCTGATCCGCCAGATCCGCGGGTACATCCCGGTCGACCTGAAGCGTCATGGCGACCAGGCGCTCTTCCACCACGTCGACCGCTGCCTGGAGCTGGGCGGCGCGGCGGCCATCTTTCCGGAGGCTGCCTACGGCCCGGTCGAGGGCGCTCTGCAGGACGCCTGGAGGACGGGCTTCGCGTTCTTTGCGACCCGCGCGGGCGCCCCGGTGCTACCCGTCGCGCTCTCTGGGACCAAAGATCTCTGGCTGCGCAAGCGGGTGCGGGTCCTGATCGGCGACCCGATCCCGAGCGCCGGCCGCGACCCCCACGAGCTCGCCCGAGCGGCCCGGGAGCGCCTGCAGGCACTGCTGCCGTCCTACACAGAGCCGCGCGGAAGCCGTCCGCTGAGGAAGACGCTGACCCGGCTTCTCTACTAGCGCGAGCGGGGCAGGCCGAGCACCCGCTCGGCCAGGATGTTGCGCAGGACCTCCGAGGTCCCGGCCTCGATCGTGTTGCCGCGTGAGCGCAGGAACGAGTACTGCCAGTGGCCGCCGTTCTCGACCATGCCCATGGGGCCCATGAGGTCGACCGCGGTCTCGGCCATGCGCTGGTTGAGCTCGGACCAGGCCAGCTTGAGGAACGAGCCCTCAGGCCCCGGCACACCGGTCTTCATGGTCGCGGTGATCGCCCGGTAGCCGTTGAGCTGGATGGTCTTGGCCTCGATCCAGTGCTGGGCCAGGCGCTGCCGGACCAGCCGCTCCCGCGAGCGGCCGAGGCGCCGCGCGTGCTCGATCAAATCGCCGGACGTGATCTGGGCGCGCGTGGCCAGCGCCAGGCCGAGCGTCCCCCGCTCGTGCAGGAGGGTCGTGATGGCCACCTCCCAGCCCTGGCCCGGGCGCCCGACGACCTGCGACTTGGGCACCTGCACGTCGTGGAAGAAGACCTCGTTGAACTCGGGGTCGCCGGTGATCTGGTGCAGCGGTCTCACCTCGACCCCCGGCGACTGCATGTCGACCAGCAGGTAAGTCAGCCCGTCTCGGGGGTTTGCCTCCTTGCGCTCGCGCGTCAGGAGCATGCACCACTTGGCCACGTGGGCCAGGCTGGTCCAGACCTTCTGGCCGTTGACCAGGTAATGGTCACCGCGGTCTTCGGCGCGCGTCTGCAGTGCGGAGAGGTCGGAGCCCGCGTTCGGCTCGCTGAAGCCCTGGCACCAGATCTCCTCCGCCGTCAGCAGCGGCTTCAGGTAGCGGGCCTTCTGCTCGTCGGTGCCGTGCGCAATGACCACCGGGCCGCCCATGCCCAGCCCGATCACGTTCACCGGGTCTGGCGCGCGGGCCAGGATGGCCTCGTTGTTGAAGATCATCTGCTCGATCAGCGTCGCGCTTCGGCCGCCGTACTCCTTGGGCCACGACAGTCCCAGGTAGCCCGCGTCATAGAGCTTTCGCTGCCAGCCCCGGCGGCGCTCGATGCCGGCGGCCATGCCCTCGCCGTCCGAATCCTCCTCGCGCGGCACGTTGGCCTTCAGCCAGGCGCGCGCCTCGGCCTGGAATTCGCGCTCGGCGGGCGTGAGATCGAAATCCACGGTCTTAACCTTAGTTGCATGCGGGTGCTGCTGACCGGGTTTGAACCGTTCGGGGCGCACCGCGTCAATCCCAGCATGGTGCTGGCCGAGCGGCTGGGCGGCGTCGTCCTGCCCGTGAGCTCGCGACGCCTGCATCACGAGCTGGAAAAGGCGATCACCGAGGCCAGCCCCGACGTCGTGCTCGGGCTTGGATTGGCCGGCCTGCGCACCCAGGTGGCCGTCGAGCGGGTGGGCATCAACTGCCTCGACTTTCCCTTCCCGGACAACGACGGGCAGCTGCTGGAGGGCGAGGAGATCGTGCCGGGCGGCCCGGCGGCCTATTTCGCGACAGTGCCGGTGCGCGAGATCGCCTCGGCCTGGCAGGCGGAGGAGATCCCCTCCTACCTCAGCAACACCGCCGGCACCTTCATCTGCAACCAGATGCTCTACACCGCCTGCCGGCTGGCCGAGCGGCGCGGCTTCCGCGCGGGCTTCATCCACCTGCCGCCCTTCGAGCACGTCGACCTCGAGCGCCAGCAGCGTGCGGTCGAGCTGGCGCTGGGCGTCCTGGAGGGCAGCGCGCTACTCGTCTAGGCGACCGCTTTGGCCAGCTCGGCGAGGGCCTCCAGGTGCCCGGGGTCGTCGAGCAGGAAGTGCTGGCAGCAGAACAGCTGCACGCCCCCCGTCGCCGCCTCGCGCACCCGCTCCGCAGCCTCGTCGACGGTCCCGGCCAGCCCGCGCTCGGCGATCGCGGCCACCACCTGGTCCGGCTCCATCTCGCGGAGGCGCGGGATCACCTGGCCCAGGGCGCGAGCCCGCTGCAACAGCTCGTCCCGGTCACGGCCGATCAAGGCGGTCACCATGACCGAGCGCCGGATCTCGCCGGGGTCGCGGCCGATCTCCTTGCAGTAGCCGTCGAGGATCGCCGACTTGGACTTGAAAGCCTCCAGGTCCAGGGAGCTCAGGTTCCACTCCGCCGCTTGGCGCGCGGCCAGGCCGAGCGTGCGCTTTTCGCCCCCACCGCCGATCAGGAGCGGGACCCGGCCATCGCGCGGCGGGCGCGGATTGGACGTCGACCAGGTCTCATATATGCGGTCGATGCCGGACTCCAGGTTGTCGAACCGCTCTTTGAGCGAGGGGAAGGGGATGCCGAAGGCCTCGTGCTCGGGCACGTTCCAGCCGGCACCCACGCCGAGGATCAGGCGCCCGCCCGCGAGCAGGTCGACCGCCGCCGCCTTGCGCGCGAGCAGGGCCGGCAGCATGAAGGTCAGCGGCGTCACCATCGGGCCGATCTCGATTCGCGAGGTCCACTCGGCCGCCAGGGCCAGCGAGGTCCAGCAGTCGATGCACTCGCGCTCGCTCTCCCCCATCACGGAGAAGAAGTGGTCGCTCCGGCGCAGTGTCGCGAAGCCCAAGCGCTCCGCGTCGGCGCACAGAGCGCGCCAGCGGTCCCAGGTCAGGCCTTCCTGGCCCTCGATCATGATCCCGATGGCGGCCACTATTCGAACTCCTTGCGTACGCCCTCGGCGGGCAGCCAGTTGACGATGCGCTCGGTGGGGATGCCCGCCTTCCGCGTCATCCAGAGCGCCAGGTCAACGTAGACGAACTGGTCGACGTAATGGGCGTCGGAATCGAGCGCGAAGCGGCAGCCCAGCGCCAGCGCCTGCCGCGCCAGCTCCGGTGAGAGGTCCATGCGGGCCGGGTCGCAATCGACTTCCAGCAGCACGCCGTTGCGCGCGGCGACGGAGAAGACCTTCTCGAAGTCGTAGGTGGCGCCCGCCCGGCTGCCCGGCCGGCGGCCCGTGGGATGGCCGATCACGTCGACGTGCGGGTGCTCGACCGCGCGCAGCATGCGCTCGGTCATCTGGGCCGGCTCCATGCGCAGCTGCAGGTGCGGCGAGGCGATGACCACGTCGAGGCCGGCCAGGGTGTCATCGTCGAGGTCCAGCTTGCCGTCGGGCAGGATGTCGACCTCGATGCCCTGGAAGATGGTGAAGTCGGGTCCCAGGCGCGCCTGCGCCTCGTCGATGACGCGGCGCTGGGCGGCCAGGCGCTCGGGTCCGAGGCCGTTGACGACCGTGATCATCGGCGAGTGGTCGGTGATGCCCAGGTAGTGGTAGCCGCGGGCCTGCGCCGCCAGGGCCATTTCCAGCACGGTGGCGCCACCGTCGGACCAATTGGAGTGCGAGTGGAGGTCGCCCTGGTAGCCCTGCTCGACCAGCGGCGTGAGCTGCGCGGGGACCGCCGACGGCTCGCCCGACTCCTCGCGCAGCCGCTCCAGGTAGGCGCTCCGGTTTTCCGCCACCAGCTCGCGCAGGACCTTGGCGATGCCCGCGCCCACGCCCGGCAGCGTCTCCAGCTTGCCCGCGCGGTTGAGCGCCTCCAGGTCGGGCCGGTCCCGGAGCAGGGAGGCCGCGACCTTGCTGAAGGCGCGCGCCCGGTGCTGGTCCTCCTTGCCGCGCAGGTGATACGCGATCTCCGCCAGGTAGGCGGCGGCCTCGTCGGGACTCAAACCGTTTTGCTGAGGAGGGTGTGGAGAGGCGTCAGCGGCCCGAAGTAGTCGGTGAGATCCGAGCGCGCGGGAACCTCCGGCTCGGGATACTCGCGCAGCTCGTAGCCGCGCTCCTGGAACCATTCCGGATCCTGCGGCGACACCAGCGCCACGGTGCCGCCGGGACGCACCACGCGCTCCAGCTCGGCCAGGGCGGCGGCGCCACCCAGCGGCGCCTGTGAGCCCATGGCGGCGCCGGCCGTGGCCAGGTCCGCCCAGCCCGAGGCGACCGGAAGTTGTTGCGTCACGCCTCCCACCACCAGGGCCCCGACGCGCCTGCGCAGGCGCGCGCGCAGGGCCGGGCAGGGCTCCAGCGCGACCACGGTCGCGGCCACCCCGGCCAGGTGCGCGGTCAGGCGCCCGGCGCCCGCGCCCACCTCCACCACCCGCGCCCCCCGGGCCGGCAGGTCGCGCAGGAGCTGCGGTGAGATCGTTTCGGCCTCGGCCAGCGCCACCCAGCGGTCCGGCTCCAGCTCGTAGACCAAGGACCAGAACAGGGCCCGCACCACGCGCTCGGCAGCCGCCTCGCGCGCGGGCTCGGGGACCGGCCGCTGGCTCAGGCGCAGCAGGCGCTCGCCGCGCGCCGGCTCCAGTGCGGCCGCCACCTGGAAGAGCTCCTGCGCATGCCGGCCGAGCGCGGCGGCGACGTCTTCCAGGGGCGGGGCGGAGGGCACGGGGGCCAGCACGCGGCGCAGCGTGGAGCGGCTGAGGCGGGCCAGGTCGGCGGCCTGGAAGTGCGCGCTGCCCGGCGGTGCCGCGAGTACGGCCTCCGAATAACGCACAGCGTTGTCTCAGTATAGGAATCGATGCCCGCCGTCACGATCACGCGCCGCGCCACCTTCGCGGCAGCCCACGTGCTGCGTCGAGAGGACTGGGACGAGGCCCGCAACTGCGCCGTGTTCGGCGCCTGCGCCGGCGACCACGGCCACAACTACGTACTCGAAGTTGGACTCACGGGCGCGCTGGAGCCGGACACCGGGATGGTCGTCAACCTCAAGGACCTCGACAAGCTGATGCGGCAGGCGGTGATCGACGACGTGGACCACCGCCATCTCAACCGCGACGTGCCCTGGCTGGACGGGGTGATCCCGACCGCGGAGAACCTGGCGCTGGCGTTCTGGCACCGCCTGAACGAGCGGCTCCCCGAAGGACGCCTGGCGCGCGTGCGCCTGGTCGAGTCGGAGAACAATTCGGTCGAGGTGACGCGGTGAGCATTCCGCGCCCGCGCTTCACGCCCGATGGCCTGCCCCGCCTGGTCGAGCAGATGCTGGCGCTGCTCGGCGAAGACCCGCAGCGCGAGGGCCTGGTCGAAACCCCCGAGCGGGTGGCCGATTCACTGCGCCACCTCACCGAGGGCTACGGGCTGGACGCCGCCGACGCCATCGGCGACGCGCTCTTCACCCAGGACTACGACGAGATGGTGCTGGTCCGCGACATCGAGTTCTACAGCCTCTGTGAGCATCACCTGCTGCCCTTCTTCGGCGTCTGCCACGTGGCGTACATGCCGCGCGGCCGGGTGGTCGGGCTGAGCAAGGTGCCGCGCCTGGTCGACGTGTACGCGCACCGCCTGCAGCTGCAGGAGCGGCTCACGCGCGAGATCGCCGAGGGCCTGGAGCGGGTGGTCGAGCCGGACGGCGTGGCCGTCGTCATCGAGGCCCGGCACCTGTGCATGGAGATGCGCGGCGTGGAGAAGTCGGGGGGGCAGACCGTGACCTCCTGCATGCTGGGCGTCTTCCGGGACGACGCCCGCACGCGCGCCGAGTTCCTGGAGCTCATTCGCAGCAAGGCATGAGGATCGCGGTGGTGGCCCCGCCGGTCACCCCGCTGGCCGAGGCGCAGCTGGGTGGCGCCCAGGCCCTGGTCGCCGACCTGGCGCGTGCGCTGCAGGCGCGCGGTCACGAGGTCAGGGTGTACTGCGCGGAGGGCTCCCATCTGCCCGGACTGCGCCTGCGCACCGTCCCGGTGGCCGCGGCCGTGGCCCGGGCGCTGGTGATGCCGGGCGGGCCGGTCGCCGAACCGCTGCCCGAACTGCGCCAGGCCTTCGAGCGCCTATATGCGCTCGTGTGCACCGACGGCGCCGACGCCGTCAGCCAGCACTCCTTCGACGCCGAGGCGGTGGAGCTGGCCGAACGCCTGCCCATGCCCGTGGTGCACACGCTGCACCTCCCCCCGATCGTGCCCGCGATGGTGGCCGCGGCGCGGATCACCAGCCGCCGGCTGGTCACCGTTTCGCACGCTGCGGCCGCCGCTTGGACCGCCAACGGCGTGCGCTGCGAGGTGGTGCCCAACGGCGTGCCCGACTTCGACGCCGGCCGGCCGGAGGTGCGCCCAGAAGCCATGATCGCCGGGCGGATCTCGCCTGAGAAGGGCACCCACCTAGCGGTCGAGCTGGCCCGGCGGGCCGGGCTCAGGCCCCGCGTTTTTGGGACCGTCTACGACGCTACCTATGCGCGAGCGCATGGCCTGCGGCCGGAGGCCCGCCTGGCGCGGCCCGAGCTCTGGTCGGTGATGGCAGGCTGCGCGGTGACGCTGATGCCGGTGCAGTGGGAGGAGCCGTTCGGCCTGGTGGCGGCGGAGTCGCAGATGGCGGGCACGCCGGTGGTCGCGTACCGGCGGGGCGCCCTGGCCGAGGTGATCGAGGAGGGCGTGGGCGGGCTCCTGGTTGACCCTGACGACGAGCCGGCGTTCCTGCGCGCGGTGGCCGCGGCCCGGGTGCTGGACCGGGAGGCCGTGCGCGCGAGCGCGCGCCGGCGGCTGTCGATCGACGCCTGCGCGGCGGCTTACGAGCGGGTGCTGGCCGCCTCGTGATCGCCGTGGTGACCGGCGGCTCCGGCGGCCTGGGGCGCGCCATCTGCGCCGAGCTGGATGGCCGCGGCTACGAGGTGCGTTCGTGGAGCCGCCGCGACGGCGTGGACGCCACCGACGAGAAGGCGGTCGCGGCAGCGGCAGCCGAGCTGACGTCGTGGGATGTGCTGGTCAACAACGCCGCCATCCTGGTGCCCAAGGCGGTGGTCGAGACCTCGCTCGAGGAGTGGTCGGCCACGCTGGCGGCCGGCCTCACCGCCGCCTTCCTGTGCTCGCGCGAAGCCTTCCGGCGGATGCGGCGGGGCGGCGTCATCGTCAACGTCTCCTCACTGTCCGGGGTGCGCGACGCGGAGAAGTTCCCGGGCATGGCCGCCTACGTGGCGGCCAAGTCGGGGTTGGCCGGCCTGACGGAAGCCCTGGCCGTCGAGGGCCGCGAGCTCGGCATCCGCGTCAACGCGGTCAGCCCGGGCTCGATCGACACCCCCATGCTGGCGTTGAGCGGGGCGCCCCGCGAGCCTTCGCTGAAGCCGGCTCAGGTGGCGCGGCTGATCGGCTGGCTGGCCTCGCCCGAGTCGGCGCCGCTGACCGGCGCCAACCTCCGCATGGATCCCGCTTAGGCGGCCTTCCCCCGATTCTGGAGCTGGGCGAAGGCGCGTGAGACCAGTGCGGCCGCGGCCGCGGTGCCGGCCGCCTGCGCGGCGCGGATGATGATCTTCTCCATCGAGCTCGACGGCGGCTGCTCGCCGACCTGCTGGTCGCCGACGTACAGGCGCATGGGCGGGATGCCCCGGCGCAGCGTGAGCTCCACCTTGTCGCGGCCGTTGCGGATCCAGTCCCACCAGGGCTCGGGGAGCACACGCCGGAAGCGCTCGGTGGGCGTGGCCGGCCGGGAGACCTTGTAGAGCACCAGGGCGGTGACGGCGGCCGCGCCCACCGCGGCGCCCACGCCGGCCGCGATCAAGAGCGCCTTGCGCCCGCGGCGGACGGTGTCGCGCGTGCGCTCGCGGAGTTCCACGATCTTGGACTCCATGGCCCCGCGGGTTTCGGCTATTTGCCGTTCGTAGTCAGCTGATGAACCAGCCATGCCCTGGTCTCCTTGAGGCTTGCGATGGTCCGCTCAGGCGGCTTCAGCTTCAGCCTTGATTTGCCGACGAGGACGAGGACCGCGGCCACCACCGCGTAGAAGACGACCCATACCAGCCCCGCGATCCAGCTGTCGAAGACGAGCACGATGGTCACGGGGACCGCGACCAGCAGGGTCAGCATGGCCAGAAAGCCACCGGCGGCCAGCATCCCGATCGCCACGCCATTGCGGATCGCCAGCTCCTTGGCCTCCTGCTTGGCCAGTGCGATCTCCAGGCGGACGAGCTGCTGGGCGCTCTCCACGATGTCGGCGGCCAGCTCGGCCGAGGGCGCGTCGTATTTGTGCTTTGCCATCCCCGGTATCAAGAAATATACGGCCCTTGTCCGGAAGCGACGCATAAAGGCTCCTTTATGTATGATCAGGACGCATAAAGGAACCCTTATGTTTCTCCCGAACCCCCGGCGCGAGCTCCCCGACCACTTCCTGGCCCTGGCCAACCCCACGCGGCTGCGCATCCTGCAGCACCTGGGCGAGGTCGGCGAGGAGAGCGTCAACGACCTGGCGCTCGCGCTGCGGATGAGCCAGCCCCGCATCTCCTGGCACCTGCGCATGCTGCGGGTCGGGGGCGTCGTGCGCCAGCGGCGCGAAGGCCGGCAGGTCTACTGCTCCCTGGACGTGGAGAGCATCGCCCGCCGCCACCAGGAGCTGCGGGAGCTGCTGCAGATCGACCATCTGGAAAGACAAAAAATCGCGAGGTGAGAAAAGCGAGGTGAGAAAAGCAATGTCGGTGAAGAACGGCAACGGCCACGCCCGCGGCGACGGCAAGGTTCGCGTCGCCATCGTCGGCGTCGGCAACTGCGCGTCGTCCCTGATCCAGGGCGTGCAGTACTACAAGGACGCGTCGCCCAAGGACTTCGTACCTGGGCTGATGCACGTCGACCTGGGCGGGTATCACATCCGTGACATCGAGTTCGTGGCCGCCTTCGACGTCGACAAGACGAAGGTGGGCAAGGACCTTTCGGAGGCGATCTGGGCCGGCCAGAACAACACCGTCAAGTTCGCCGAGGTGCCGCACCTGGGCGTCAAGGTCGAGCGCGGCATGACGCACGACGGCATCGGCAAGTACCTCGCCGACCTGATCGAGAAGGCGCCGGGCGAAACCTCCGCCGTCGTCGACATCCTCAAGGAGACGCGCGCCGACGTGCTGGTCAACTACCTGCCGGTGGGCTCGGAGGAGGCCACCAAGTGGTACGTCGAGCAGGCGCTGGCGGCGGGCGTCGCCTTCGTCAACTGCATTCCCGTCTTCATCGCGCGCGAGAACTACTGGCAGAAGCGCTTCGAGCAGAAGGGGCTGCCGATCATCGGCGACGACATCAAGTCCCAGGTGGGCGCGACCATCGTGCACCGCACGCTGGCGCGGCTCTACCGCGAGCGCGGCGTGCGCCTCGATCGCACCTACCAGCTGAACTTCGGCGGCAACACCGACTTCCTGAACATGCTCGAGCGTGAGCGCCTGATGTCCAAGAAGATCTCCAAGACGCGCTCGGTGACCTCGCAGCTCGACTACGACATCGGCGCCGACAACGTGCACATCGGTCCCAGCGACTATGTGCCCTGGCTGCAGGACCGCAAGTGGGCCCTGATCCGTCTCGAGGGCAAGGGCTTCGGCGACGTGCCGCTCAATGTCGAGCTCAAGCTCGAGGTGCACGACTCGCCCAACTCGGCGGGCATCGTGATCGACGCCGTGCGCTGCTGCAAGCTGGCGCTCGACCACGGGCTGTCGGGGACGCTGGAAGGCCCCAGCTCCTATTTCATGAAGTCGCCCCCGGTGCAGCACAGCGATTCCGACGCGCGCAAGCTCACGGAGGAGTTCATCAAGAAGAACAGCTCCGCGACGGCGGCCCGCAAAGAGCGCTCGACTGCGGGTGCTCGCCACTAGTTATCGCGTAGGCGCCCGCGTCACGCGGGCGCTGCCGTCCGCCCCCCGCTATGCCATCGCGGGGGCGGGCGGGTCTCTGTGGTACCTGCTGTCGCCCGCGCAGCGGCGCAGCGCGGTCGGCAATTACGCGGCCGTGCTGGGCCTCGACCGCGACCATCCCGACGCCGCCCGGGTCGCGCGCCGTGCCTTCGCCAACTACGGCCGCATGCTGGCCGACTTCGTGCTCATCGGCAGCCTGGGCCGCCAGGAGCTGGTAGCGCGCATGACGGTCGACGGCCGCGAGCACCTGGACACCGCCCTGGCCGCCGGCAAGGGCGTGCTGATGGCGGTGCCGCACATGGGCTCCTGGGACATGGGCGGCTCTTACGCGGGCGCCCTCGGCTACCGGATCGCTGCGGTCGCCGAGCGGTTCCCCGGCTCCCTCGACCAGGCCGTGGTCGAGACCCGGGAGGCCCTGGGCCTGCGCGTGATCCCGCTCGGCCGCGCCGCGGTGCGGGCGATCGCGGACGAGCTGGCGGCCAACGGTGTGGTCGCCCTGCTCTGCGACCTGCCCCAGGGCCCCGGCCTGGAGGTCGAGTTCTTCGGCCACACCGCGGTCGTGCCCTCGGGTCCCGCCGCCTTCGCCGCCCGGACCGGCGCCGCCGTTTTGCCGGCGACCATCTGGCGCAGCGGCGCCGGCCGCTACCACGTGCACATCGAGCCCGGACTGCCGCCGCCGGACGCCGGTCGCGAAGGTCAGACAGAGCTCATGCAGCGGGTGGTCGAGCACTTCGAACGCTTCATCAAGTCGCGGCCCGACCAGTGGTACGCGTTCCGGCCGATGTTCAATGTCGGCTGATGCTCGCCTACCGGGGCTTCCGGGTCCTGCAGTGGGTCATGGAGAAGCTGCCCCGACCCTGGGCGTACGCGCTGGCGATCGTGGTCGCACGCCTGGCCTGGGTGTTCTCCCGCACGGCCCGTCGCCGGCTGGAGTTCAACCTCCGGATGGCGCTGCCGGAAGCGGACGAGCGCTGGCTTCGCCAGATCGCTTGGAAGAACTTCCGCAACCACTCCAAGGCCTACGCCGACCTGATGCGCTTGCCGACGGCCACGGTTACGCAGTTGAAGCCGCTGCTCAGGGTCCGCAACCAGCAGTTCCTGGACGACGCCCTGGCCGCGGGCAAGGGCGTGCTCGTGGTCTCCGCCCACATGGGCTCGTGGGAGGTGGCGGCCGCGATCTGGTCCGCGACCATCACGCCGGTCGCGCTCTTCGCCGAGGAGCTGGAGCCGCCCGAGCTGTACGCCTGGTACCGGACGACGCGGCAGAGGTTGGGGATCAGCGTGCTGCCGCTCAACCGCACCGGCCTGAAGCAGGTGGTGCAGGCGCTCGACGCCGGCGAGATGATCGTGACCGCCATCGACCGCGACGTGGCGGGCACCGGGGTGATGGTCGACTTCTTCGGCAAGCCGGCGCCGATCCCGACCGGCCCGGCGGCGATCGCGCTGCGCAAGGGCGTACCGCTGCTGCCGGTGGCGGTCTACAGGCTGCCCGACGACACCTACATGGCCGAGGGCTGGGAGCCGATCTGGGCCGAGCCGACCGGCGACCGCGGGGCCGATGTCCGCGCGCTCACGGAGCGGCTGGTGCGGCACCTGGAGCTGATCATCCGCCAGCACCCCGAGCAGTGGCACCTCCCGCACCACATCTGGGAGGGATCGCCGTAGGCATGAGGCTCCGGGCTGGGCAGGTCGACGGATCTTCGGCGCCTAGCCGGCCGCTCCGGGCGTCACGGGCCCCGGCGCCGCGTCGTCACGCAGCTGTGGCTGCGCTCCTCCTTGCGCCACCCGTTCCTTCGGACCGGCGCGTCAAGCCGCCGAATCTCTCGCCGCCCCGCCCGGCCCGGAGCCTGCGATGAAAATCGGATTCGTCTCGCCCTACGACTGGTCGCACCCGGGCGGCGTCTCGGCGCACATCCGCCAGCTCAGCCACCACCTGCGCCTGCTCGGCCACGAGGTCAAGGTGCTGGCGCCCAGCTCGCGCAAGGATGCGCAAGACCCCAACTTCTTCCGCATCGGCGGCGTGGTCTCG